>JAUYIO010000056.1 GCA_030688225.1 Nanobdellota archaeon
CCACAATCAAGAAGAACTTTTGAATTCGGAGTCTGTAACAAAATGCAACTTCTTCCAACTTGTCTTCCGCTTCCAAGAAAAGTCATTCTTATCCATTCATCTACTTTTTCAGGATTCCACTCTTTGTAAATTTTTTTTCCTGTTTCATTAAGGAATTTTCTTCTATAATTATTATTTGCATAAAGAACTTCTCTGATATTTTCTGTGATTTGACTTTTTATTGCAGGGCTTCTTTGAACTTGCGGGGTCCATAAAGTTTTAATTCTTACTTCTTCAAGTATAGAGCCTTGTTTTCCAATAACCATTCCAGGTCTTTTTGCTTCAATTATTACAATACTTCTGTGAAAATCAAAAATAACATTTGTAATCTCTGCCTCAGTAGGAACTATCTCTTTTATGTCTTTTTCTGTTTGTTCTTTATCATGGAGAATTTTTTGGTCTGCACGCAATTCAATTCTTTTTTTTATTTCATTTACAATTTCTTTTATTTTTCCTTCTCCTTCCTTGAAAAAACTTTCATTATCTGTGTAAAGGACTATGTTTGCTCCTTCAAAATTCGCTTCAGTTATCTTACTTTGCAGTTTCTCAGTTATATTTTTCAGAATGTCCATTTTAAAAATTTAAAAATTTAATTTTTCTTGTCGTCTTTATAGTCAGGCTCAATTGTCTGCTCAACTACTTTCTTTATCCCCTCTTTTGTAATTGTAAAAATATCAATACCATAACCGCTTCCAACATCTCTTTGTGTTGAGGATTTCAAAGCTTCTTTTGCAAGTTCAATTCCTTCTTTAATGCTCAAATCTTTTTTGTATAATCTTTCCAATAAACCAAGAACATAAGGCATTCCTGAGCCGAAATTAGCGTCGTAATCATTAACTCTGTAAACTCCTCCTGCGGGTTCAATAGTGTATAATTCTGTTGTTCCGTCTTCATTAAACCCTCCTACTAAACTTCCTACTATGTTCGGAATCATAGATGGTTGTCTTACATTAGAATAAGTTATTGATGCTGCAAGATTTGCAGATTGCTTAACTGTCGGTCTTGATCTTGAACGAAGTTCTTTTAATTTTAACTCTGCAGACAATAATTTCCCAAGTCTTTGTGCATCTGCTGCTCCTCCTGTCCAAGAACTTACAAGATAATCATTTATTTGAACAACTTTTTTTGCATCTTTACTCATTACAAGATTTCCTGCAGTAACCTGCCTGTCAGCAGCCATTACAATTCCATCTTTGCAAACAATTCCAAGAATTGTCGTCCCTGTTTTCAAAATTGATTTTTTTAACTCACTATCCATTTTAATTTTTTAAGAATAAATCTTACAATATGTAGGAGAAAAGAGGGTTTATAAATTTTTTGATTGGGAGAAATTTGAGAATAAAGTCTGAATAAAGACTTACTTTTTACACAGAATTTATTGAGTAATCCTGTCAAATTCATCCATTATATTATCTATATCTAATGATGTATGATTTAGAGGACTTAATTGTATTTGTATTTTTCTACCTCTTTTTGCTATTTGTCTAATCGTTTCTAAATCCTTGGGATTTGTCATTAAGTCATGTATGACTTTATTTCTTTTTTCATTAAATTCAAGAATTGATTTATACATATTTTTATTAATAATTCCCAATAAATAACTTATTGTATTATAATCATAAAGATATTTTGGTTTAAATTTTTTACTTAATAATTCTAATCTGTCCTTATCATTGCTTGTTGAATCTTCTATTTCCTTTTTAAGATAAGCCTCAATAACATTATGTATTAAAGAAATTGCTTCAATAAAGCATTTACTCCTTAGAGCATGTTCTATAACATCTTCAAAACTATTTGAATCTATTCTTATTATTTTAACAAGTTCGTCAATTTGTTGGTCTTCCAATTTAGCCTCTTTGTCATAGATAGATTCAACTTCAAATAAACCATAATGCCCACATTTTGAACATTCAAAAGGTCTATTAAATCCCATATCATAATCTGCTTGTTGCCCCTCTGTCATTGCAGAATAATCTTGTGATAATTCATGCATTTCTCCACCACACTTAGGACATTTTCTTGTTTCAAAAGGCTCATCAAAATATCCTTGCTCTTCCAACCATCTTTTTGTTAAACTCATCTCCCCTCACACCACTCACAAGATTTAGTTGAACAATCAGAGTTTAATATTTTCATTTCTTTTTCCATATAGGTATTTGGAGATTAGAGTTTTTATTTTTATCATTCCATTCTGCTAATCCCATTTTCTTTTCTGAATTTCAAAACATTCTCTACAAAACCTTCTATCTTCTGTTCATGGCTTACAATTATTAACTGATTAACATTTAATTGCTCTAAGACTCCGCGCATTTTATCCAATTGCTGATCTGAAAATCCATCTGTTGGTTCGTCAAGAATGACCAAATCTTTTGTTTTTATTTTGCTTAGAAGAGAATTAATTATTTGGTTGAGAGAAAGACGATACGCGAGAGCTATTGCAGTTCTTTCTCCTCCTGACAAGTAAGAATAATCAATTTCATAATCCTGATATTCTATTATTGGTGTGAAGTCATCATTTAGGCTAACATTGAAAGAATCTGAAACCAGCATTGAGAACCATTCTGCAAAGAGATGGGAAAATTCTGATTTAAGTCTTATCATTACGTTCTTCTCCACAAAAGAGACAAGAGGGATGAATCTTTTTGAAAGCCAATCTTCAAGGCTATTTATGTAATCAAGCTGTTTTTTAACTAGCTCTGTTTTTTCTATATTTTGTTTTAACTCTTCCAGATGTCTTGAAAAAACTTCTATTTCTTTTTTCAATTCTGCAACTTTTATCTCTGCCATTTGTTCTTCCTCAATAGACTTGTCAAGTTCTTTTTGTTTTTCCAAGAAAACATCATCAAATTTAGACAATTCAAGAACAGAATTGTCAAGAGTTTCTATATGATGGTTAAGTATTTCTATATCTTTTTCAAGAGAGACTGTTATCTTCTGCATATCTCCAAGTCTTTTTTTCTTTTCATCAATTCCCTGCAGTTTAATCTTAAGCAAATTTAATTCATTAATTTTCTTTTCTTTTAAAAAAATATCTGAATCAATCTTTTTCATATTCTCCTGTATAACCAGCATTTCTTTTTGTAGTTCCGATATTTTTCTTGTGTTCTCTGCAGAATCTGAATGAACTTTATTAAGAACATTTGCCCTATAAACTGCTTCAACACTTTGCAAACACGTCGGACAAATTTCAAGATTTGAAAATTTTTGTTCTAATTTTCTGTTTTCTTCATTTTTTAGGTTGAGGGAACTTGATAGAGAATTCATCTCAATTCTTTGTTCATTTAACTTTTCTTTATTCTTTCTCAGCAGCAGGATTTCCTCTTCTAATTTTTTAATTTCATCGTAATCAAAAGAGAGAGATTCTAACTGAAGTATTTGTTCTTCAATTTCTCCCATGAGCTTGTGATTTTCAGAGATTGTCTCTTTCTTGTTGGAAAGGAAAATTCTTGTTTTGTCAATTTCCTGTTGTAATCTTCTCTTCTCTTCTATCTTTTTAGAGACTTCATCTTTTTCCTGCTGGAAATATCTTCTTCTGTCTTTTTTCACAGAAAATTCTTTTTCAGCTTCAAGCAAATTTTCCTTTTTTTCACCTAACTCAATTTCTTTTGATACAAGATTTAATTTATCTTGTTCAAGATTATCAGTTATTCCTTCCTTTTTTCTTTTTTCTTCTCTTAATTTAGAAGCAATAATTGACGTATTTTCTATTATCTTCTTGTATTTGTCAATTCCAAAAACATGGCGAAGAGTGTTTATTCTTGTTTCTGAATCCTGCAAAATAATTTGCTTCATCTCTTCTTGAGGAGTATATACTGTAAATTTGTAAAGAATGTTTTGCTTTTTTGAGAATTCTTTTGGATAATTTAAAAGTCCTAAAACTTCACTTTTTAATTCTGTCACAGCTATTTCTCTTTTTTCTCCATCAATAGTTATTGAACAATCATCTTGGGAAATTGTTTTTCCTCTTTTAAGAGTTCTTTCAATTACAATTTGTTTTCCATCAACTTCAAATTCTATCAAAACTCCTCCTGATTCTGCCCCGTTTCTCAGCAAAGAAGAACCTCTTTGTCCTGGCTGCAATCCGAACAAAGCAAATTCTATTCCGAGTAATATTGATGTTTTTCCAGAACCAATATCTCCTGACAAAAGTGTAGAACCAGAAGCAAAATTTACTTCTTGATTTTCATAACTTCTTATATTCTTCAGGATTATTTTTTTTAAAATCATCTTAGATTTTTAGAATATTTTTTACGTTTTGCAATACTCTGTCTTCAAAAACAGAAGATGTTTCTCCTTCCTGTTTTTCCATTGAGAGAGAATTAATTAATTGGGGAATTAACTTGTTAAAATCAGACGGGTTTTTCTCAGCATAAACTTTTATTGTTTCATCTTCCAAGTTTTCTGTATCCTCTACTTCAATTTCAAGTTTTACATCTTTTATTTTTAAATCATGAGTGTTTTTAAGGAGAAAGTAAGCTTTTTTTTGTTTTACAAATTCTTCAATTTGCGTAAATTTTATGTCTGAGTTTGTTCCGTTTTCCAATTCTCCTCTTATTCTCAACAAAATTATCTTGTTTTCTAATTCCATTTTATTAAGTTCTGAGATTATTTTCTCTGTTGCATTCAGAGCGTTATTTGTTTTTATTTCAAGAAAGAGAACATCTTTTAATTTCAATTCCATTTTCTTCAAAGAGTTTTTTGAGTCTGTGTCAACAATATAGAAACTTCCATGATGCAAATCTTCAAGTTCCTGGAAATTATTTGGGAAAATTGGGCCGGGATAAACAAAATTTTCATATTGAAAATCCATATGTAAATGTCCAAGAGCATAATAATCTGCTTTAGGAAGCAATCTTGTTTCTACAGAGTTCATCGGAAGATTTCCTGTGGCTTTGTCAATTGCTGTGTGAAGCATGAAAATTTTAAACATTCCAGGAGTGTCATTGATTTTTACTCTTCTCAAATCTTCTACTTCTAAACCTGATTTTCTTCCAGGATATCCATATAATGCAATTCCTTGATAAATTGTTGGGTTAAGAATTATATTCTCTCCGTTTTCTTCAAAATCTGCAACATTTTTGCAAAAACCTGCTTTTTCAAGAACATCTAAGAAAGTTTTTCCAGATGCAGAATAATCGTGAGAACCTGCAATAATAAAACAAGGTATTCTTGACTCTTTTAATTTTTTGAATTCTGCAAATGTTTTCTTGAGGATATCTATTCCAGGATATGCTGAATCAAATAAATCTCCTGCGATTAAAACGAATTCAACTTTTTCTTTTATACACAAATCAATTGCCATTTCAAAAGATTTGAAATTTAAATCAAGGAGAGGTTCTTGTTTCCATCCTCCAAGATGGACATCTGCGATATGTGCGAATTTTACCATAAAGAAGAATAATTGTTAAGGTATATAAAAATAGTTGTTGTTAAGTGTTGATAAATCACATCAATTCCCAAACAAATAATTCTTCATAAAAAAGTTTTTTCCTCACGAGAATTTTGTGTTTGTAATTTTTCATCTCTTTTCTTATTCTGCTCATAGGAGTAAAACTGCTTGTGAGCAAAAAAATTTTCCCTTTTTTGCAAAGATATTTTTTTGCCTGTTTCAGAAATTCCAAAATTGTTTCGTCTCCTTTTTTCCCTCCAGAAGTGTCTCTTTCTTTGTCAAATTTGTTTTCAGGAAGATAAGGTGGATTGAAAATAATCAAGTCAAATTTTCCTTTTATATTTTCAAATAAATCTGATTTAATGCAATTAAATCCTAAAGATTTGCAAAGTTTAACTGCTCTCTGATTTACATCACAAGAAAAAATATTTTTCTTTTTTATTCCAGATTCATTTGCAATTTTTAGATTAACTCCTGAGCCAGAGCCTATTTCAAGAAATTTTAAATCAGAGTTTTTCTTTAGGAGTTTTGGAATTTCTTTTTTTAAAATATCTGACATTAAAAAAGAATCTTCATCAGGAGAATAAATCTCAGACATTTTATCCTCTAAATAAATTTGCAATCTGTTCTTTAAACAATAAAACAATTACAAGTCCTGCAATTAATACAAACAAAACTATTGCCAAAAGAATTATTGCAACTTTTTCAGGTTTGTCTTTTTCTTGTTTTTGTTGTTGATTTTGTTTGGAAGGAATTAATTTCTGGAAAAATCCCCCTAATGTCCCTTTTGGTTTTTCATTAGATTGTGCAGTGGTTTGAGTCTTAGGAGAAATTTGTTGTTGAACAGGTTCTGGTTGTTGAGAATATCCTGCTTGTTCCATCTGAAGAGCTCTTGCAGCCTCTTCAATATCCTGTTTTTTATATCCTGCGTTATAAAAACTTTGCATTGCATGTTGCAAAGTTTCTCCTTTTGCAATTGCAAGTTTCAATCCTTCAAAAATATCTTGTTTCACCATCTTTAAAGCCTAAGTTTCTGCCCATCCTGCATTATATGAACTTCTCTTCCAACTTTATACCCTAGTTCTCCTGCAAGTTCTGCAAGAGGAGTTGTTTGTTGAAGGGAACCGTGAGCAGGAATGATGTGTTTTGGTTTTACCATTGCAATTAGTTCTCTCATGTCTTCTCTACTTCCATGTCCATGAACATGAACATTTGTTTGTATCTTAACACCAATCTTCCTTAATTTTGAATCCATCTTTTCACGGGCAACAATGTTTATCGGAACAGGAATGACGCTAGAAGAAAAAATTAAATTGTCCCCTGCACGGAACTTGAAAGGCAAACTTCCTTTTACAATTCTATCAAGAACAGAATTTTCTTCTGCCTGATGTCCTGTGCAAACAATAAAATATCTTCCCCTATTTTTCTCCAATGTTTTGAAAAAAGATTCTCTCTGTCTTGCATATTTTAATAATTTGATATCTTTGAATGGCCAGGCATTTACTTTTGATGCAGCCTCTACATTTTTCGCAAGGCTTCTTCCAAGAAAAACAATTTCTCTTTTTGTTTTTTTTGCCAACTTTACAATGTTCATTAACCTTTCAATGTGGGATGAAAAAGTTGTGACAAAGAATGCAGAGTTTTTTTCATGAACTTTTGAAAATGCTTCTTCCATTAAATGCTGTGCAACTCTCTCTCCTCCTGGTTTGGCTTCTGTTCCTGAGTAGAGCGCGTCAATTAACGCAATCTTAACTCCTTTCCTTCCCAATTCTCTCATTTTTGCATAATTTGGAGGAGCTCCAAAAGTTGGAAAATTATCAAACTTCAAATCCAATGCGTAAAAGAATATTCCTTCTTTAGTGTGCAGTGCAGGAAAGACACAATGAATTGTTGAATGAGTTGTGTGGATAAAATCAACATTGTAACTTCCACTTTTCCCGATAATAGTATGAGTAGAATTTGCTTCAACAACTTTTATTTTATTTTTTAGTTTTATTTTTTCATCTTCTATAATTGTCTCTAAGAGTTTTATTGTGAATGCTGTTCCATAAATTGTTGCTTGAGGATATCTGTGTGCAATGTAAGAGATTCCCCCAAGATGGTCCAAATGTGCGTGGCTTATGAAAATCGCGACAACTTTTTTACTCCAGCCCAATTCATCAAGAACTGTGTCGTCAGGAATTGCCCCGAAATCCCTTAACTTTTTTTCAGAATATTGTTGCGGTTTTGCTCCTCTTTTCTGGAATCGGTGGGCGTATTCAACAAGATTTTCCTCCTGAAGTTCCACAATTCCCGGGATGTAAAGTCCTGCATCAAAGATAAAAACATCTTCTCCGGTTTTAACTGCAACCATATTTTTTCCTACTTCGTTAAAACCACCTACTGTACAAATCTCCATATTTTTCTTCTCCTCTTTTCCTTTTTATAATTAACTAAATAAAATAAGGTTTAAAAATTATTGTGAGAGGTTTGGAAATTAAATTCTATGGTTGAATAATAATTCCTAAACTTGGAAATTCAATAGCACGTCCTTTTTCTAATGAATCTCTCAAAAGAAGAGTTCCTAATTCATCACGAGTTTCTGTTAAACTATCTGAAGAGTCGTATTTAATCCCATTCGTTCTTAAGGAATAATTGTTATCTTCGCTCATTTTAATTTATAGAGGAAAGTGTTTATATTTATTTGTATAGTAAATCAAAACCTTTTTATCTTCTTAATTCTTGTTTTTCTTATGAAAAAGGGTTTCTTTTTTACAAAAAAAGAAACTACTGTGGTAGAAAAAAGTATAATAGCAAAAATAGGAAATTTTTGAAATGAAATCACTAAAGCCATCAATGAGGGAAAAGAAAAGATATCTCTTAGTCGTGGGGAAAAATCTTAGAGAAAATATCAGGAAAGCCATAAGCGAATTTTCAGGGGCACAAGGAATGGCTAAAACGTGCTTGAATTTTATTGACGAAAAGAAAGATTCTGCAATTATTTCTGTGAATCGTGAATCTGTAAATCTTGTTCGGGCGTCTTTAGTTGTTTATCCTGAAAAAATGGAAGTTTTGAGGGTTTCAGGGACGTTGAAAGGGTTGAAAAAGAGATAGAAAAATTTAAAAACTATCCTCTCCCCTAATTTTGGAAGGAGAAAAGGAAATTTAATTTAGATTATTAAATTCTCTAAAAATAATATGGATATGCCAATGGATTTACAACACCAAGCAATGGGCTATGACAGAACTGCGACAATGTTCTCACCCGAAGGAACTATTCTTCAGGTTGAATATGCGACAAAGACCGTCAGACTCGGACCAGTAAGTATAGGGATGGTTTGCACAGATGGCGTTTTGATAATTGCTGACAAGAGAATCAAGGACAAATTAATTGTTTCTAAATCTGCAAATAAAATCTTTGAAATTGATTCACATATAATTGCAAGTGCTGCAGGAATTGTTTCTGATGCAAGAATATTAGCTGAAAGAGCGCAATTAGTAGCACAACAACACAGAATAACTTATGATTCACCTGTTGAGCCAGAACTTATTATCAAAGAGATTGCAAACATAAAACAATATTTCACACAATACGGTGGGGCGAGACCTTTCGGAGTTGCTTTGATGATCGCAGGGATTAATGACAAGAAAACAGAACTTTATGTTAGCGACGTAACAGGAAATTATTCCTCATATTATGCAAATGCTATTGGAGAAAACGACGAAAAAGTCAAGGAAATTTTAAGAGAGAAATATAAAAAAGATCTGACAATAAAAAAGGGAGTAAAATTAATTCTTGATATTTTTGAAGAAATTCAGGGAAAGAAATTTGAAACAGATAATCTTGAACTTGCTTATATTGAAACAAGTGATAAAAAATTAAAAAGACTTGAGGGAGAAAAAATTAAGGAGTTTATTAAATAATGACAAACACATTAGCAAGAATAAAAAGAGAAGGGAAAAATTTTGAGATTATTGTTGATTTGGATGAGGCTGTAAAATTCAAAAAAGGTGAAACATCTTCAATTGAAGCAGAAGGCGACAAGGTTTTTACAGATTCAAAAAAAGGGCATGTTGCTTCTGAATCTGATTTGGAAAAAGCTTTTGGAACAACAGAACCAAATGCTATTGCTGAAAAAATTGTTAAAAATGGAGAAATTCAACTGACACAAGATTACAGAGATGAAGAAAAAGAGAAAAAATTCAAGCAAGTTGTTAATTTTTTGACGAGCAATGCTATTGACCCTCAAACAGGACATCCTCATTCTCCAGAAAGAATAAAAAATGCTCTTGAGGAAGCCCATATTAATCTGAAAAATGTTCCTATTGAAAATCAAATTCAAGATATTGTTTCTTCTATAAGCAAGATAATTCCTATAAAAATTGAAACAAAAAAAGTCAAAATTACAATTCCAGCAATTCATACAGGAAAAGCTTATGGGATTATTAACCAACACAAAGAAGACGAAAAATGGCTTGACGACGGAAGTTTGGAAGCTGTTGTAAATGTTCCTGCCGGAATAATCATGGATTTTTATGATAAATTAAATTCTGTTACGCATGGAAGCGCTTTGACAGAGGAAATGAAAAATGAATAGTGAAGAAATGAGAGAATGGCTTATTCAAAGAGGTAATGAATTCCCAAGAACAATGGATTGCGCTTATAGCGGAGTTCCACAACAAAAAAATATTTGCAGTTCCAATGGAAAGCCTATTTATGCTGGAAGATGCAATCATTGTGGAGATTATAAATTAAGAGGAAATGAAAATGAGCAATGAAGAAAAACGAAAAATAATAATTCCTGGAGAAGTGATTGCTAAAGGAGATTATCTTCCAGGAGAAGGGACAGAGAAAAAAGGCGATGAAATAATTGCGTTAAGATTTGGGTTGGCTGAAGAATCAAACAAGCTTGTCAAAGTTATTCCTCTTTCAGGAACTTATCATCCAAGAAGAGGAAATGTTGTCATAGGAAAAGTTGAAAATGTTACATTCAATGGTTGGGTTGTTGATATTGGAACTGCTGAAAATGCGTTTTTGCCGTTGGCAGAAGTCCCCAGATTTGTGAGCAAAGATGAAATTGAAGAAGTGATGACTATTGGGGACATGGTTGTTGCAAAAATCTGGAACATAAACAAAAGAGGAATTGACTTGAGCATTAAATCAAGAGGGCTTGGAAAAGTTGAAGACGGAATGATTGTAAAAGTAAATCCTAATAAAGTTCCGAGAGTTATTGGAAAAGAAGGGAGCATGATAAACTTAATAAAAGACGAAACAAAGTGTAATATTACTGTCGGACAAAATGGATTAATCTGGATTCATGGGGACAAAATTGAAGATGAATTGCATGCCAAAAAAGCAATTTTGTTCATTACAGAAAAATCTTTTGTTTCTGGTTTGACAGACGAAGTAAAAAAATGGTTTGGAGAGAATAAAAAATAAAAATGGCTGAAAAATTAGAAAATAGCGAGAGAAATGAAGAAACTACTAATTTTATTTATAGAGAAGGAAGAAGAATGGGAGATATAGCAATTGACTTGGGTGATGGTGATGGCCTTGTTCTAAATAAAATGCCTGGAAAAAGATATTTTTTAGAAGTTCATAGAGAAATAAGAAAAAACGGAGAATCAACAGGAGCATATTTTAGAATTTGTTATGATGAAAACAAAGCTCCAATATTTGATGTAATTGATGGCAAACCAGTTCCTGCTAAAAAAGAGATAGATTCTTATTTTCCAAAACTTGAAAAATTTATGGATCAAAACGAAAAGGTCCAATCACTTAAATTGGAGATTAGAGTTAAAAAATGAGCGCGGCAAAAATATTCAAACGTCCTGATGGAAGAAAGGTTGATGAAATAAGACCTATGAAAGCAAAAGTCGGAATTATACCAAATGCCGACGGAAGCGCAATGTTTCAATTCGGAGAAACAATTGCAGTTGCTGCTGTTTATGGGCCAAAAAAAATGCATCCACAGCATTCTCAAAATCCTGAAAAAGGAACTTTAAGGTGCAACTACAACATGATTAGTTTTTCTGTTACAGAAAGAATTCGTCCAGGGCCGAGCAGAAGAAGTATGGAAATAAGTAAAATAACTGAATGGGCTTTGGAACCTATTGTAATGCTTGATGATTACCCAAACATGGTTGTTGATGTTCATATAAATATTTTGCAAGCAAATGCTTCAACAAGATGTGCCGGAATAAATGCAGCTGCCATGGCTCTTGCACATGCAGGAATTCCTATGAAAGAATTAGTCTCAAGTGTTTCAATTGGAAAACTTGACAAACAATTAGTTGTTGATGTTAATAAAAAAGAAGAAGATTGGGAAGAAGGAGAAGGTGCAACAGATATTCCAATAACTATGACAAACTCTGGAAAAATCACACATATTCAATTGGATGGTAAAATTACAACAAAACAATTAAAAGAAGCTGTTGAACTTGCGAGAGAGGCAACGAAAAAAATTTATGAAGTTCAAAAAAATGCTTTGAAAGAAGTTGGGGGAGAAAAATGACAAACGGAATGAGCACCTCTGATTTGACAGCAGAAAGAATAAGGGAATATTTATCAAAAGGAAAAAGATTTGACGGAAGAAAACTTGATGAATTCAGGGAGATAATTATTGAGACAGGAGTTTCAAAAAATGCAGAAGGAAGTGCGAGAGTAAAAGTTGGAAAAACAGAAGTTCTCGTCGGAGTGAAAATGGATGTTGGAGCACCTTATCCTGATTCAAAAGACAAAGGAAATTTGATGGTAACTTCTGAATTGTTGCCTTTAAGTTCTCCGAGATTTGAAATAGGGCCTCCAAAAATTGAATCAATAGAACTTGCAAGAATAATTGACAGATGCATTAGAGAAAGTAAGATGATTGAGCTTGAAAAACTTTGTATAAAAGAAGGAGAAAAAGTCTGGACAGTTTTCATAGATATTTATTCTATTAACGACGATGGAAATTTGTTAGATGTTGCAGGAATTGGAGCTATTGCTGCATTGAAAGGCGCGAAGATTCCAAAATACGACGAAGAGGAAGAAAAAGTTCTCTTTGGAGAATGGACAAACAAAAAGATTCCTTTAAGTAAGAATATTCCTATTTCAATTACAGCGCACAAGATAGGGAACAACATAATTATTGATCCTACAAGAGAAGAGGAAGATATAAGTGAATGCAGATTAACTGCAGGAGTTTCAAACGGAATCATCTCCTCTATGCAAAAAGGAGATTCAAAAGCATTGAAAGTTGAAGAATTTTATTCAATGATTGACTTGATTGAAAAAACAGAAAAAGAAATATCTAAAAAGATTGAAAAACAATTAGGATAATGGTAGGACAAGATTTTATAAGAGAGAATCCAGATTACAAAGGCATGTTATCAGAAGCAGATGCAAATAGAATTTTATCAGAACATCCTACACTTTTTTTGCCTTTGCAAAGAGTATATGATGCATTCAATTCCCAACAAGTAAATCTTCATGTTGCAGAATCTGCAAGAAGATATGATGAAAGCGCTCCTGAAATCTCAAAATTATTACATAAAATCCAGTCTGATTTAGAAAAATAACAAAATGAACCATAAAGATTTCTCAGATTATGAGCAAGCAAGAATTCTTGGAGCAAGAGCTTTGCAAATTGCAATGAATGCGCCGCTTTTGATAAAAATAAACAAAGAAGATTTAGAAAAAATACATTATGATTCTCTGAAAATTGCAGAGGTTGAATTGAATTCAGACATTCTTCCTATCTCAATAAAAAGACCTTTTCCTGAAAAAAAGGAAGAAGAATTGAAAAGAAGAAAAGAACAAAAAGTTGATGACAAAAAAATTGAAGAAAAAGAGGCTGAAGAAGAAGAGGAAATTGCAAAGGAAGGCGAGATAATGGCTCTTGCAAATCCTGAAGATGAGCAAGAAGAAATGGCTGAAGAATCTGGAATTGATGAAGGCGGGGAAGATTAGATAAAT
>JAUYIO010000061.1 GCA_030688225.1 Nanobdellota archaeon
AATTATCTGGTTCAAACAAACTTGATTCAATCAAATGAAAACTTTCTATAAATTCAATAGAATAATCTCTCCAAGTCTCAAGATAATTATCAAGACTTTCTTTTATCGTTGAGAATTTTCCAACTTCAACATTGTAAAAAACTTTTTTGAAATCAAGAGCAAGAGGATTTTGCAAGTGCTGAGAAGCGAACGCAACAGCTTTTTCAAGATTAGAAGTATGCCTCATATAAACCACGATATACAAAATTGCAGGAACCATCTGACTTGAAGCTTTCAATCTCCATTTGTTCGCAAGTCTTTGAGGATAATTATTTGTATAGTAAAATAAAAAAGTAGCAAAAATAATTGTCAGGGAAAAGAACAAAAGAGGAAAAGCTGCAAAACCTTTTATTAGTGCAATTGCAAGAGAAATTAACAACCCTATAAAAAAAACTCCGACAAAAGTCATAACACTTAAAGTCAAAGGCTGCCAAGGTTCTAAATCCAGATGCGCAATGTCAAGAAATTTTTTAATTCTTGCTTTGTCTTTTTCAGAAATATTTAATTTTATAATACTTCCCAAACTCTTGCACCATTTTTCATAACGCGACAAATCAGGAGCCATCTCTTGCTTAAATGTGGAATAGGATTGACTCCAATTTTCCCCACCCAAACTCGTGGTCTCAATTTTCTCGTCTATTTTTTTCCCATAACGATTCAAAACATCTCTTACATTTTCTCTTGGAATAGTCATTTTTATTTTTGTTTGTTTTTAATAAGTGTTTTTAATTTTTTAATTATCTCCTCAATCTTACCTTTCTTTTCTTTCAGATAAGAGTAATCTATGCGTTTTCCCTCATAAGAACTCTTGTTTCTCTTAATTCTTAAATCATGAAGGAAAACTATTTCTCCGTCGGAAAATTTATATTTTTCCAGAAAGTCAATAAGATCTTTATGAGAATTTTCCCCAATAGATTTAAAGCCGTCTAAAAGAATTAATGCTGAAGCAAGTTCTTTTATAATTTCATAATAGTCCTCTGCAACTAAAGGAGAGAATTTATCCAAATCCAAATGAGAAATATATTCTTCTCGAAGATTCGCCATCTCAAAAAGCGATTCGGATTTTTGCTTGTCTATTTTGACTTTAATTATCATTTTAAATGTTAAAGTAACCTTTCAATACAACGCCATTTACTAAATTACTCTTCAATTTTTTAGGTATTTTTTTAGAGTCTTTTTCAAACATCAGATGAATTTCCCTCTTAAACAAATCTTCAAATTTTCTTAAGTTAATATTCTTTTCTTTTCCAACAATAAAAAAATCAATGTCAGATTCTTCGGTGGACTCTCCTTTAGCATAACTTCCATAAAGGATAATTGCCTCTGGATGAAGATTGTCCCATAAATAATCAACTAATCCAGAATCCTTTAATTCATAGAGTATACTGATTTTCTTGTAAAAGACAAAATCCTCGTCGTCTCTGTCTGCTTTGTAAAAAGGCACACCTCTCTTTTCATATTTTCTAATCAAACCTTCGTCTTCAAATTCCTTGAGATAGTTCATTACAGAAGCAGGAGAAATCTTGCTCAATCGACTTAATTCCCGAAGACGAAAACTATCAGTAGGAGAATCCAAGAAAATTTTCAATAAAAGGTATCTATTATATTTTTTTAACATTTGTAATAATATTATAACACTTGTCCATTTATATAGATTTCGGAGGGAGTACATTGTAACGTAAACGGGGGTTATTGGACTCAAAAAATTATTTCTTCTTAACTTCCCCCATCAACCATTTCTGCCATTCTGGAAAAACTTTCTCACTTAAAGGCAAGCCAATTTCCTCCCGAACTTTGTCAGAGATTTGATGAAAAGCATTATTTGAAATAACATTAAAACCAGATTCAAGCAAATCTTTGTTTCCTGTTCTCTCTGCAACCTCAACAATTTCTTTTTTTATTTTAGCTCTCAACAAAATATTATCCCAGATAGCATCCCAATTTCCTGCCCAACCTTTTACATTCGCTGCAATCTCCTTGATAATTTCAGAATCTCCGTTAATCAAATCATCTGTCGGAACTAATTCATCTTTCTCAACATCATAAACCATTAAATCAACAAAACCTTTTTCTTCAAGAGGATCTTTTTGCCAATGTTTTCTTACTTCAGAGATTCTCACAACCCTTTTCCAAGAATGCAAACCATCAGGAGATTTTATCGGATTGCAAACAACAATAATATCTGTCGCCTTGAAACTTGTCATAGGAACACCTAAATCATTCACAACTCTGTCAAAAACCCCATATGGTGAAGCTCCGTGAATTGTTCCTGCAACAACATTTGCCAACGCTCCAACTCTCATCGCTTCATAAAGAGCTTTTGCCTCAACACTTCTTACTTCACCAATAATAAGACAACTATCTCCCAGCCTCAACGAAGTTCTAATCCCGTCGTCGGCAGAAATCTCATTCGTTGTCTTCAGCAAAGCACTCCTTACTTTCATTCTTAGGATATCATAATTCAATCTCCTCAAAGACTCTGTCGGCAATTCAAGAGAATCCTCAATAACAATAATTCTGTAACGTGGAATAATTTCCAGCATCAAACTCCCTAACAAAGAGGTCTTCCCAGAACTTCTTGTCCCTGCAACCAAAAGCGTTCTTGAACCGTCAATCAAAAAACTCAAAAGCCCTGCTGCAAAAGGATTAAGCATTTTATTTTGAACAAAAAGCGGTAATGTCCAAGGACTTTCCCTATGTCTTCTAATTGCATATGCCAGGCCATCAGGAGAAAGTGGCTGTTGAATAATTGCAATTCTCGCTCTTATCTCTCCCAAATCAAGTTGCGTGTCAAGAATCGGATTCGCTTCATCCAAAGGCCTTCCAGAAATCATTCTAAATTTCGCAGCCCATGAATCAATATCTTCCTGATTAGGCATGATGTTTGTAGAACATTCATCATAATCTTGATGCCTTACAAAAATATTTGTCAAGGAAATAGGAGCGTTCAAAGAAATATCCTGAAGTTTTTTGTCTTCCAATAAAATCTCAATCAATCCGAAACCAATAGTATGTCTGACAAGAATATTTGCAAGCTTGTTCAAATCAGAATAATTAATCTTAATTCCTTTGCTCTTCGCCAAATCCTGTAGCAAATCTTTTGAAATGTTAAAAAAAACATGCCTTGTTCTTTCAGTGTCTGTAAATTCTTCAGCTTTAGGTTGGTGCTCAATCAAAACTCCTCTCGCCAAATTCAAAAGCAAATTGTAATCATCACTAAGAGA
>JAUYIO010000072.1 GCA_030688225.1 Nanobdellota archaeon
GAGAATCTCATCCTGAAGGCAAAAAATTAGTAAATTCCCAGAAATGTTTAAGAACTGATGATATTGATGAAGTAGGAGATCTTTGTCATCATACTTTTTTTGAAATGTTGGGCAATTGGTCTTTGGGAGATTACTGGAAAAAAGAAGCAATTACTCTAACTTTTGAATTTTTAACTAAAGAGCTGGGGATTGATCCTGAAAAATTATCTGTGACTTGTTTTGCAGGAGATAAAGATGCTCCCAAAGATACAGAATCAGAGGAAGTTTGGAAATCTTTAGGAATTCCTCAAAAAAAAATATCTTTTAAGGGCAAGAAAGATAATTGGTGGGCATCCCCAGGAGATACTGGTCCTTGTGGACCTGACTCAGAAATATTTATTGATCAAATAGAACTTGGTAATAATGTTTTTATGGAATATCAAAAAACAGCAGATGGTAAATTTGAAAAATTAGAGCAGAGAAATGTTGATTTTGGTGGAGGTTTGGAAAGAATTTTAGCAGTTGTTAATGGTTTTGATGATGATTATCAAACAGATTTATTTGCTCCCATTATATCTGCGATCGAAAATATTTTGGGAAAGAAATATAAGGAAAATAAAGTTGCTTTTAGGATTATTGCAGATCATTTAAGAGCTACTACTTTTATTATTGCTGATGGAGTGGAACCCTCCAATAAAGAAAGAGGTTATATTTTGAGAAGATTAATCAGAAGAGCAACTTTACAACTTAAAAAAATGGGCGCAGTAGATTTGGAAAAAGCAGGGGTTGAAATTGCTGAAGTTATAATTCAAATCATGAGTCCAATTTATCCTGAACTGGAAAAAAACTCTGCTTTAATGATTCAAACCTGCCTGCCGGCAAGGCAGGTCATTGAAACAGAAATTAAAAAGTTTAATCAAACTTTGGAAAAATGATTAAAAGAATTTTCTAAATTATCAGAAATTGATGGCAAAATTGCTTTTGATTTATTCCAAACTTATGGATTTCCAGTGGAAATTTCAGCAGA
>JAUYIO010000081.1 GCA_030688225.1 Nanobdellota archaeon
ATTTAAATTTCGGGCTTGATGAGTTGAGAAATGGCGAGGGAAAAGAAATTCTCTCTCCTGTTGGGCAAGGAATTTTTGTGAAAACGAAACTTCTCTCTGAAGAATTGCTTGTTGATGTTGGAGGAAAAAATTTTGTAAAAAAAACAATTCCTGAAACTAAAAAATTAATTGGGAACCAAATTATAAAATTAGAGGATATCAAGAAAGAACTTGAAGAAGAGCTTGAAAAAATTGCAAGAGAACTTGAAGGAAATCTGAAAGAAGTTGAGAAGGAAAAATCTTAGAACAACAATTTTTATAAAGATTGTTTTGGTTATATTAATACTTCTAATGAATCACAAAGAACATAAAGAGGTACTTGAAGGATTTGTGAGGAAGAGTATTGGTCTTGGAGAAAAAGTTCCAAGAAAGACAAATAATGAGGCAATAACTGAAGAAGTTAAAGATTGTGGTGGAAAATTCAAAGGATGTTATAATGACGAGATTTATTGTCCTGTGATTCCTCTTCTGGCAGAACATATTTGCCCCTATCAAGATGGGAATTGTATTAAAGTTCTTGAAGAAGATATGAGAGGAGGATATACTTTTATCAAAAGATATTTGTGCAAATTTAGAGATGCTTAAAGAATAAATAAATTTATTTCTCAGTTATAATTTTTTTTATGAATTTATTTTCAACAAATTCAAATGCAGGATTTTTTATTTTAATTCCTTTTGGTGCTTTGTCCCAAATTTCATTTAATTTTCTATTTTCCAAAGGGACTTTTTTATTCGTGAATTTCCACGAATCTGCAATGATATAAACAGGAATTTTATTTTGTTTTGCTATTTTTGCGATTAATTCGCTTCCAATTTTGTTGACAATTCCTTTTTTAGTCAAAGCATCTGCTCCCAAAAAAACTTTATCTGGTTTTTTGTTTCCTTGTTCTCCTGAAAGAGCAACATCAATTGCAGAATCAACAAACATAGTAACTTTAATTTTGTTTTTTCTCATTTGAGACGCTGTCTTTCTTCCCTGAAATAATGGACGAGATTCAGTTATGTAAACTTCAAATTTTTTTCCCTTATTCTTCGCGTAAATAAGAGAATTAACAACATTTGTAGAATGACAATGCGTGAAGATTATGTCGTTGTTCTTTATAATCTTGAGAACTTTCTCATTTATTTTTTCTTGTGCATCTGAAAAATGTTTTCTTATTTCTTCAAGAGATTTTCCTTCTTCAGCCATGTCCAGAACATTTTCCAGCATTGGTTCTGTCGGACGCAAATTTAAAAGTTCTCTCTTTGATTTTTTTGAAGGAAACAATGAATAAGCCTCAAGAGCTTTTTTCGCAATATTTCGTGCTCCTTGAATTTTAACATCTTTTATATCGCGAGCTATTTGATTAAATCTCTTTTTTTTGTCCATAAAAAGATTAAGAATAATTATTATAAAAATGTTGGCAAATATTTAAAAGCCAAAAACCCATATATAGGATTATGTTAGAGATGATTATTAATCCAAAGAATACTGAAAAAGGGGCTTGGAAAATGTTGTTTATCGGGCTTCTTTATGGTTCGCTCGCACTTTTGCTCACACACTGGTTTTTCTCAGGAGATCCTGCTTTTTCAAAAGCGCCAGGATTAGTTGTTGTAATATTTTGTGTTATGTTTAGCCTTCCCTACATGTATTTTATAATCAAAAGAGAGGAAGAGGAAGATGAAAGAATTGAAGGTTTTCTAAGTGTGTGGAGAATGCACAAAGATGCTGTTTATGCTTTAATGTGGTTGTTTTTAGGATTTGTTATTGCAATGTCTTTTTGGCACATAGTTTTGCAAGATTCTAATTTATTAAATCTTCAAATTGATACCTATTGTAGAATAAATAGTCCTGATGATGTTGCAGGATGTGTTCAAAGATATACTTCTTCACAAGGAACAATAACAGGAGGTTCTGTAAGTGGGCTTGACAGAACTCTTTCAATACTTGAAAATAATATTTATGTGATGATTTTTACCTTGTTATTTTCCCTTATTTTTGGTGCAGGAGCTATTTTTGTTCTTGTTTGGAATGCAAGCGTTATTGCTGCAGCGATTGGCATTTTCACCAAGTACCAATTAGGTGACATTCCTTTCGGGCTTGCAAGGTATATGATTCATGGGTTCCCAGAGATTGCTGCTTATTTTATAACTGCCTTGGCAGGAGGTATTTTTGGAGTTGGAGTTATAAGGAATGGTGTGAGAAATAAGAGATTCTTAAGAGTGTTAGAAAATACAGTTGTTCTTCTTTTTATAGCAATAATCATCCTTGTTGCAGCAGCCTTACTTGAAGTATATGTTACTCCGCTTTTGTTTTAATAATCTTTAAATACAAACAATTTCTCTATAAATCATGTCAAAATTGGGATTTTCTTTTATAAAATGGGATTTTCTTTTTCTAAAAGAAAATCTACAGTGCAAAAGAAAACTAAAGTATCAGTGTAAAATAAAAATACAATAGAAAATCTGAAATATTAAAATAATATGACAAAATTCGTTTGCAGAAGATGCAATTATAAGTTTGAAGCTGAAAAACCTAAAAAAGAGTGTCCTTACTGTGGAGAAAAAGATATTGTTAAAGAGCTTAGCGCAGAAGACATTGTTGAAATAAGTTAAAATGGAGGATTATAATGGAAAGGATTTAATTGAAGAAAGAAAAAAGAAATTTGTGAACTTCTTGAAACAAAAAAATAGCCTTATTACATACGTCCTTTTAGCAATTATAGTCTTTATCGGGATTAGAATAAGGACTCTTAACATTCCGAAACTAAAAGACATCTCAACAGGAGGATGGACTTTGGGGCCTGATTTAGACCCTTTTCTTTTCCTTAGATGGACAAAATACATTGTTCAAAACGGCTCTCTCTTTGCAATTGATGCTATGCGTTCTGTTCCTTTGGCAGATATTTGTTCTGGGACAGGATGTTTTCCAATAGACACATCAAGAGAAGCAACTCTTCTTGTTCATATGATGGCCTATTTTCATAAATTCCTTTCTGTTTTTGGGTTAAGCAACGATGTAACATATTCTTCAATTCTTTTTCCTGTAATGATGTTTGGATTGACAACAATTGCCTTTTTTCTTTTTACAAGAAAGATTTTTTACAAACAAAACAATAAAATAAAAAATTCCATCGCGATAATTTCTACTTTGTTCTTTATATTAATTCCTTCTCTCTTACCAAGAACAATTGCTGGAATCCCTGAAAAAGAGTCAGCAGCATTCTTTTTTATGTTCATAGCATTTTATTTTTTCCTTGAAGCTTTTACCTCAAAGAGAATTGGAAGAGGAATATCTTTTGGAATCTTGGCAGGAATTGCTACTGCAGGAATGGGTTTAATCTGGGCAGGAATCATCTTTATTTTCTTCACAATACCTGCAGCTGTTTTACTTGCATTTTTATTTGGCAAAGTCAGAAAAAATGAATTCCTGGTTTATTCATCTTGGCTTATCTCTGCATTTTTTATTCTTGTAACTTTTTCAGAGAGATATACTCTTAAAGGGTTGATGATTTCATTGTCTAGTGGTTTGGGAATTTCTGTTTTATTCATTGTTGGTTTAAATCTTTTGATAATCAAAAACAGAAAATTAATGAGTTTTAAAGAGAGGAAAAAAATTCCTGGACCTGTTTTTTCAGTAATTGTTTCAATTGTTATTTTGATAATATTATTCTCTGTATTTTTCGGGCCAGGTTTTGTATTAAACAGAGCAAATAGTGTGAAACAACAATTGACAGAACCACAAACATCACGATTTGGATTAACAGTTGCTGAAAACAAGCAGCCATATTTCATAGATGATTGGAAATCTTCTTTTGGTCCGATATATTTCAATATCCCATTATTTTTCTGGTTGTTCTTTATAGGTTCTATTGTTTTATTTAATAGCATGATTAAGAAATTGACAAGAAGAGAAAAAATAATCTTAACTTTCGGATATTTTGTTTTTTTAATCTGCCTAATTTTCAGCAGGTACTCTTCAAATAGTTCTCTAAACGGAACAAGTGTTTTGAGTCATATTGTGTATTTTGCAGGAATTATTTTTTTCATAGGATATTTTGGATATTATTATTTCAAGAGGCATAAAGAAAATAATTTTGATGTGTTCAGAGAATTTAATTTTGCATACATTCTTTATTTCATAATTTTAACATTAGGTATCATTGGAGCAAGAAGTGCAATAAGACTTGTTATGGTATTAGGAGCGGTAAGTCCTGTTGCAATTGCATTTTTAATTGTAAAAACAACTAACAAATACTTCAAAGAAAAAACAGATGCTGCAAAACTCCTTTTTGGAATCTTGGCCATAATAGTTATACTTGCTTCCATATTAACTGCATTTAATTATTACAAAGCGGATAAATTCACTGCAGAAAATTTTGCTCCAAGTGGTTATCACTGGCAATGGCAAAAAGCCATGAGTTGGGTAAGAGAAAATACTCCTCAAAACGCAGTATTCGCACATTGGTGGGATTATGGTTATTGGGTTCAAAGTATTGGAGAAAGAGCAACTATTCTTGACGGAGGAAACGCTATTGAATATTGGGATTATTTAATGGGAAGATATGTTCTTACAGGAACCAATGAGAGAGATGCTTTGGAATTTTTATATACTCACAAAGCTACAAATCTTTTGATAGATTCCACAGATATTGGGAAATATACTGCTTTTTCAAGCATTGGTTCTAATGAAAACTATGACAGATTCTCATGGATTCAAACTTTCCTCATGGATGAAACACAAACTCAAGAATCTGCTCAGGGAACAAACTACATTTACAGAGGAGCATCTGTTACTGATGAGGACATAACATGGAACCAAAACGGAAAAGAAATTTTCCTTCCTAGAAAAGCTGCAGGAGTTGGTGCAATAATACTCAATAAAGATTCTGATGGAGATCTTCTACAACCAACTGCTATTTTTGTTTATAATGGAAATCAGTATTACATTCCTTTGAGATATTTATTCTACAATGGAGTGCTTCAAGATTTTGAAACAGGTTTGGATTCAGGAGTATTTTTATTTCCAAGTTTGAATGTTGATCAAAACAGAGGAGTCACTACAAACGAAATCGGTGCTATGCTTTATCTAAGCAAAAAAACAATTCATTCTGAATTGGTTAGATTGTATTTGTTTGATGAGCAATCAAATTATTTTAATCTCGTTCATTCAGAAGATAGCTCTCTTGTGGATAGTTTAAATCAACAAGGATTTTACGTCGGGCCATTTGTTCATTACCAAGGGTTCAATGGACCAATAAGGATATGGGAAATAAGTTACCCTTCTGATATAAAAACAAATCCTGATTATTTAGAAATAGATTATCCTGATGAAAATTTATGGAAAGTTAAACCAGGAGAATATTAACATGGACCCTTTATTGATTCTTTCAATGCTGTTTAGTTTTTTTCTCACTTTGTTTTTTATCCCGGGTTGGATTCGTGGTGCAAAAAGAACAGGGCTTGTCGGGAAAGATGTTCATAAACTTGATAATAGAGAAGTTGTGGAAGCAGGAGGAGTATCAGTAATCTTCGGCTTTCTCTTAGGAACTTTAAGCTATATTGCAATCAAAACTTTCTATTTTAAAAATTCAGATAATCTTGTTGAGATATTTTCTTTGTTAACCTCAATTATTATCATATCATTAGTTGGTTTTATAGACGACATTCTTGGGTGGAAAATTGGTCTGACAAAAAAAACAAGAATTCTTTTCGTGTTTGTTGCAGCAGTTCCTTTGAT
>JAUYIO010000094.1 GCA_030688225.1 Nanobdellota archaeon
TATGTTTTCATTTATTATTTTTGAATCTAAAGAAAAAAGAGATGAAATTAATAAAAAAGTTATGGAAGATGACTCTATGAAAGAAATGCCAAAAAATATGCCTTTTGATATAGAAAAAATGACTTATGGTGGATTCAAGGCCATAGTTGAGGAGAGAAATGAGTAAGCAAAAAATAATTCCTCATTTATGGTTTGATAAAGAAGCAGTTGAAGCTGCAGAATTCTACACATCTGTTTTTGACAATTCAAAAATAACACACAAGTCAAGAATTTATGATACTCCATCTGGAGATTGTGACATTGTTGGATTTACGATTTTAGACTATGATTTTATGGCAATTAGTGCTGGACCTTTGTTTAAATTTAATCCTTCTATCTCTTTCACAATATCATGTGACTCAGTCGAAGAAGTGAATGAATTGTGGGAAAAGCTCACTCTTGGAGGAAAAATTCTCATGGAAGTCAGCGAATACCCATTCAGCCCAAGATATGGGTGGATACAGGATAAATACGGAGTAAGCTGGCAGATAATATTATTTGAGAAAGGAAAACC
Source organism: Nanobdellota archaeon (assembly GCA_030688225.1). GTDB lineage: Archaea > Nanobdellota > Nanobdellia > Pacearchaeales > GW2011-AR1 > JAUYIO01. The sequence goes on from JAUYIO010000094.1 coordinate 554, forward strand.
AGAAGAGAAAATAATACCACATATAATGTTTGTCGAAGATGTCTGTGGCAAAGCTGAGGAAGCCATGAATTTCTATGTCTCTGTTTTTCCTGATTCTAAAATAGGAGATATATCCAGATACAAAAATCAATCTCCTGATAAAGATGGAACTGTGGCACATTCTTTCTTCACATTAAGATGGCAATTGTTCGGAGCAATGGATTCTGCCCATGAGCATAAATTCAAATTCAATGAAGCTATCTCTTTTATTGTGAATTGTAAAGACCAGGAAGAAATTGATTATTACTGGGAAAAACTTTCTGCTGTTCCTGAAGCAGAGCAATGTGGCTGGATTAAAGACAAATTTGGAGTTTCTTGGCAGATAATCCCCGAGAATATGGGAGAATTGATGTCAAAAAATCCAGATAAAACAACTCCAGTAATGTTAAAGATGAAAAAAATAATTATTGAGGATTTAGAAAAAGAAGGAGAAGAAAAATGAAAACCCAATTGTACATTTTGAAATACCTGTAAATGACATAGAGAGAGCTAAAAATTTCTATAGTATTTTTGATCGGCACTTTGAAAATTGAAAAAAATGCGTTATCAATGGAATCGG
>JAUYIO010000029.1 GCA_030688225.1 Nanobdellota archaeon
ATGCTGATCTTTTTGTTTTTATTTAAAATTTCCCATCTATTTTCAGTTCCATCCTGAATATCTGTTAATATTATTCCTCCTGAAGTCGCGATTCTGTTCAATTCCTCAAGGTATTTTGCCTTATCTGAGATGTATTGAATTGTTCTTTCACTAAAAACTAAGTCAAAAGTGTTGCTCTTAAAAGGTATTTTTCTATTTACCTTGCAAATAGTTAGCTTAGGCAAATTTTTGGCTATTTCTTTTTTTGAGAATATTTTTTCTGCAACCCCAAAAATTTTTATAAGTTTTAAATTCCATTTTGGTTCTTTATTGATTCCATAAGTTTCTATTTTATCTCCATAGATTTTCTTTAATTCTAAAAGAACTCTTCCATACCCACAACCTACTTCGAGAATTTTTATTTTATTCTTTGTCTTGAGAAGAGCATTCACTTCTCTTCTTAAATCTCCAAGTATCTCTTTAGCTTGTTCCAACCCTCTTGATCTCCCACGATTCCAAACCCTTACTTTCTTACCATTTATTTTTTTAATGTTGTAGATAGTCATTGTTATGTCATTTTCCCCTTTTCATATCTCTCTTTGTGCACTAAGGTATATAAAGTTATGGTTCACGTGGCTTTAGGGTGTCCTAAGTGCAGGATTTTATAGAGGAAACATGGGAAAAAGAAAGATTTTAAAAAAGTTTCCTAAAGATTATTTTGTTTTTTCACCCAAATTTCTTTTTGTGTAAATAGGAATTAGCTTACCCCTTTGGAGGTTCTTTATCCTTTCTCTGACATATCTCTCATCATACTCTGATTTCACAAGAAGAATATCTATTTTGTGAGGAATACTCTCACAAAGAAATTTGCCAAAGTTTCGTGGCCGATAACCTCTAAACCAAGTCTTGTTTATCTCTAAATACTTAAAATCTTTAGGTACATTTGAACCTTTCTCCAAAAGGACTATTAAATCAATATCACTTCCTATGTGTCCTTGATAAGGCTTAGAGTAAATGCCAAATGAACCATTTGCTAGGCTTCCCCAGAGCAAAGCTTTCTCAACAGAATGTATCTGTTTAAGATGAGGGGCTACAAAAGCCTTAAAATTTCTTATTAACATACTTTGATTAGGATAAATTATCTTGGAGGGTTTTAAACTCATTAATTAATAAGGTGCAGATGGTTTAAAAAGATTCTTTAGAAATTTTCCCACCTATTTTTTCCTAATTTTTTAGTGCCCTCCGACTTTTGTGCACTTAGGTTAGCTTAGTGCATTTAAAGAATCACCAGAACATTTGTCTTATCTGTCTTAAACAGGTGTTTAAACAGTGTTTATCGTCGGAAAAAAGATTTTTTTGAAACACGTTCAAACAGCTTGTCTATGGTGTTTGTTTATGTTGTTTGTTGTTTAAAGATGTTTAATTTAGGTGTTTATCGCTTTTTTTGAGACAAACACCTCTTTTTTCTATGAGAAATTGTGGGGCTTAGACACATCTTTTGATAAGGATAACTCAAGGAAATTTCCGACGAAAAAACAAAAGTTTTTAAACTATATTTTGTAAAATATATTATGTTTAACTGGTTTTTTGGGAAAAAAAGAGTTGAGGAGATAAAAGAAGAAACAAAAAAAGGTTTTGATTCTGTAAAAAAAGATATGATTTCTATTACAACATGGATAGAACACCTTGATTCAGAGAAAAAAAACCATAGAGAAGAGATAAATGAGATGAAAGAAATTTTATCGACGATGAAAGAAGATATTGAAGAAATGAAAAATGTTGTTTCCCAGGTGAGTCTTGTAAAAACAAACAGGCTGTTTAAAACAACCAAACAAAAGAATGATAAACAGACAGGTGTTTATGCTGTTCAAACAGGTGTTCAAACAGGTGTTCAAACACCAAATTTAGAAGATTTTTCAATAACTGAAAGAGCAATACTATGGATATTGTTGAATACAGATATGAAGCTAAGTTATGATGATTTAGCAGCTATACTTGGCAAAGAGAGATCTACAATAAGAGGACAAATTAATGCCCTAAAACGAAAAAGTGAGAGTTTAATTGAAGAGCAAATAGAGAAAAATGGTAAAAAAAGGGTATTTATACCTGAAAATGTCAAAGAAAAGATGCTAAAAAAGACAAAAGTGAGAGTTAGGAAAAAGAAAAATTAGTTGGTATTACTGAAAATAAGAAAAAAAGGGGAAAAATCAAAAATAAAACACTGATTTAACAGAAAAAGTGAGAGAATTATAAAATAAAAAAGAGAAATTTACCTATGGAAAAGACATGACCTTCAAAAAGAGAGAATAAAACCAGAGAAAATAGTTGAAAACTAAGAGTTATTCGGTGAGCATAATAACTTAATTATATATCTCTTAATTTCAAGATTGTTGGTAATTTTGCTATTTTCTTTATATTTTCGGAAATAGAGAGGTGGATGATTTTGTTATTTATCCTTTTTTTATCGACGGAAATTCCTTTTTTTATAATCCTCTGGACATAATCTCTTACAGAGCTTTCAGAGAGAGTTAACTTGTTAGAAATCATCTTGTAGTCAGTATATCCTTGTTCTTCCTCTAGTTGATATATCGTCGAGAAAACAAGGAATTCTTGCTCTGTGAGCCTTTTGAATTTTAGTCTTAGTTCTTTCTTTAAATTGTCTAGTGAATCAAGTATTTCTGTTGCCTTTTCAAAAGAGTTTTCTGGTGATTTTTCCCTTATTTTGTCTGTCTGTTGGTCTGTCTGTCTGTCTGTTGGAACCCCTTGATTTCCTGTGGAAATACCTAAAAAATAGGGTTTTAACCCCTTGATTTCCTGTCGAACTGTCGAAGTTTGTGTCGAATGTGTTGGAATATCTTCTTTATTTGTCGAATTATTGTTAAGATTAATTTTATGGTTTAGTTCATTGATTATTTCACATAACTCAATCATTCTTTCTCTTGTTTCTGTTAATCCTGAATACAAAGAAGAAAATTCTTGCTTCAAAGAATCTATGTCTTGTTTGACTTTTTGAAAGGCCTCTTTTATATTGTCCATGCAAAATAAAGAATTAGCAAGTATAAAAGCTTTAATGCACTAAAATATATTTGATGATGTGTTTATTTGACTATCTTTGTAGAATTTATATGCTTCATCACTCAACTTCCAACGAGACCGCTTGAGGTAAGAAATTCCTTTTGGGTTCTTGTCTATCTCAACTATTAATTTTTTGTTTTTTAGTTCAACCAATAATTTTTTTGTGAATCCTTCATCACGAGCTATTTCTTTGGCTATGTGGGCTGTAAAAATTGGTTTGGGGTTTGAAGAATATAACAATGAAAGAATCTGCTCTGAGATTTTGTCTTTTTTTTCTGAAGAGATTTTCATTAATTAAGATGACAAAATACTTATTTAAATTTTTATCATTGACTAAAATTCATGAAGATTTAGTACTATTTTTTATCAGAATCAGCTTTTCTAACAGTTGGTAGCGGTAAATGAAAAGGTATATTCATTTCTTCTTCTAATTGAAGGGCTTTTATACTTGATTTCTTAATTATTAGATTAAAAAGAGGCATTTTTAACTCTTCCAGCATCTTTTTGTTTTCCCACTCTTTCAAGATTTCTTTTGATTTTCCTTTTTCAACAGAAATTAATAATGTTCCTTCAAATTCTAATTTTGCTATTTCAGGATCATAACCTATTTTATATTTGAAATCTATAGAAAGTATCTCGTCATCTCCCTTTAAAATATCTGAGGAAATTTCTTTTATGTCAATTATGTCTAGATTTGAATTTATCTTTATTCTTGCAAGAGAATCTGAAAATTTTTCAGCACTTATTCTTCTGAAATTAAATCCAAGTA
>JAUYIO010000016.1 GCA_030688225.1 Nanobdellota archaeon
CTTGTGCATGCATCGTCTAAAACATTTTCAATAACTTCAACAACTTTATAACTCATCTCTAATCTGTTTAACAAAGCATAATCAAGTCCGAAATCAAGAATGTTTAGATATTGTTTTCCTATTTCTGATTTTACATCAAGAGGAAAAGTTTTTTCAAAATCTTTCTTGCTCTGAGAAGCTTTTATCATATACTTTTTTGCAACTTCATGTCCTATTCCTCTGCTTCCAGAATGAATAACAATCCATACTTCTTTTTCTTTATAAATGGAACAAAGTTCTATAAAATGATTTCCAGAACCAAGAGTTCCAAGATTTTTTAATGCGCTTGATTTCAAATATTGAAGAATATTTTTATCATAAGGTTTGGATTCAAATCTTGCAAGAATTTTTTTAAATTCTTTTTTTGTTTTTTCAGAAATATTTTTCTCAGAGTTGTATCTTCCGAGGCCCATAGGAATTTTCTTATTTACTTCATTGTAAATCTTATCAATATTCTTTTTTATTTTTTCAAGAATGTTTTTTCCTTTTATTTTTACTGCAATAAGTCCGCAACCAATATCAAATCCAACCCATGCAGGAACAACAAAATTTTTTGTGATTAAAACAGAACCAATCGGGGCTGTGTAACCTTTGTGAGCGTCGGGCATTAGTGCTGCAGCTGTGACAAAATCATGAGAATAACATTCCTTGAATTGCCCAAGAGTTTCCTTATCTGCATCAAGAGCATAATTGTATATTTTCTTTTCCATTAAAATCTAAAGACAAGAAGAATTATAAAAGTTCTTATTCAAGTATTTGGAAGTATTGGCGAATCCTGTTAATTTCTGCTTCTCTAACTTCCTCTTCAATAAAAGGATTTTTATCTTTAACTTTATCAAGAGTGTTAGAATAATTTGCTTCAAAAACATATAATCCTTTATCCATATCAGAAGTATTTAATGTAAAAACAAATACATCGTCTTCACTTAATTCTGAAATATTATCGCTATAAGAAGTTTGTTTAACCAAAGAATTATTTTCATCAAAAACATTCAGGTGAATGCTCGTAATTGTGGGAGTTGTTTCTACAATAGTTGGAGGAGTAATAAAATGGATTTTTAGTTTATCAACCTGGACACTACTTCTA
>JAUYIO010000026.1 GCA_030688225.1 Nanobdellota archaeon
CCTGAGGTCATGATAGATTTTATAAAACATGACCCAAAAAGGGGAAGTGTATCTTTTCCGCAAAATGGCGAATATTTATTGGGAGACAAATATCAATTGACTAAAAAAATAAGAAATATAGACATACAAGATAAGGAAAAAACAGAAGAAGAAAGCTCACACAAAGAAATAAGAAAGATAAAAAGTTTCCCCTTATTTATTATTTGGATATTAATATTTTTATTTCTTTCTCCCTTTGTTTTTACTTTGTTTTTTTCTTTTCTTGGTTTAAATACTCTTTATCTTGCAAAAGAGGAAATGGACAAAGGGAATTTTGCAAGAGCAAAAAGTTCGCTTCGTCTTTCCAATACATTTTTTTCAGTTGGAAAAGAAGCATATCGAGCATTAGATTTTCAAGCAAAAATTATTGGACGACAAGATAACTTAAAAAGGCTTTCAGGGGACATAGAGTTGGGATACAAAATATCCCAAGGAGTATTGTATGCGTTTGACTCAGAAATTTATTTTTCAAAAATATTTTCAGGCAAAAGCAAAGACCCTGCAGACGATTTTGCAAAAGGAGAGAACTATCTTAAAAGTGCAATTGTGGCTTTGGAAAAAGTAAAAGCTGAAGAAAAAATTCCCGCACCAATCTTACAAAAAATGGCAGTAATTGATCCTTTTATCAAGCTTTTATCGAATGCTTCGGATGTTTTACCTGGTCTTTTTGGAATGGAAGGACAAAGAACTTATTTATTACTTTTTCAAGACAATATGGAATTGAGGCCTGGTGGGGGACTTATTGATTCTTATGGAATCTTAAAAATAAATATGGGCAAGATAAGTGAATTTTCCATAAAAGATGTGGATGATGCAGATAGACAATTAAGAGGCCATGTAGAGCCACCCTACGGCATAAGAAGACATCTTCCATCAATCCATTGGTACATGAAAGATAGTAATTTTGATGTTGATTTTATTGACTCAGCATCTTCAGCCTCTAATTTCTTATTTGTTGAAACCGGACAAAAAGTTTCCGGAGTTATTGGCATAGACACATCATTTATTAAAAATGTTTTACAAGCGATAGGTCCGGTGTACGTTCCGGACTACAAAGAGAAAGTATATGCAAACAATCTTTATATTCTTGTGCAGTCTCACGCAGAAAAAAATTTATTACCCTCTGAGGAATCGAAAAAAGATTTTCTAAGATCTATTTACAAAGCAATGATGGAAAAAATCTCAAAAGAAGAAGTTCCTTATCTTTTGCTTGCTCAGTCAATCTCTGACTCTTTGATGCAAAAGCATTTAATGTTTTCATTTAACAATAGTGCGCAAAACATTTTTACTGTAAATGGTTGGTCTTCTTCTTTGTGGGACGAGAGAAAAGAAGATGAAGAATCTATAAATGATTTCTTGGGAATTAATGAAGCGAATTTAGGATTAAATAAGGTTAATTATTTTATAAAAAGAAATTTGTCTCAAAAAGTTAGCATAGCTGAAGACGGAAGCATTTCGGAAGAATTAATTATTAGTTATAAAAATGATAGTATATCTTGGCCTGGAGGAGACTATAAAAATTATCTAAGAATTATTTTGCCTCAAGACGCAGCCATATCCGAAATATTAATAAATGATGTTCCTCAAGTTATGGTGGATGCAATTACAGACCCATTAGTTTATGAAGATGCTGATTTTAGGAAGCCAGTTGGTCTTGAGATAGAAAGAGTGGCTCAGGACAATAATATGATTTACGGATTTATTGTCAATATTCCAGCAGGAGAGATTGTAAAAGTAAAGGCAAAATATTCACTTGCCGGAACTATTTCTGGACTGAATACTTTCTCGTATAGTCTTAAATTGTTTAAGCAGCCGGGAATCGACAGTATTCCTTATTCCTTTTCACTAACATATCCAAACTCATTT
>JAUYIO010000032.1 GCA_030688225.1 Nanobdellota archaeon
ATTTTTCCTGTCAAACAAAATTCCGGATTCTACTTGAAAACTAATTGTTTTCATCCTTCCATCAAAGCTCTCAGGATTACCTGTAATCTCTTGTATGGGAATAACGGGAATTTTATCCTTGGTAAGAATTTTTGAAGTTCCTCCTGTTGAAATTATTTTGTAACCAAGAGAAATTAAAGTTTTTGCAAATTCAACTATGCCCGTCTTGTCAAAAACACTAAGAAGCGCATATTTATCATTTGAAGTTTTATTCTTCATTTAAAGAGGGCAGAAGAATTCTATTGTAGATCAAATTCTAAAATTTTCAAGACGCTTTTATCTTAAAAACCTGTCTTTTTCCAATTCTTAATATTTGTCCATCCTTAAAGTAAAAGTTTGAATCTGTGATTTTCTTGCCATCAATTGTTATTGCATTTTGTTGAATTAATCTCTTTGCTTCTGAACGACTAGGCACAATTCTTGAATTAATAAGAATATCTAAAGCCATTAGAGGATCAGAAGCATCAATATTTAATAATTCAATTTCTTCTGGTAATTCTTTATGTTGCACGGTTTTTTCGAAATTATTTTCGGCATCTTCCGCCTCTTTTTCTCCATGGAGCTCTTTGACAATTTGTCGTGCCAAATCTTTTTTCGCATTTATTGGATTACCGGTTTTTTTCAATTCTTGCTCAATATCTCTAATTGCTGACATTGGTAAATCTGTTGCAAGCGTGAAATATTGAATAATTAAATCATCATTTATTGCCATAATTTTTGCATACATATCATTTGGATTATCGTCAAGCCATATTGCATTGTCCCAAGTTTTACTCATTTTCCTCCCATCGGTTCCCAGCAGAAACTCATTGGTAAGAATAAATGATTCTTTTTTTCTCCAGTTTTTTTGAAGAATTCTGCCTGCCTGCATGTTGAATGTCTGATCGGTTCCTCCAATTTGAACATCGGTATCCAAGAAATAACTATCATATCCCTGCATTGCAGGATAAAGGCCTTCATGTAGGCCTACGTGTTTTGAAGAACTTAACCTTTTCTTAATAAGCTCCCTACTGGCAAAATCACCAAATGAAAATTGTTGGGCAAGCTTGATAATTTCAGAAAATGTTAATTTCTTTAACCACTCGCTGTTATATTTAACTTGAATTTTTGAGAAATCAAGAATTTTCTCAGCCTGTTTTTTATAGGTTTTAAAATT
>JAUYIO010000053.1 GCA_030688225.1 Nanobdellota archaeon
CGAGAATGTTCGAAGATTTTTTTGATGAAACGTATGTTATTTTTCATAAGACAGATAAGAATATGGTTGCAAGCATAGTCACAACAAATCTTGCAAAAAAATTTAAAGAGATTGTCGACAAAAATAAAAAAGTTGTTTTGATGTCTGGAACAATCCATTCAGAAAAAGTTTTGAAAGAAATTTTTGGTTTGGACAATTTCAAAATTATTGATGCTGAAATTCAACAACAAGGGCAAATCACAATTCAAAGAACAGGTTTAGAGTTCGATTGTAAATATGAAAATTTTGCAAAAGGAAATAAAAGCAGAGGAGATTACCTTTTATCACTGAGTAAATGTTTGGAAATTGCAAAAAGACCTGTTTTAGTACATGTAAATGCGTTTTCAGATCTTCCTTCTGAAAGAGAATTAAATGAATTTGATATAGATAATTTAATTTCAAGAGAAAAACTTCAAGAAATTCAAAATGAAGATAAAGAAGGAAAAATAACAAGAAGGTTCAAAGAAGGAAAAACAGATGTTTTATTTTCAACAAAATCAAGCAGAGGAATTGATTTTCCAGGTGAAGAATGCAACAGTATAATTTTTACAAAATATCCTAATCCTAATGTAAAAGATGCTTTTTGGAAAATTTTGAATCAGACAAAGCCGCAGCATTATTGGACGTTTTATAAAGATAAAGCAAAAAGAGAACTGTTGCAACGAGTCTATCGAGGATTAAGATTCAAAGAAGACCACGTATTTGTTTTATCTCCTGACGAAAGAGTTTTGGAAGCTTTAGAAATTAATGCTTAAGAGGTTTATTTTTTCTTCTTTTAAAATAATTGTAAATAAAGAGAACAATAACTAAAAATAGAATCCCATAAATAAAAGAAACAAATGAAAAATTAATTTCATTTGAAGGAACAGTTCTAGAAAATAATTCTGAGTCAAAATAATCTGAAGTTTCTATTGTCCTTCTTATATTGTTCTCGTCGCTGTAAGTTAATATGAATTTTAATTCTCCTTCTTCAACATCTGCATTTAAAGTCACTGAATCATCTTCATTAGACTCAAGAGA
>JAUYIO010000057.1 GCA_030688225.1 Nanobdellota archaeon
AAACATAAAATCTTTTCTTGAGAAAAAAATAAAATCCAAAAAAGGAAATATCGTCGATGAAAATGGAAATGTCCTAGGAAAGCACCCAGGAACAGAATATTTTACAATTGGACAAAAAATCCAAGATCATTTGGGATTAAAGATAAATAAACCAAAAGAACACGCACAAGACCGATACTATATTGTTGAAAAGAGAAAAAACACTCTTCTAATAGCTCCCGAAGGAAGCCCACTACTAAAAAAACAAAAGGTTCTAATCAAAAATTTTCATTTAATAAACCCATCTGGCAAAATTCCCCCTAAAAGTTTAACTGCGAGAATTCGTCATTTAGGAAAACTATATTCTGGAGATTTAATTAAAGATAAAAAAGGGCATACTTTCAAATTTTCAAAATCAGTTGACTCTCCAGCAAGCGGACAATCTATTGTTATCTACCACAAAAAACAAGTCATTGGTGGCGGAGAAATAAGACTTAAATAACCCAAGGCACTTAGTTAATTATGGATTTTGACAAGGTAATAGAAACAAGACATTCATCTAGAACATTTAAACCAAAGAGAGTAAACTTTGGAGATATATTGGATTCTATTTCTGCAGCAATACAAGGCCCATTTGCTGGAAACATGAATAATATTAAATTTATTGTAATTGAAGACAATAAAACAATAAAAACTATAGCCAAACATGCAAATCAAATCTGGATTAATGAGGCACCAGCACTAGTAGTTGTTTGTGCAGATGAAACAAATCTTGAAAATCAATATGGAAAAAGGGGAAATGATTACTCGAGACAACAGGCAGGAGCCGCAATAGGCACACTTATTCTCAAATTAACAGATTTGAAAATAAATTCTTGTTGGATAGGCGCATTTGACTATGAAATAGTAAAAGAAATTTTAAAAATACCTCAAAATATCAGAATTGAAGCCATAATTCCAATAGGCTATGAAAAAGGAAAAGGGAAGGCAGAAAGAAAGTTGGATCTTGAATCAGTAACAAGATGGGAAGATTTCAAAACAACAAAACGCCCATCCATA
>JAUYIO010000058.1 GCA_030688225.1 Nanobdellota archaeon
AGGAAGAAATAAAAAAAATTGAAGAGATTATAAAAAAAATAAAAAACAAAGTTGATGCAGTTATATGCTGGGATATTTCAATTATCCAACTTTGCAAAAAATATAAAATCCCTTTTTTTATTTCAACACAGGCTTCTGTTTCAAATTCAGAATCTGCAAAATTCTACAAGAAATTAGGTGCAAGAAGGATTGTTCCTGCAAGAGAATTAAATCTTGAGCAAGTAAAAGAAATTTCAAAAGTAATTCATACAGAGTGCTTTGCTCACGGGGCAATGTGTGTTTCAATATCAGGAAGGTGTTTCACCTCACAATTTCTTTTTAATAAATCTGCAAACAGAGGAGAATGCTTGCAGCCATGCAGAAGAAGTTATATTGTTAAAGACAAACAAGAAGGATATGAATTGGAAATTAAAAATGACAAAGTATTTTCTGCAAAAGATTTATGCACTTTGCCTTTGATAGAAAAAATGAAAGAAGCGGGAGTGAAGAGTTTTAAAATAGAGGGGAGAAACAGAGATGCAAGGTATGTTGATACTGCTGTAAGAATTTACAGGAAAGCACTTGACAAAAAATTGACTGAGAAAGAAATTAAAGAAGGGATGGAAGAATTAAAGAGAATTTATAACAGAGGTTTTTCTCCTGGTTTTTATCTCGGAGTTCCAACTTCAAAGGATTTTGCAGATGTAGAGCATAGTGCTGGAACAGAGAAAAAACATTTTATTGGGAAAGTTAATCATTATTATCCCAAAATAAAAGTGGCAACAATAAAATTAGTTTCAGAATTAAAAATAGGTGATGAAGTAATAGCTATCGGTGAAAAAACTGGTTTGGAAAGAACAAGAGTTGAAAATATTGAGATAAAAAAGAAAAGTGTTAAATCTGCAGGAAAAGGTGATGAAGTTGGAATCAAACTTCCTTTAGTGAGAAAAAATGATGAAGTTTATGTAATAAAGAAAAATAATTAAGATTAAGAACAGAAATATTTTGTTGTTCCGTCATCTTCATATATGTATACTCTTATATCAACACTTGTTGGTTCTGAATCCAAAGCTATATTGTCAATAGTTGTAAGCTTTTTAGCTCCGATATTATCTTCAGAATATACTGGCACAGTAGATTCACTTCCATCATCAAAGACAAGTTCAACCCCATCTATCTCCCCACCACTTGAACCACTTTGTCTCTCCAAAATTACAGAACAACTATAATCGTCTGTTGTTCCTGTACATTCATCTAATTGTGCGTTTATAAGAATTCCTAAACATTGCTGATTGTAATTAATATCTTCTTCACTCCCACCAGTTATTGAACCAACAATTGCCCAGACAATTCCTGCAGCAACGAGAACCAATACGATTAAAATTAATGCGGTAACAATTCCTGACAACCCTCTTTTATTCATCATGTTAAATATAATAACTAATTTGTATTTAAAAATGTTTTCATACCAAAAGTCCTATGTAATTTTGTTAAAGGAATTTAATAGTATATAAAATTCTTCTTTGTTCATTACTTTGTCATTTTCAGAAATTCCTACTCTTTCTGCAAATTTATAGAATGCTTCTGGTTTGTATCCTCTTTTTTTTAAGGATGCAATTGTTGGAAGTTTTTCGTCATCCCATCCTTTGAATTTTCCTTTTTCAATCGCTTCACGAATTTTTGTAGATGATAATTCAAGGTCTGTGAATTTTATTCTTCCTAAAAAACCTGTCCAAGGAATTTTTTTCTTTTCCCCAAGTGCTTCATAAATCATTTTTTGTCTTTTTGCATTGTCCAGATGATCTTTTCCCCTGATGATGTGAGTAATTTTCATTTCAATATCGTCTGCTGTTACAGAAAGGTTCATCAAAGGCCAGACATGATATTTTTTTCCCTGTCTTGGATGTTTTGTCAGGTTTATTCTTGCAAGAGGAAAATCCCTCATTGCAGGATTTTGGTCTTTCATTCCATTAAAAGATTTAAACCTCAAAACAAATTCTCCTTCTTCTGCATCTTTCAACATTTTTTTCCATCGATAAAGATTTTCTTTTAAATCATTATTTCTGCAAGGACAATCTTCTTTGAAATCTGAGAATTTCTTGAATTTTTCTGAAGAACAACTACAAACATATGCTGCATTTTTCTTTATTAATTTCTCTGCACATTTGTAATAATTTTTCATTCTGTCTGATTGAATTACAATTTTTGCCTTGTTTTTGAAAAGCCATTTTGATTCTTGTTCAATCATTTTGTATGCGGGCTTGTAGATATTTTCAGGGTTTGTATCTTCTATTCTCACATAAAATTTACCTTTGTATTTCTCAACATAAAGAAAAGACAAACAAGCTGTTAAAGCATGTCCGACGTGAAAAGGGCCTGATGGAGAAGGGGCAAATCTCATTATTACTTTTCCTTTTTTTACATCTGGCAATTCAGCCAAGCCTTCTCTTCCTTTTCTTTCACTAACTCCTTTTTTTAATGTTCCAAATTCTTCTTCCTGTTCTTCAAGGCTAAGAGAATTTACCTCGGAGATAATCTTATTAATTTCTTTTATATTTTTTTTAACTTCTTCTGGCTTTAATCCTTCATGAAACAGCGAAGATATAACAGAACCTGTTTGCGCTTTTCCATTGTAAGCAATTGCATTTTTCAGTGCATATGCTCGTGCAAGTTTTTGGAGTTTTTTCAAATCCATAATTCACAAAAGAAAAACAGATTAATAAATTTATTCAAACCCACTCACACCAGCTTTTCTTTCAAGAACTTCAACCCTTTGTTGCAGATGATAAATCTGATTTGATAAATCATCCAGCCTGTTTGTCATTTCAACTAATCGTCTTGCAAGTTTCTTTTTTTTATCTTCAGTATTTTCTAAAGGAATTTCAATAGGGGAGGGATTCTCTTCCTGCTGTTTTTGAGCATTTGCAACTAATCCTGCAAAGAAACTTGACTTGCTTGCAGGTGGAGATTGATAATTTTCCTCAGATGAATCCTCAACAGGATTTTTGTTCTCTTCTTTTTTCTGTTGTCTTCTATATGTTTCTCCCAAATCAATTATATCGTCTCTTTTTTTGAAACCAAACCATGCCATAAATATAGAAGGATAAACTATTTTTAAATTTAGTTGTAATAATTAGAAACCTTTTTTAATGTGGTTTCTTTATTTTTACCATGGCTACTATCCAAGAGGTTATAGAAACAACAATTCCTTATTATGTTAAAAGAGCAAAAGATAAAGAGGCTGGTTTAGTTAGTTCTGTTCCGGAAACAGAGCATACTTTAATTTATGATTCATCTTCTGAAACTTTAGAACCTGTTTATTTTTTTATTCTTGACTTAATGAATGAATTTGGGCTTGCTCCTGAAAAACTTGTAGATAATTTCATGTCTTCTCCTGGTTCAGGGCATTTTTCAGAAATAGGACAAAAGGCAACAATAATGCAACAACAAGCAAGCAAGGTGATGGGGGACATAAACACTGTTTTGCGAAGTGTGTTGAACATTATTTATGATCTAAAAGAATTTAAAATAAGATTACAAAGTTATGATGACTTAAAAGATCCTGCAAAAAAAGATGCTGCAATATTATCTTTGAAACAAATATGGATGGACAAAGTTGATATGCAAAAAGGAAACTCAAGTATAAAGGCTATGGCTCTTGGGCAGGCAGGATTCCAGACATTAATTGATGCTTTTTTGTTTGTAAAAAATTCTGAAGATGCTGATAAAATTGACCTAAATGATAGAATTAAAAGAATCTTGAAACCAAGAATTGAGGAATTTAACATATGGGTTTCTCAATCTGAAAAAGAATTGAAAAAACGTTATGAAATTGAAAGAACATATTTGAAAAGTCAAGTGAATAATTTAAAACTTTATTCAAAATGGGCAAAGCCTTATCTTATTGCTGCAAACAAACTTGCTGCGAAAGAATCTGGGACAAATCCTGCTGTTGTGAATGTATTTAACACAATTCTTCTTGAATTAACATTGTTAGGAAAAAATAAAATTGATGTGAAAAAATCTGCTCTTGCAGGAGATCTTCCTGAAGAATTTCAAAAATTGAAGACAAAAAGAGATTATCATAGTTGTGTTTTGGTTGATTTTAAATTTAGAGGAATTCCACAGAGAATAAGCCAACAACCACATTATGTTTTTGGAGGACTTGCAGAAATAACTTTTAGAGGATATGCGCTGAACGACGATGAACTTGAAAAATTAAAAAAAGAAATTGACAAGTCTGATGTTGAAGATACGTTAAGATTAATTGAGGGAGCTACTACAAAAAGCATTGAACAAATCCAGGAAGAGATTGATTTTTTTCTTAATGAAAAAGAAGAAGAGGAAACAAAAAAAGAAAATAAGGATGAATCAAATCCATTTTCTGCATTATTTGGAAGATATGAAAAAAAATCAGAGAAAAAAGAGGCTGAAAAAAAATCTGATTCTTCAAAGAGTAAAAATAATGAAATAAAAAAAGATGATTTCAAAGAAGAATATATTCGTAAGCTTGCATCAGGAGGTGCTACTGAAACTGCTTTCAAATTATTTGACATTTACAAAAAGGCTCATGGAATGGAGAGTTTTACTTAATCCAAAATCCTTATATATTTCTTTATCTTCTATAAAATATGCCAAAAATGGGTTTTTCTTTTTCTAAAAGAAAAGCTAAAGGTTTCGCGACGATTTTCAAAAAAAACCGCCGGAAGAAACTACTCTGGTAGAAAAAACTACAATAGTAAAAAACAGGAAATTTTTAAAATGTTAAAAAGAGGAAAAAATAAAGAAGAGAAAAAGAGAAAAGATAATTCTCAAAAAAAATCAGAGATAAAAATTAGAGAAATTCGTCCTGAAGAATTTGAATCGCGGCTTGAAGAAATTAGTGATGAAGAACCTGAGTTTAATGCAGAGCAGTTTCAGGAATTTGTCAGACCTGCAATTACAGATATTAAAACTCCTGTTTTGGAAAAAATAGAGGGGATACAAGATGTTGGATGGACAAGAACTGAAAGAGCTCCTGAAGAAGATAGAGGGGAACACTTCAGGTATGATATGCTCAAACAGAAAGAACCAGAAAATGCAAAATATCAAACTTCCTCCTCTGAAATTGAAAGAGAAATTTCAAATATTGACACAACTAAAGTCGGAAGAGACTTTTTCAAAGAAAGAGTTCATGAAATTACACCATTTTCCTCAAGAGATTCTCAAGAAATGCAAGACAGTACAATTGAAAAATATATGTCTCCTAACAAAATTGATGTAGAAAAAGTTGGGACAGAAAATCCATTTGAAACAAGATTTGACAAAACAGTTGAAAGAAAAAAATCAGATTATATCGTGAAGTAATTCCAAAATTTTAATATATCTGAATCTTAAAATATACAGGAGAAATTCAACCAAACAAAACAATGAAAGATTTTAAAGAATTCCCTGATGTTGATTCGTTATAATTAATTTTTCATAAGTTTTAAATATCTATTTTGTTTAATTAAAACATGGCAAAAGAGGGAGGTTATAAAATTGAAAATTTTTACCAAGGAGGATATTCTACATTTAAGCCAAACAATATTCCTGGTATAACTACTGGTTCCTTGGGATTGACAACAGATCCAAGAAATGCAAATGTTTTACAAGAAGTTTCATCAAAATTATCATCAGGGGTTAAGCAAATTGAACTTGAAATGGTTTCTCCTGATTCATTTGATCAAGTTCCAAAACAACAATTTGAAGAATTGCGAAGATTACAAAAACTTACAGGAGTTGATGTTTCTGTTCATGGCCCAGTGATTGACACGACAGGAGTTTCTCAGCAAGGTTACAGTGAATTAAACAGAGAATATTCAGAAAAAAAAATTCTTGAAGCATTAAAAAGAAGTTTTGAATTAAACCCTGATGGAAATGTTTCTGTAAATTTTCATACTTCAGAAGGAATTCCGGGAAGTGAATGGAAAACTCTTGGTGGTGAAGGAAAAGAAAGAACAGCAAAAAAATTAATTGTGGTAAATAGAGAATCTGGGAAGCTTGCACCTCTTGAAGGAGAAACCATGTTTTATCCAGGACATGATTTGGAAAAAGGAGAATTCAAAACACCTGAATGGAGAGTTGATAATTTAAATGGTTCAGAATGGGATAACTCTATCTCCCAATTAATCTTTAATAAAGAAAAAGCAGATGAAATTCTCCAGAAAAGTGAGCCAGTTTTAAGAAAGGTTATGGATAACGAAGGCAAATTAAAGTACTCTATGGAAGAGATTCAAAAATCTCCAGTAACGATGCAGGCATTGAATCATTATCAAAATGCAGCAGAATATATTAAAGATACAGAGCAGCATATAAACAGTTTATTTAACAGAGCATTTACTTATGGGACCGACGAGCAAAAACAAGTTTTGAAAAAGCTTTCTGAAAATTTTAAAACAGAAATTGAAAAGAATGAATATGATTTAAGTTTAAGGTCAAATGCACTTCAGAAATTACTTTTAACTATGAAAAATCACCAACTTGCTCCTGATGTTTATGTTCCTTTTGACGAATTTGCTGTGGAACAATCTTCTAAAACTTTTGGAAATGCTGCTTTTGAATCCTGGAAACAATTCAAGAATAATTCTCCTATAGTTAATATTGAAAATCCTCCTGCAACTCATGCATTGAGCACTGGTGAAGATGTTGCAAATGTTGTTAGAGAATCAAGAAAACATTTTGTTGAAAGAGCTGTTAAAGAAGGTGTTTCAAAATCAGAAGCAGAAAAACAAGCAGAGAAATTGATTGGAGCGACTTGGGATGTTGGACATATTAATATGCTTCGGAGACAAGGCTTTAATGAAAAAGACATTATAAAAGAAACAGAAAAAGTAGCTCCGTTTGTCAAACATATTCATCTTTCAGATAATTTTGGTATGGAACATACTGAACTTCCTATGGGAATGGGAAATGTTCCTTTGAAAGAAATGATGGAAAAACTTGGAAAGCAAGGTGTTGATTCAAGAAAAATTATTGAGGCAGCTCATTGGTGGCAACATTTTAAATCGTCTCCTGTCCAGGTTTCTCTTGAAGGCCTTGGCTCACCTGTTTACTCTGGAGGAGGACCTTACTGGAGCCAGAATATTGGATTACAACAAGGATATTTGGGAGGTTATGGAATGATGCTTCCTCAGGGAAATTATCAAATGTTTGGAGCAGGTTGGGCACAACTTCCTGTAGAACTTGGTGGACAAATGCCAGGAGCACAAGGAAGCAGAATGTCTGGACATAGTATGGAATAATTTATAAATAAATTTTACTACTTAGTTTAAGAAAAAAACATGGTGATGGGTTTCTTTTTTAGAAAAAAAGAAACTACAGTGGTAGAAAAAACTACAATTGTAAAAATAGGAAATTTTTAAAATGGCAAAAAGAGAAAAAAAGAAAAAAAATTCTGCAAAAGAGGATAAAAAAACTAAAAAGAAATCAAAAGTTAATTTGAAAAAAGTTCCGTCTCTTCAACTGAAAGATGAATCTGAAATTGCAATGGATTTTGCAATTAAAGTTTATAAAAGATTTGACAAAATCATAAAATCAGTTATTCTCTTTGGCTCAACAGTTAAGAAAACTTCAATTGTAGGCTCTGACATTGACATAATTATTCTTATCGACGATGTTTCAATAAAATGGACTCAGGAATTAATTGCATGGTATAGAGAAGAACTTGATAAAATTCTGAGAGTGAATCCCTACAAGAGAAACCTCCATATTAATACCATAAAGCTGAGCACTTGGTGGGAAGATTTGATTAAAGGAGACCCTGTTGTTTTGAATGTTCTGAGAAATGGAGAAGCAATGATTGACTTCGCAGGATTTTTTGAACCGTTAAAATCTTTGTTAATTCAAGGTAAAATCCGTGCAACACCTGAATCAATTTATAATCTTTTGCAAAGAGCTCCAACTCATTTATTGCAAAGCAAAGCTTATGAATTAGGATCTATAGAAGGCTTATACTGGACTATGATTGATTCTGCTCAAGCTGCTTTAATCGCAGCAAATGTGCAACCACCTTCTCCAGAACATATCGCGCAAAATTTGAAAGAAACTTTTGTGAGTAATAGAAGACTAGATATGAAGTATGTTTTATGGTATAGAGACTTACTGGTTCTTCACAAAAAAATTTCTCATGGTGAAATTAGCGATTTGAAAGGTGTTGAAATTGATGAATGGCAGGAGAGAACAGAACAATTTCTGAGCGAGATGATTAAATTAGTTAAGGAAATTGTGGATCAGAATTAAGATTAATTTAAGAAATGTTTTTCAGAATCAAAAGTATTGTAATCTATTGAATATTGATTCTCGTCTAAAATTATATTATTCCCTTCTATTTGATAAGGTCTACTTAAAATCTCGTAATCTTCTTTTCTTAATCTATCAAAATATTTTATCGCCGTAACAGCAGAAATAACTCCTCCTAATCCAAGAATATAATTTTTTTCTTTTCCAAAACCATTTTGGTTCAATGCAAGGAATATTCCACCTACAATTGCCAAACTTGCGAGACGTTTTTTTAATTTTCTCTTGGAATTTTCTTCTTTAAATCTTTCTTCTAATGTCTTGTCTGAAACTTCCATTTTCAAGCAGCTTTTTTCAGAGAATATTTCTCCTCTATTTCTTTTCCTACAGAATTTATATCAGAAAGATAAGTTTTTCCAACAAGCCTGTATGCACACATTCTTCCATATGCTTCAGTGAGTGAATTAAAAAGTTTCAAAGCATTTTGTTCATCTTCGTTCAACTTCTTGATATCAATTTCTTGTTTTTCTGGAATTAAAGCTTTTGAAATTAGCCCTTTTTGGGTAAATCCTTTTAATTTCTCAGGAACCTTAAATTCTAATTTATCAATTCCTGTCAAAATATTTTCAAGACTTCCCAAAGAGATTAAATGCATCATCTCTGAAATTTGCTTCATTATCTTTGCAGAAACATCTGCATCTGTGGGATAACTTGGTTCCCCGACAACACCCATTTGAGAGTATTGTTCTTTTATTTTATTGTATGTATCGTGTCTTGTTTTTAGAATATCCTCTCCAGCCATGAATGATTGATAAGCCTGAACCCCAAAATCCCCAAATAAAGAATGAGCTTTATTTGCACCGAGAATATTTTGTCTTAGTTTGTCTTCTAAGATTGCTTGTGCCATACTTTTTTTTGGTTCTTTTTCGTTTGTCATATCTATCTTAAAAATTCAAACTTTATAAATGTTTCTATATGTTACCACTGCACAAAAGTATCAATTATCTTTCTTTTCTATCCTATAAAAATATAATGTGGAATCTGTCGCTTTTCCTTCTAAACAACCACCATTTATCCGTATGCTATCAAGTCTTGGGCTAAAATCTCCACTTGAGAAGAAATATTGTCTCCCTTTTTTGGTAATCTCGCCGTTAAGAGTATCATAGTTTTCATTATGACCTTTCCTTACAGTTAAAACTGCAGGAGTGTTTAACCATTCTTCCTCAGAAAAATTTGTGCTTACAAATAAAGTCATTGTATCATCCATAGAAAAAATTTATTTATAAACATTTCTGCACTGGAAGAATAAATTTTCTAAAAATTATTGAGAATTAATTTTGATTCTGCAAGGAAGTTTTGAACGTAATTGATTAATTGTTTTTCTTACAAATTGTTCTGCTTTTTGGTTTTCAACAGCGATGAAAAATATTTTTGTTCCTTGCTTTGCAATAACTGCCTTTCCTGTTGTTTTACCGAAGGACAACTGCATTCCAGTCTGCATTCTATCAGCACCTGCACCTGTAAGCATTCTGTTTTCCCGTTGAATGTGATGAGGATATGGAACTACCTTGAACAAATATTGTCCTGAGAGTTCTTTGTCTAATTTCTTATTCAAATATTGTCTGCATGCTTCAAGTGCGTTATGGCGAATTTGAGCATTTTCATCAGAAACAACATTCATCTGAATAGGAAGTTTTCCGTTCTGAAAAAGTTGTGTGTTCCCCATTGTAAATTTAACAATTTTCTGAGGAGGAACTGTCTTTATGAAAGACTTTGTTTTTTTCTTGCTCGTTCTTGTAAACGGAACAACTATTTTCTTTGAATATGCAGATGCTTTTCTAAGCCCCATTTTTACCTCCTACCAAAGAAATATATGCTTTGTCTGTTCCCTTATATCTTACTAGCTCCATTAAAAGTCCTATTTTTGTTAGATTATATACTGGTTTTCTCCTATTTCCTATTCTTAAGTTATACCTGCTGTCGTCTAAGTCTATAAAAGGAACAACTCTTGCATCCCCATTTATTTTTGTTACGTCTTTTATAACATTAAATTCCAAACATCTTTTTGGAAATTTTACAGGGCAAGATTCATTTGCTCTTGTCATTTTATTACCACCTTTGTTGTAACAGCTTGTCCTGGCAAACCTTTTTCAAAAATTGCTCTTACAACTCCTTTATTTCCGTGAGCAGATGCGATTTTTCCCTGAATTATTTTTCCTGCAGGAGATTTCCATTCTACTTCTTTACCGACGAATTTCTCTGCATCTTTTCTTGTCTTAACTTCAGGAACATCTATTAAAAAATGTCTTTCATGAACTGTCTTCTTTCCTCGTCTGAATTGGATAATTTTTCCTTCTGTCATAATAGATAATTGAGAAATTGGTTTAAAAAGTTTTGTAGAGGGTTTTAAATCAAGATATCAACTTTTCCACCGAGTCCGGGAATTTTTGCAATGTCGTTTCCGTTTTTAACTTCTGGCCTCATCACATATGTTGGCTTTGCAGTTGAAGTGAGCTTTGAACTTTCTTTTTTAGTTTCCATGACTCTTGTTGCATAGACTTGAGTTCCGTCATGCTGATGGTTATTAATGTAATAGAATGAATTGTCAATTTTCTGAATTCCTGTCATAAATTCAAAAAGAAAAACTTGTTTTTAAGGATTATTATCCAGAACAATAAAGAATATATATCTTGAAGACTTAGAAAAATCATGGAGATTGATTCTGTAAAACCTGTTCAAACAGCATTATGGACAAAAAAGAATCCTTTTCCAAACTTATTGGAGAGAAAACTTGCAAAAATAAAAGGAAAAATTTCTCAACCTGCAGGGAATAGATTAAATTTTCCAACTTATAATCCTGCAGAGAAAATAAGAAAAATAATAAATAGCAAAACAATTGTTGCAACATATTTTATTGACTTTTATGCTTAATCGTCTCCAATTCGCTTCTCATATTTTCTATCTGCTAAAATACTTAAAAGCCTCTCATTCTCTTCTGGAGAAACCTCTTCTGATTTTGGTTCCCCATCTTTATAAGAATCTTCCATAGGATGAACCAGATTAAATAATCTTTTCCTATTTACAGTCCGTCTTCCATTTTGGTAATATGGTTTAAACATATTATTCTTTCAAGAAAAATATTTTTAAAGTTTTATATTGCAGAGTGTATAATTAATCACAGAACAATTTCATAATTTCCTAATTCTTTTTTCAATAATTCAAAGATTTTTGGATTTATCTCTAAATCCTTTTTTGCTTTTTGTCTTGAAACAGCGTCATTAACTTCTTTCATATTTGAATCAGAAATCTTGTCTGTTATTTTTTTTATGCTCCTCTCTTCAAACAAAAATCCTTCTCCACTGCAAATCAACAATTCTGCAGTGTAATCTTTTCCAGATTTTTTATATTTCAATCTCATTTTTCCCTTTTCAAGAGGAAGCAATTCACATCTTTGAGAATATTCAATTAAATCGTTAATTAAAATTGAAGCATTTTTTCTTGCTTCATCAACTTTGTGAGGATTTGATTTTCCTTTTTTGAATTCTGTTTTTGAACTTATGATATTTTTTAAAGTTCTCAAATGTTGTTCTGTGAATTTTCCTTTCTTAACCATCTCGTTTTCAAATTCGGAAAGAATTGCTGCCTGAGATTTTTTCCCAAATATAGCTTCAAGCAAATGAAACAAGTCGTTATAAATTTGTTCAATTGTTTTTTCCTGTGTTCTCTTTTCAATTTGTTCTCTTAGTTCTTTTAGTCTCTTCAAGTAATCTTCAACATCCTGCAAAAGGACATCTATTTCTTTCCCAGAAACTTCTTTTATTTTTTCATGTTCATAACCCTTGTAATATTTTATCACAATTTTTTCAAGAATGTCAATATATCTTTTCTCTAGCATTTTTTCTTTTGTCATGAAGGTGTCTTTCATATCTCCTACAACCTGTTTTGGCGTCGGTGGAGGCAATCCATAGAGCATCAGCAATGCTTGACTAGGAGTTATAACGCTCCAGTAAATCTCACTTAAAACTAAATCAAGAAGTGTTCTTTTAACTCTCTTAACTGTGTTGTCTCCCATTGACATGAACATATCAATTGCTTCTGGAGAAGGTTTTAATCTTCCCATTTTCAAAAGAGCTT
The DNA here is from genome assembly GCA_030688225.1 of Nanobdellota archaeon. Lineage (GTDB taxonomy): Archaea > Nanobdellota > Nanobdellia > Pacearchaeales > GW2011-AR1 > JAUYIO01. The sequence goes on from JAUYIO010000058.1 coordinate 12,370, forward strand.
TCCATGGTAAGAAAGTTCCTCTATCATAAAGTGGAACTCCATCACGAATAAAAGTAAACATTACAGGGTGAGCATCCTTAACACTTTCCCAAAAATCAGTTAAAAGATAAACCTGAACATTAAGAATATTTTTGACTCCTGCAAGAGCAGTTGCCTCTGCAACATATTGGTAAATCATACTCCTCAACCTTTCCTTTAATTCAACACGAGGCATTCTTTTAACGTCTGTATCATTTATGATGACAAAAACATCAACATCAGAAGTTTTTACAGTATCTCCTCTTATCAAGCTCCCACCAATAACATAACTAACTACATATTTTTCAAATTTTTGTAAAACTAGTGATTTGTGAATTTCTGCTACTCTCAACGCTCCTAAAATTCCCTTGTCATAAATTGGGAAGGACATTGCAATTGCTCCTGCCAATTCAAATTTACTATCAAGACAAACTTCCCAAATATCAACAGGAGTTTTTATATTGAGCCAGATTTTTTGTTTTCCAATTTCTTTTACTATGTCTTTTTTCATCTCTGACATTTTTTTTATTTTTTCTTCAGGAATGATTACATTTAGATGAATATATTTCTCTGTTTCTTTGGGAACTTCTTCTTCGTCTATAAAAAACTTTATTGATTGTGGTGGAAGAATTCCTATTGCCTGTGTGAAAGGATATTTTTTCAAGATGAATGATTTTAATTTTTCAATTTCTTTTTTTGTTTTCTCCATTTCTTTCTGGACTTTTTCATTGCTTTCCTGAATTGCAGGCTTTTTTTCAGAATATTTGTTTTCAAGGTTCATTCCAGGAATCTCTTGTCTTTCATTGCTGTCTTCAACCATAGTGAAAAAATGAAATAAACACTTATAAAGGTTTTCTTTGAGAGAAATGTGGAAAAAGAAGGAGATTTTGAGTTGAACCAAAAGATTTAAAAGTCAAAATTTCGTATCTTTTATTATTAAATAGTTGTTAAAGCCTAATCTATGTGTTAAGGCTACCTGACACTATAACTTAAGATGCACATTCTCCAATCAAAACATTCTAAACTTCCTGAAAAAAAGGCTGAAGAGCTACTTTTAAAACTCAATATTTCTAAATCCCAGCTTCCAAAAATTTTGTCAACAGATCCTGCTTTGCCAGAAGGATGTAATGTTGGAGATGTTATTCAAATAGAAAGGAAAGAAGATGATAAAATTAACACATATTGGAGAGTAGTGATATGAAGTCAGACAAACACTTGGTGGTGAAAAAATATCTTGAAGAACATTCTTTAGTTGAATCAAACATAATTTCTTTTAATGAATTTATAGAACACAGAATGCAGGAAATAGTGTCGGAGATTTCTGAAACAATTAACAATGAAGAATTTGAGATTTCTCTTGGGAATGTAAAAGTTGGAAAACCACAAATTATTGAAGCTGATGGTAGTTCTTCTCTCATTATGCCTTATGAAGCAAGATTAAGAAACCTTACTTATTCTGCTCCAATAACTCTTGAATTAACTGTTAAAAAAGATAATCAAATTGATTCAGAAGTTGTTGAGATAGGAAGAATTCCTATAATGGTAAAAAGCAAAGCCTGTAATACCAATGGTTTGTCCAAAGAAGAATTAATTCAAAATTATAACGACCCGATTGATCCAGGGGGATATTTCATAATTAACGGAAACGAAAGAGTAATGATCATGGCTGAGGACCTTTCTGAAAACCAGCCGTTTATTGAGGAGAACAGCAAGGGAAAATTAGTTTTGAGATTATTTTCTCTGAAAGGAACTTACAGAATTCCTGTCACAATTTCTGAAAGCAAAGAAGGTTTATTTGAACTTTCATTCAGCAGATTCAGGGATTTACCTGCAATCGTAATTTTGAAAGCTTTAGGATTAACAAAAGAATCTGATATCTCAAAATATATTGGGAAGGAAACAGATAGTGTTATTGTAAATTTGTATGAATTTGCAAACATACAAAATGTCGAAGACGCGATGATGTACATTGCTGAAAAGACCGCGCTGCAAGGAACAAAAAAAGAAATTTTGGACAGAGT
>JAUYIO010000060.1 GCA_030688225.1 Nanobdellota archaeon
AATGGAAATTTAGACCACCATAAAGCCTTGACCGGAGATGACTTAAGAAATTTTGTAAATAACAAGTTATTTCCTTATCTTAAGAAATTTAAATCGAGTGCAGAAAGTGCAGATACAATTGAATATAAGGTTGGTGAGATTTTTGGAGAATTAAGAAACACTATTGAAATTGGATACAACATAAGGGAGGTTGTTAATTTAATTGATGAATTGAGGTTTCAAACAAGTGAAGAAAAACACGAAATGTCTCATTTGTATGAAAGTAAAATACAGAATATGGGTAATGCTGGAAGGAATGGGGGAGAGTATTACACTCCAAGACCTTTAATTAAAACAATAGTTAAGGTTGTTAATCCTAAAATTGGAGAAAAGGTTTATGATGGTGCTGTTGGTTCTGCGGGCTTTTTAGTTGAAGCATTTGAGCATATGAAAAAAGAAGATAGGTCTACTAAAGCAGACGAAATATTACAGAAAAAGACCTTTTATGGTAAGGAAAAGAAGGGAATTGCTTATATTATTGGAATAATGAATATGATCTTGCATGGAATAGAATCGCCAAATATTGAACACACCAATACTCTTTCAGAAAATATCAGAGACGTCCAAGAAAAAGATAGATTTAATGTAGTTTTAACTAATCCCCCTTTTGGAGGAAAAGAAAGGGTAGAAGTTCAACAAAACTTTCCTATTAAAACAGGAGAAACTGCATTTTTATTTTTACAACATTTTATTAAAACATTGAAGGCAGGAGGAAGGGCAGGAATTGTTATTAAAAACACTTTCTTATCAAATACAGATAATGCTTCCATTTCACTTAGGAAACACTTATTAGAAAGTTGTAATCTGCACACAATTTTGGATTTACCAGGAGGAGTTTTTTCGGGAGCAGGAGTTAAAACGATTGTTTTATTTTTTGAAAAAGGGAAACAAACAAGAAATATTTGGTATTATCAATTAAGCTTGAAAAGAAATTTAGGAAAAACCAATCCCTTGAGTGAAAAAGATTTAGAAGAATTTGTTGAATTGCAGAAGAATATGGGAGATAGTGAAAATTCTTGGAAAATTAATGTAAACGATTTAGATTCTGAAACTTTTGATTTATCTGTAAAAAATCCAAATAAAAAGGACGATTCTGTTTTGAGGGAGCCTTCAGAAATTATAAAAGAAATGAAGGAACTTGATGAAAAATCAGCTGAGATTTTGGAGAGGGTTCAGGGGTTTGTGTGAGATGGGGTTGAGAGTATTTGATTTTTTAGATTATTATAATTCTGAACCAAAATACTTAAAAAGGATACTGCCTGTA
>JAUYIO010000075.1 GCA_030688225.1 Nanobdellota archaeon
CGTATGAAGTAAATGATCCAGAACCATGTCTCTTTTTTAAAAAGAATCTATTGTCTTTTTTTAAAATATCTTTCAATTTCAAGAAGCTGTTTATTTCAATATATTTTGGAGATAGGTCTTCCAAGAATCTTTTTTGGGATAATTTGTCATTCAATTTTTCGAACAGAAAATGAGTATAATTGACTTCTAGATTTTTTTCTAACGCCAAGAGATCACTATCAGGATGAGGAACTGCAACCCACAGTTTTTTTATGTTACTTCCCAGTTTCGCATTTCTCAATCTGCTATAAATTGTTGTTTTGGATAAGAGATCGTGTTTCAGTTGAATCCCACTTTCATTCAAATCTCCAGATTCATTTGTCACATGAGGAGTTTTTTTTGCAACCCATTTTACCAGATTCTCATATTTTTTCATCTCAGGAATGTCCATAAATAATTCTTCCCCAAGCGCTCTAAAATCAAAAGTATAGAGAGTATCCTCATCCTGAAAATCTCCTATCTCCGAAGGTGTTAGTTTTTGGTATTTTATTCTCATCTTAAGTAGCCCCTGACTCTTTCTAAGATATCCTCATTTAATTCAAAGATGCCTGACTTAATTTTATTTCCTTCACATATGAACTCCTTTACAAATTCATTATTAGGATTTGCTTCATAAATCCAGGATAAGCCAGAATTTTTTAATACTATCTGTTTTCTTACAAAAATACCCTCTTTTGTTTGCTCATATTCATCTAATCTCTCAAGAAATGTTTTGGATATTCCTCTAAAACTTAGATTTTTTCCGTTAACAATTCCTCTTTTATTCCTTAAATATAAAGGGTACCATTCAGCAAGATATAATTCACCATTAATTGAAGAATCTGTCGATTTAACGGGGATTATATTAAAGGCAGACTCAAAAAGATCTACATTTTTCAAAGTTCCATATACAAACAGGTCATTCACTTTCATTTTTTATCATCTCCCTGCCCTAGTGCTTTAATTTTATCTATCTTTCTCTGGTATGGTCTATGCATCTCAGAATAGCCGATAACATCTTCAGAATAGAGATCTCTATTGGATCTTATTTCATCAA
>JAUYIO010000037.1 GCA_030688225.1 Nanobdellota archaeon
AACTTCTATCAATTCTGAAAATGACGAGATTGAAGAATTATGCAAAATGGAAAATTATAATTTGTTTAGGGGTTCTGAAAATGATGTTTTGAAAAGATTTTATGAAACTGCAAAGAAATTTGGACTTAATACAACTATCAGAATTTGTGCTGATGATCCTTTGATAGACCCAGAAACTATTAATAAAGTATTAGAAGAATTTGGAAAAGGAGATTTCGATTATTTGAGTAATGTAAAATTAAGAAGTTATCCCCGCGGGCTTGATGTTGAAGTATTTAGTTTCGAAGCATTGGAAAAAGCGCATTTCATAGCAAAAGAAATTCCTGAAAGAGAGCATGTAACAATGTTTATTTACGGAAATCCTAAAATGTTTAAAGTTGAAGGAATTATTGCGGAAGGAATTTTTAGAAGACCGGAATTTAGACTCTGTGTGGATACAAAAGAGGATTTTAAGCTGATGAAGATTTTGTACAATAAGTTTTATAAAAACGATGAAATAGTTAATATAAGAAAAGTTATTGAGTTTTTGGATGAAAATTTAGAAATTTCCAAACTGAATTTGGTAAGTGAAGAGGAGCAAAGAATGAGGAATTTAAGAGAAGGTGTCAAACAAAATGTTGTTGGAGAAAAAGATTGAAAAATGGTTTTGACAATTAGAGATGCGAATGAAGAAGATTCTGAAGATATTTGGAATTGGAGGAATGACTCTGTAACCCGCCAAAATTCCAGAAATAAAGAAGAAATTCCTTGGGAGAATCACGTTGGTTGGTACGTTAAAGCCTTATTAAATCAGAATAAAAAAATTTTTGTTGGAATGGATGGTGAAACTAAAGTTGGAAGAATAATGTTTGATATAATTGAAGGGGGTTTATCTGAAGTTGGTGTTGTTATTGCTCCTGAAGGTAGAGGAAGAGGATATGGTTCTGAATTAATTAGAATTGGCTCTTTAGAATATTTTTCCAGAGAAGAAAGCATAAATGAAATATTGGCGGAAATACAAAGAAATAATCCTGCTTCAATTAGAGTTTTTGAAAAAGCGGGTTATGTTAAAAGAGAGAATTATAAAAGATATGGTGAAGAAAAAGATGCTAAATATTTTT
>JAUYIO010000083.1 GCA_030688225.1 Nanobdellota archaeon
TCGGCTTCCTCCTTTCCTGTAGGGATGTTTCTTTTTTTCTCTCCTTTTATTTTTCCCCTTGTTCCTTCTTTGAGAAAAGCCGTAATCCATAGCCAGATAAGAATAAGTTTGTTTAAAAAATTTCCTTAATTACTGATTGCAGGTTACTGTAGAACAAGTTTCAATTCCGTAATTTCTAGAGGCATAATCTGTTTTTGTAGCCAAATTGAAGCAGGTGTCTGTAAACTTTTCATTAACGCCGTCATTAACTTCTCTTGGAAGAGTGCAGTAACTATAATCATTGTTTGTAGAACATGCTGTACTGCATCCGGTTTTTACATTTTCAATGTTATTTGAGGAAACAAAAGGAAGAAGCCTATTCCATCCTATGGTGAATCCCAAAACCATGACAACAAGGACAATTATCCCGATAATGATCATTATTATGGCGTTGGTGCTCAATTCCTGCCCCCTACGATTTCTTGGAAAGAAAGCGTTGTTCACCTTTTTATTCTGCATATTTAAATCAGGTTTATTTTGTTTAAAAATGTTTTTGTTATCTTTGGTAAATTACCCTGACCAAGACTGTTTCTTTGCTGCCGGTTAAAGGAAATCCACTTTTGGAGTAATTTCCTTCAATATTATTGCTATGCAAAGCAATTCTGACATTTCCAGATTCAAATAAGCTTCCAGAATCGCTCGAAAATTCTGTTTTTTCATTAAAAGAGGTTTCTTCAGAGAAAGCTTTTACAGTTTCGATCAACCCTATCCCGACAAAATAGTCTTTTGAAGCTGTCTTTGAATAAATAAAGCTAAAAATTGCCAATACACAGACTAACACGATCATCAGTACTAGAATAGTGGTGGGAATGTCTCCTTTTTTATTTTTTATTTGCATATTCCTTGACACTCAAGCCAGAATCTTAATTTAGTTTGTTCGAACAAAAAATTATTTTCAAAATGATTATACTGCCCTATATTTGTTGCAAGCCTGTAGTTATGAACTTCTATTTTCTTTTCATCATTTTCATATAATTCAAAATTCCAATCTCCTGCGCTTCCTACAGAAGGGTCGGGAAGGGTTTCAAGGAGTACTTTAACTTCTTTTTCAAAATTAACATAATCTTTATTTCTTAATAATTCAACATTTTTCTCATTTTTTAAGAAAGATGTTATGGATTTTATGGCAAGCAGATTCTTTTCCTTGTCTTCAGAAAATGTTATTTTTTTGTCAGGATTTATTATGAATTGGGTAGCAAAAATAGATATCCCTAAAATGGTAATTATAATTATAGTTGCAACTATCCAAGTCATTGTCTCTCCTATCTGCCCTTTCTTATTCAATATATTTTGATCACACATTTTTTTCTGTTTTTCTCACTATTGAAAGAATGTTTATTTTGTAATTATTATCCTGCAGGTCTATAGCATAAAGGCTGCTTTCAAGGCAAGGCGGTGCATTTTTTCCTTGTAAAAAACAAGAGCCTTTTAGGTTTGTATTCCCAACAGAAATTATTTTTTCAGAAATGTTTACTTCAATATAATACTGATCATCATTCCAAGAATATATTTCTTCTGTATTGAAATCCAATCCACATTGATCTAGAAAATTATCTGTATTAAGATTCCCCCAATTTTCATTGATATACCCTTCTACGCTTAAACACTCTGCAATTTTATTTGTCAGCAAACCTGCCTCAATCTCTCTCACATCATATGGCTTTCCATAAAAAGAGGAAACCATATAGACCATTGCACCTGCAACTATGAAGAGGATTGCAAACCAGTATACGGAAATTATTTTTTCGGCTCCTTTTTTGTTTTTTTGCATTTTATTCCTTTTCGCTTATCACAAAATAATATTCTTTTTTGGTTATTGTATCAAAATTTGCATTAACCTCAACATCATTAAAGAAAGAATAGCTGTATCCGCCATCCTCTCTTAATTTTACAGTTATCACATTTCCAGTTCGTGTAACTATTTCTCCTGCAGGGAAATTTTCTTTTTCTGCAATTTTAATGGCATCCTCCATATTGAGGTTGATAGTCATGATTGGCTCTGCTGCATCAATCAACAATGCAATCTGCTTTGCATATTTTTCCTCAAGAACAGAGGCATCTCCTGTCCTGGAAAAAAGAAAAAGAAGAAGTATTGTTATGAACACAATATTCAGCACAATAAAAATTATATTCTCTGTTAAGATGTTTCCCCTCTTATTTTTTTTCAGAAGATTTTTCATTTTACGCTTTAGTTAGGAATTCTCTTTTGGTTTCAAGTCTCGAAGAAGTCTCTGCTGTAGGAATAATGTAAACCTTCAAAAATTCATCAGGAAAGGGAGAAATATTATCATCTATTCCTGTAACAACAGAGTATTTTTCATTTGTTAAAATTTTATCCTGACCAATAATTACTTTAACTTGTTCTTGGGGGATAAAAGATCCAATTTCTCTTATTCCATAAAGATATTGAAGGTAAGTTTGACTATTACTTTTGTTCTCTGTGCTTAAAAAATTATAAAGTTCCAGATAAGAAATTTCTGAAACCTTTTCCTGGGTTTTTTCATCAAATTCTATTACTGAACAAAGGGCATATTTTACAGAGGACCCCTGCGGCGTCCCATAATTTATCTTCCCATCGCCAAACTGCCACCAGCAAGTAGACATCTCCTCTGCAATCGACTTCATGATTTCCTCTTTATTTTCGGTGCTGATTGTAACATAATTTGTTCGGCAATCTAAAGAACCCCCAATTATGGATTTTTCAAGAAGAACAACAGAATTCCTGCAGATTTCCTTGTCTGTAGTTCCTCCGAGATCAAGCCTGAACAAAAGAAACAGAATAATAACAAAGCTTACTATAAGTATTATTATCGTGACGAGCTGTGTTGTTGTTAACTCTCCATGTTTGTTTTCAGGTTTCATTTACATTACTCCGAGT
>JAUYIO010000093.1 GCA_030688225.1 Nanobdellota archaeon
AAATACTCCACTTATATAATTTATTGCTTCTTTTATTAACTCTATTTGCCAGTTTACCAGTTTAAATAACAGCACTCCATAAACTATGCCTATAGGTACGACTATTTCCCATCCCATATTTCCTATTCTTACTTTTTCCATTTTGTTATATCATCAAAAACTTTTTCTATGTCTTTTTTTGACATTTTGTTTTTATGAATATGATGCATGATATTAGTCCACATTTTCAGTTTCCATCTCTACTTCTGCCATGAATAAGTATGCCTTTCCAGATTTAAATCTGATTTCAATTTCATTCACTTCACTAAACAATTTTACTTTGTGCAATGGCCAATTGTCTGGAATGGGCACCAAATATTCTTTGCAGATGTTCATCTTTTTAGTCCTTCGACTGCAGTTGCATATCTTAGTTTTTCAGTATACACTTTAAACTGATTGATAAGCATTCTGTGTTCAGCTTTTTGAATTTCATTTTTGATTTTCCATTCATTAAATTTGCTCTGTTCATCAGAGAATGCAAAATGTTGTCTCAATTTGATATCCTTTTCTGCATCTCTAGCTTTTTCATTTGTAAAAACAAACTTTCCTGTCTCGTCCTTCTCTTGAGTTATTTCTTGCATTACTTTGCTTTTTATATACCCAATGTTATTTACGATGATGTCTATCTCTCTGTCAGATTGTGAAATTTCTAACTCTTTTTTCATAATCAATTCAGGAAGATTATCATACTTTTCCATAAAATCTTCAGTTACCATTTTCAATTTTTTTCCCCCAATCTTCCATTTGCTTTTTTATCTCAGCAGCTCTTTCTGGATCTGTTATTTGTCTTTCAATTGGTGCTTCTTTTTTTTGTTTGATTTTTTTCCCATTTGAATCCATATATGAAATTGTTTTCATTTTATCATCCTTAAAAACTCTCTAAAAGTTATAGTCTTTTTCATTTTTGTATAAAACACTTTTTGGACAAAAGTAATATTCCCACCAAGGAATTCACCATTGCAATGTAGATAATTATAACTATAACTTGCTACTCCTTCTTGTCTCTTTTTGTCCCATAAATCTTGTCTTTGTTCGATCAAGTTCCAAATTAGTTCTTCTTCATTCATTTACAATTTCCTCTTCTTCTAAATTTTTAATTATTTCAAGACAATCTGCTTTGGCATCTTCTACTGAATAAAAACCACAGATTGTATCAACAGATTCTTTATGCTCGTGTCCAAGGTTGCAAGTCTCAACTTTAAAAATCTCCACAGAATAAACTTCACCTGATATATATTTGTCATAAACTTCACGTTCTTTTTCCAATATTTCTTTTATTTTTTTGGTATCATTTGCATC
>JAUYIO010000038.1 GCA_030688225.1 Nanobdellota archaeon
TTAACTGGCCTTACTAAAGGTTTATTACAAAAAGGAGCTCTACGATTTGAATCTCTTCCAGGAACACGTAATGAAGTAGTCGCTCTTCCATTTGATAATTATTTTGGTAACAAGCTTGTTTTCAAAAGAAGTAATTCTGGGATTCTAAGAAGAGAGTATGATATTTCAAGATTTGGTTTTGATATTTATGATCAAAAAGATGCTGTTTCCCCACCTTTAACATTCATTGATTTCTTTCAAGATACTAATGAACCAAAGATTGAGATTTTAAACAAATATCAAAGGCAGTTTTACTTTGTCATGTGGAGACTTGCAGGACAAGATTTGAGAGAGGTTGTAGGAGAAAAAGGGATTTCCACAAGTTTAACAAAAAAGGCAATAGAAGCATTAGCAGAATTTCATTTACGAGCAACACATAATAAGGAAAAAGCAAAAGATTATTTCAAATTAGAAGAATACAAGTTTAGAGAAAGATATGACCATCATTTTGCATCAATGTTTGATTTTGATGAAAGGCAAGAAATAAATGCTTTATTTTTACATTTTGCTCAAGAATTACAAAATAATAGCAATTGTGTTTCACATGGTGATTTCCATACAGGAAATGTGATTCAATTAAATAACGGAAGATTATCCATAATTGACCTTGAGAAAGTGTGTTTGGCGCCTCCAAGTTTTGATATAACTAATTTTTTAGAAGATGAACACGTTTCTAGCGAAAAAAATAAAGAAAAAATAATTACAGAATATCATTCTATCGTTTCTTCAGAAAAGGAGATTGTCCCAGATTATGAAAAGTTTCTTAAAATGATATATATCAACTCATTATTTACTAATAGTAGGTTTACTGGCATTAAACATAGCAATATTGGGGAAGAATTTGGTGATTCTGACTCAAACTCTCAAAGTTTTAATGAATATCGCAAGCGTTCACTCTCTGCAATAAATTCAATTATTCCTTTTGCTAATAAAAAAGAAAAAGAAATTCTTTACAAACTTCAGGAGAAATATGAATCTATAAAGGTGACAAACTAGTAAAAAGATATATGCAATCCAAACTGAGATCTGCTATCCTTATTACCCTCTGAAAAATGACAGGAGTGTTCTGTTTTTTCATAAGTTCTAAACCATTTTTTCTAATTTTTTCTTTTAAAAAATAAGATTCTGTAATTTTTTCTTGATTTATTTTTGAAATTGGTATTGCTCTATCCAATTTCCATTCTCCAATTCATAGACAGCATAATTGCCATCCTTTTTTTGACATCCAACGTATGCTATGCTGTGCTTGTAGAGCCTACCCCAACTAGTTTCGCCCACATTCAATACTTGGGCACATTGTTCGGGTATTTGA
>JAUYIO010000005.1 GCA_030688225.1 Nanobdellota archaeon
TGCGTGGCTAAAATCCAAATAGCTGTACTAAAAAAATATTTTGGGGTATGAATAATTTAAACTTAGAATTTTTCTGACAGTTTTTGCCACTGTTTTTTTCTCAAAATCAATTCTGGATCAGCATCAATTATTTCCTTAGCTTTTTGTAAATGTTGTTTGGCTTTTTCAAAGTTATCTTTTCTTAACATATCAGCAATTCTCATATATCCACCAGAGGTCCAAACATGTTTGTTATAATCCATTTCTTCTGCTTTTTCCAATTCTGCTAAATCTTTTTCTGCACTCTCCAAAGCAGTTTTATCTCCATTTTCATATTCTGCTGTGTCCAGATGGATTTTCATATCCAATAAAACTGCTGGTCTGTTTTGATCCTGAGGAGGGTTATTAGTCATATTTTCCACTGCTTCTTTATAGGAACTTACTGCTTCTGATAATTCTCCTAAAGTTTCCTGAGCTTTAGCTAAATTAAATAAGGGAATAGCCAAAGATTCCTTATTTCCACTTTTTTGAGCAATTTCTACTGCAGAAAGAGCAGAATGTTTTGCTAAAATTAAATAATTTTGATCATTGGTTTTTTCAAATAAGTGCCTCAGAGTTAAAAATCTGGAAGCCTGAATTTCAGCAAAACCTGAGACATTATTTTCTTCCTGATATTTAATCATTGCCTGATCAGAAAGTTCCAAAGCCTTTAAGAAATCACCTTTTTCTCGGGTCATTTCTGCTTGATTATGAAGTTGTCTACCTTGGGATCCCATATATATACATTATAGTTGATTATCTCCAGTTTGCAAGAAATTCTGAGAAATGGTAAACTACCTTCTATGTTGACTTGTCAAATGTGTCAAAAAGGGTCTAGAAAGATTTCCTACTCCCGTCATAAGAAAGGTTCATCTGGTGCAGGAGGTACCTGGGCCCTTCGTGCTCCAATTCACAGCAAAACTCAAAGAGCCAATATTCATCATTATCAAGGAATGAAGCTTTGTACCAAATGTTTGAGGACTATTAGGAAAAATATTCAGCCTAAAAAAGTACAGATTGTTCCTCAAATTCCAGTTCAAGCTCAAGTTTAATTTTCATGAATAAGTTAAGTACTCTGCATGGGCAAATAACTTTGCCATCTTTTTTTCCAGATGGGACTCGTGGTGTTGTTAAAACAATTGATTCTATTGATTTGGAAAATGCTCAAGTTGAGGGTTTGGTAATTAATACCTATCATTTATTAATTGCAGGACTTGAGGAAAAAATTGAAAGAATTGGTGGTGTTCATGTCCTTATGGATTGGAAGAGGCCTGTTATAACCGATTCTGGAGGCTTTCAAGTAATGTCATTGATCCACAAAGACAAAAGTTTAGGAAAAATGACAGATGAGGGGGCAACTTTTAAACTTCCTGGATTTCCAAAGATTATATTAACTCCAGAAAAATCTATTCAAATGCAAATTAAATTGGGGGCAGATATTTTAATCTGTTTAGATGATTGCACAAAGCCTGATCAAAAATTATCTGAACAGGAAAAGTCAGTTGAGAGGACAATTGCCTGGGCTTTAAGGTGCAAGCTAGAGTTTGATAAACTTACAAAATTGAGTAAGAAAAAACCTCTTCTTTTTGCTGTAGTGCAGGGAGGAAATAATAAGAAATTAAGGAAAAAATGTGCAGAAAATTTGATTAAAATTGGCTTTGATGGTTATTGTTTTGGAGGTTTTCCTGTAGATAAAAATGGTAAATTCCTAAAATCTATTATGGCTTATGTAGCCTCACTTTTGCCTGATGATAAGATTAAATATGCTA
>JAUYIO010000011.1 GCA_030688225.1 Nanobdellota archaeon
GACCAAGTTCTAAAAATAGAAGTAAAAAGGTTAGTCTCGGGAGAAATAACTGCCGACCAATTCAAAAATGAATTTTTAGAAGATGATGAACTTGACGAAAAACTTGTTGAGGCAAGAAAGACTCTCGGGGTACATGAAGGTGAAAAAGACTTCGAACTAATCAGCAAGAAATACAAGGACCTAGCTAAAAAGCATCATCCAGACATGCCTGACGGAGACCACGAAGAGTTTCAAAAGATTAATGCTGCTCACAAATTAATCAAAAAGGAATTGCAATAATCCTAAAATTATATTCTAATAAGGTTTAAATCATTTCAAGACCTCTAATATCAATGTCAGAGTGTGAAATGTGTCAAGTATTTAATTCTCGTTTTGGACAATTGCGCCCAAATGTAAAAGAATACAGGGTATCTAAGCATATTTTCCATGACATAGAAAACCATGAGGAAATAATTGAGAAAATTCTCTCCTGTGAACATCTCTGTTCTTCAGAATTGCATAAATTTGAGAAAAAGGTGGGTGACTTCTCCATTTTCAGAGCAAAAATTAATGGAAAACATATAGTCTATGCCTTGGATGGCAAGAAGATACTTTTTTTCCTAAGGGCCTTTGATAATTTCACAAGCTATACTAGATTTTTAGATAATAACAATGAAATAAAAAGGGACATTCTCAGTTTAAATTCCTAATTCTTCAGTATATGAATTTATTTAATACCTAAAAATGCAGGTAGATAATGAAAAAAGAACTTTTAGAGTTCATTAATGAGAATGCCTTTTCCCCATTTACCAGTAAGAGGACTGCTATTAAAAATGAGGATGAAAGCATATACAAAACAAGGGATGCAAGGGCAATCCATACAAAATTACTCTCTAAAATATCCTCAAATTTTTATTTCGAAGAAACTTCAAATTTATTAAATTTTTTCTCTTTTACAAGCGATATAAATGTAATAAAAAGAAGGCAAGATTTTATTAGGGAAATAAAAGAAATAATCCCCAATGAATTTCTTTCTCAAATTAATGCTCCAAAGAAATGGTGGAAACCAAAATATGGGATA
>JAUYIO010000019.1 GCA_030688225.1 Nanobdellota archaeon
TTTCATTTTATCTTAACATCCTCCAACCATTCCACCAGAGCCTTGTCCTTGTTCTATCCCTCTGTATTTGTTGCTTGCAAGGTTTATGTAATTCAGTTCAATTCCCTGATTTTTCAAAACCTCTGCTTTTGCCTCAAGTATTCCTGGGAAAAACAAGGTCTTCCATTTTCCAACTTCCTCAAGAATTTGCTCATCGGTAAATTCACTTCCATGATATTTTATGAGATACTTTGTAAGTCCTCTCATTGCATAACTATGCGCGCAACCACAAGCAGGCTCTCCATCGGAAAAGATAACAGATCTTGCACCACAGCAATATTCACAGGAAATTCCATTCTCCAAATTGTAGAGAACATTAATGTATCTCTGAAGTTCAGCACCTTCCAAACTTTCACTAACATCAATCATCCCAAGCTTCCTAATTGTTGCATCTGCCAATCCTTGATTAGAAGCACTAACATCATCATAGGAAATTCCTAATTCATTCCCATAAATAGAAGGAACTCCTTTAGGTATTACTTCTGATGCAGAAACAATCATTCCATTTCCAGAAGGTTTCCAGAATGTAAATAATAGAAGCCCGCTAAGAACAACGATTAATGAAACCTGAGCAACAAAATTCCAGTCAGTTTTCTGTTTTTTTTCTTTTGTTTCCATTTGGTATCCAAATTTAATTAATCAATTCAAGAATTAGTTTATTATAACTGCTTTGATGAAACTAGTTTCATCCAAATAACTCTCAATAAATTTGAATGAAAATCTCTGGTTTACTTTTAACCCCTTAAAACAATGATATTATTCATTCCTCGTCGCTTTCTTTCAATTAACTGTTTTGCTTCAAGTTTGTCAAGAAGTCTTGTCAATCCAACTTTCCCTATTCCGAGTTTCTCCATGAGTTCTGCCTGAAACATTGTTCCGTTTTCATCTTGGATAATCTTGATAACATTTTTCTCTTTTTTATCCAAACCTTCAAGATTTAATTTTTTCTTCTTTTCTTTAATTTTCTTGACAACTATTTTCTCTCTTGGTTTGTTAAAGAGCATGAAAATCCCAACAATCAAAATAATTCCTGCTATTGCTAAACTTAATCCTGTTTGAGTTTTGATAGTGTCATACATTGTGCAGGAAGGTCCATGAGTGCAGGTCTGTCCTACAATATCTTTTAATGCTGAATTAAAAATAAAAATTATAATTATCATTACAATTGCAATTCCAATAATCATTAAACCCACATTTTTGTTCTCCATTTAACAACAATTGCACTTTTCTTCAGACTTGCATTTGCAATTTTCGCAACCACAGCAATCGCATTTCTTTTTTTCTTCCATAATATTTCCTATAATAAAGACTTTTTAATTCTTTCCTTATAGATGAGATATCTTCCTCAATCTCTCAACTATTTTTTTTAATTCTTCAAGAACATAATCAATTTCTTCTTCTGTTGTGTATTTGCTTATGCTTAATCTTACAGAAGTATTTGCTTCTGCAGGTGTTTTTCCGAGTGCAAGAAGAACATGGCTCGGATCTTGTGAACGCGAAGAACAAGCAGAACCAGTAGAACACGAAATTCCTTTTGCATTCAAAAAACTCCCAATTGCTTCTCCCTCAACATTATTAAATGAAACATTAATATTGCTACACAATCTTTTTTCTCCACAAGAACCATTCAAGGTTGTGTTAGGAATTTCCGAAATGCCTTTGATTAACCTGTCTCTCAACTTTTCCATTTTTTTTACATTGCTTTCTTTTGCAATCTTGACAGCTTTTTCAAAACCAACAATTCCTGGAACATTTTCTGTTGAACTTCTCAATTTGAATTCTTGTCCTCCTCCATGAAGCAAAGGAATTATTTTTATTCCTTCTTTCACATACAATGCACCAACACCTTTCGGCCCGTGAATTTTGTGCGCATTCAAAGTCACTAAATCAAGATTCATTTTTTTAACATCAATTTCTGTTTTTGTGAAACTCTGACAAGCATCTGTGTGAAATAAAACATTTTTCTCTTTGCATATTTTTCCTATTTTTTCCAAATCCTGAATTGTTCCAATTTCGTTGTTTCCATGAATAACTGAAACAAGAATAGTTTTTTCTGTGATGGAATTTCTCAGTTCATCCAAATTAACAAAACCTTCTCCATTAACATTTAGATAAGTTACCTTCCCTCCTCTCGTTTCAATCCATTTACATGCATTCAAAACACAATCATGTTCTATCTTTGTCGTTATAATATGGTTCTTCTTAGGATAATTCTCCCAGAACAATCCTTTAATCACAAGATTATTTGATTCTGTTCCACTTCCTGTAAAAATTAACTCCTTGTGTTTCGCCCCAATAGACTTTGCAATTGTGTTCCTTGCTTCTTCAATAGCTCTTCTTGATTCTTCACCAGGATAATGCAAAGAAGACGCATTCCCATATTTTTCAATGAAATAAGGTTGCATAGCTTTCAAAACTTCTTCATCAACTTTTGTCGTTGCTGCATTATCAAAATAAAATTGTTTCATTCTAATAAAAAAATTCAAAACTATTTAAAGATTGTTAAGGGATTAAGAATAAGAATACAATACTGGTACAGTGGTTGTGGGAATCGCTCTTATTCCAAGAGCAGGATTTTTCCCAAATTTCCCTCCATCAAAATCCAAATTCGCCAATCCTGAATAAAAACCAATTCTAGTAACTCTCTCGTTATAATTGAGATGAGATGGGATTTTTTTGGAAATTTTTTTATTTAATGTTTTCATAGAATCTTTTCTGAATAAGTGGGTATCCCGTCCTGTAATCCATTTGTAAATAGAATTAATTTCTTGCAAATCATTTGTTCCTAAAAGAACCATAAAATTAATTCTATTTTCTAAATTTTTAATCAGCCCACTTTGGCCAAGAAAATAATCAAAAAAAGAATATTCTTCAGACATGTTATAATTATGAACTATTTCATCTATTTCTCCGAAACTGCTGTATTTAATTCTGGTAAGAGTTGTTAGCCATTTTTCCCTGAATTTTCTTTCAAGAAAAACCCTCACCTCTTCTTTTTTGGCATCATCTTTTATTTTATGTATAGAAGAAAAAAGAGAATGGTACAAGGGAAAATCTCCAACATAAAAACCATTTTTTTGTTTTTCTTTTCTTGAATATTCGGCCCATTCATCCTGAGTTTTAGCATCTCCATTATCCAAAAAATCTTTGAGTAAATCAACTCTATAAATTCCATTCCTATATACAATATTATTAACTGTCCAGAATTTTTTTCTTGGGTAAGAGGCAAGAGATTTTCTCCTAATTTCTTCAACTAAATTTGAAAACCCTTTCTCTTCAATCAACTTATCATAAAAATCTGTTTTCATTTTACTAAGAACAATATTTTCCCGCATACTCATGCATCTTCCTAAGGCTTTCAATTTCAATATAATTTAATGGAACAAATTGAAGTTCTTTTATAGAATATCTTCCTGTCTTATTTTCAATATCTGCCATCTCTTTTATAATTCTCTTAAATTCTTCAGGATTACCTTTATCTTTCAAAAAACCATTAATATCTGGAAAACCCTTAATATAATTAAATCTAACTTTAAGCCTATTAAAATTATTAATATCAATAACATGCCCAATTGAACCAAAAGGAAAAGCCTTGTTCCTTATTTCATCTACAACCTCCTGGTAGTTTGGGTAATACCTTGTACTATTTGAAACAAACTTAACCTTGTCTCCAATATCAAAATTTCTTGAATCATTTTGTTCTGACATTCTCTCAATATAGTGATTAATTGTCCGGAAAGAATGATTATGAAAATTAGATGGAAAATAACAAGCAGTTTTTTCGTTTAAAACAGAACTAATCTTCTCCCATGCAGCAAGAACTCTTAAATAAGAAGCACCAGAATTGAAATAATCAAAAAAAGTTCCCACAATTTCCTCAACCCTCCTCCTTATAATGTTTTCATTTTTTTCAACAGCCATAAATTGTCCAATATCATCAAAACAGATACCATCATATAAAACTAACCCATTATTTCCATTTTTAGGAGAATCTCCTTGGTTAGTTGGCAATTCTGGGAGTTTATTCAAATCTTTAATATTTTTCAAATCAATTTCTTCAAGTTTTTGTTTGTAAAATTCATTTGTCATTTTAAATTTTAAATTTAGGGTAATCCTTTTCTATCAATATTCTGTCCTTTGTAGATTGTTTATATTTTTTTAGGAAATAATCTCTTGCTCTTCCAGGAATTAAAGCAAAGGGTAATAACTGAGGGTTGCTTATGGAAAATCCAATAATTGTTCCAGTAGTTATGGCTGAAAACATCATAATTCCATGTCTAAATCCAGCTCCTTCTGTTAAAGAATAATAGTTCCATCTATTTTCAAATTGTGCATCAGAATCATGAGCCAATAATTTATCTGTAAGAATTTCCACAGCTGTTTCATGTATAATGTATTCTGTTTGATATCTTTCCAAATCAGATAATTCTTCTTTTATGAATGCATTTACAAAATTTCTGTCTGTTTCTGACTGATATCTTAAAACAACATAATGCAATGCTTCATGAAAAGTGCTTGCTTTTGCTTGAGCAATATTTCCATCGTCTGGAATTTCAATAATCCCCTCATAACCAGGATATTTTTTAAACTTCTCTACTATATCTTCTTTTAATTTTCTATCTAAAGGTTTTTCTCCTTTGCTAGACCCCAAACTTTTATTTTTAGGAATAGCAGTTATACAATTCCCTCCTATAAAATAATCCTTATGTAATCTTCTCTCAGAGGGTTTTAAAAAATCAAAAGGCATAAACGAAGTTTTTAATCCAAAAAGAAAAGGATATCTTGGCTCGCGTGCAATAAGCTTTGGTCTTTTTTCATAAGTAGAATCTCTAACAGCTTTTTCAAAGGCATTTTTATTCTCAAAATAATCTCCAATTTCCTCAACATACTCTATAAAACAATCATAATACTTTTCTAAGTCTTGTTCAGTAATTCTCTTCCTGATTTCAAAATTAGTAAAATCCAAAATTTTTTCTTCAAGTCTTATTTTCCCTTTAGATAGTTTAATCATTTTTCTTTTTTGTTTTTGTTTATTTTTCTTCCAATTTCATAAAAAAGAGATAATCCATTTGTTATTGCAGAAGCATATAAATATCCCTCTCCAAAATTATTGGAATTTGAAAGATTAAAGATAATATTAGATGCAGGTAAAAAACAGAAGATAGTTAAGACGGAAAAAGGAACATCTAAGCTTTCTCCTCCCTTCCTAAAAAAATTATAAGTCTTTCTAACTCTTGTGGGTAATATAACGAGACTTTCAAGAATATATTTTGCAGAAAGAGATGAATACTTTGCAGATTTTGCAATGCTATAACCAACTCCTCCAAAAATTGTTTTTAATCCTTTTTCATAAACTTTTGAAACCAATTCTTCTCTCTTAGGAATTACAGAAAGATTTGCAGGAATATCTTTTACCTCAGGAAAATAATTCCCTGTCTTTGAATCCTCAATTAGCTCTTTCAATGTTTTTTTCTTTATTCTTTCCTCGTAAAAACTATTTTGTTCCATTTCCATTTTCCCGAACATAAGCCACTAACTCCGGAACAATCTCTCCGAGAGCAACATCATTTACTTTTTTGGATTTTCTTCCACTAAGAAATTCCCTAAGAACTTTATCGGAAAACTGCTCATCTATTTTTTCTATTCCAAGAACCAGCTCATTTATAGCATCTATATATCTCTCAGGAATATTTATTTCCCTCAGATATTTTATTTCCGGCCTTGAGATAATTTCATAAACCATGAGAACTCCTTTGATTTTAGAGATGTCTTCATCTAATTTCTCTCTAACCACTCCAAGAGATTCAGCAACCTGGTTATATTTCTCAACAAAAACCTCATAAGACGAGAACTCTCTGGAGATTCTGATGTTTTCTCTTGTCTTAAGAAATTTTTCACTTAATTCTCTAAGTCTTTTTTCACCTTCTGCTATGAGATGCATAGATACTTTCTTTCTTTCTTCTTTCTCTATTTTAACTCCTTCGCTTTTGGATTTATTTTCTATCAGAAGGTTTATATTCTGCCTCAATTTTTCGTCATCAGAATGTTCTTCATGCAAAGATTTAATTTCTTTTTCTGATTCATCAAGAGTTTCCTGATAATCTTTTAGTAGTTTCTTTGTCTCTATAATTCCCTGAAAAATTGTATAAACTCCTCTTGAGACAACATCGTATGATTTATTTACATTTAATTGAAGTTTTTCCAATTCACTTTTACTTTTAACAAGGGAATCTCCCAATTCAAAGATGCTTTCTAATCCTCCTTTATTCATTGCAGATTTTATTTTTGAAAAAATTCCATTTGAATCCCCTGAAATCCTTTTTAATTCAGCATTAATAGAATCTATTTCTGAGGATTTCTTATCCCCGTAAGCAGTTTGAACAGTTTTGTAAGAATTTTCTATTTCCCCTTTAACTTTTGATAGTCTGGCATCATAAGGGCCTTCCCCTGATACTACCACTGCATAAAGCCTACATATTTTTTCAATCTCGCTATAATCTTTGTCTGTCATTTTACGAATCATAAATTATATTTAACTTAAAGTTAAGAATCTCGGATATTTCATAAAAGTTAATTGCTTCCATTTTTTGATAACAAAAAATTATTCCTCAACGCTATACTGGGCTTCTACTTGTTTTCCAGGCTCTAAATGGTAAATTGTCTTTGGAAGATTGTCTCTGATTTCTTTGACTTTTACATTCAAGTAATCACTTCCTAATTTTATCCTGTCATTCAAAATTCCTGAAAATTCTGCTTCTCTTTGAAGGAAATTCATAACTCTGTTAACTCCTGTTAAAGAATGAACTTGAGACTTTTGGGTTCTCACTTCCCCAATTATATAAGGGACATGAACATTTACAAATTCCCTTGCAAGATTAACAGGGTTTCTTGTTTCATCTAAAAGATCAATTAATTGCCCTATTTTTCCAATTTGATCATTGTATAAATTAATATTGCCTTGAAGAGAATCAACTCTTATTTTTAACTCTCCATAACTTTCTTTTGCCTGTTCAATAGGAATTTCCAAGCTGTGCAGTCTGTTTAACAATTCATTAGCAGGTTTTCCTTCAGAAGTAAGTTCTTCTCTTTCTTTTTCAAGTGAATGATATTCTGTTTCAAGCTCCCTAATGACTTTTTCAGATTCATCTCTCGCATTTTCTATAGGCAATCTTGAGGAGATTAATTTTTCAATATTTCCTCTTATGTCTTGTCTAAGCTCGCATAAATCTTTTCTTTTTCTTTTAAGCTCTTCAGATAATCTTTGAACATAAGGAGGAATTTCTTGTGAAATATTTTCAATTAAATTTAATGCATTTTTTAAAGTAACATCCCTGTTCCCTGTAACAAGATCTATTGGGGCCATCAAAATCTTTTTTACTAATCCACCGTTTCTTTTTCCATCGTATAATTTTTTTAATCCTTCAATAGAAGTTTCGGAGATATGTTTGTATTCCCCTGCGTTTTCTTTGCTTACTAAAGCCATTGTTCCTTGCAAGACAACGTTTCCTTCACTAACTTTATCAGAAAGTTCAACTGTCAATTGTCTTATTTCTTCAACAGTTTCAAGGCTGTCTTCTAATTTTTTAAGAAATCTGTCATTCATATAGTTGTCTTTTGTTTCTCCGGCAAGTTTTCCCCAATCAAGAATTTCTTGTTTAATCTTTTCAATATCCATATACCCTAAATCATAAAAATCTTCTTTTTAAATATTTCTATTTTTATTAACTATAAAGTGATAATGAGAAAAACGCCTCTGCCAGGAATCGAACCTGGAAATCCTTTCGGAAACTCGTTTTCGAGACGAGCGCAGTACCATTGTGCCACAGAGGCCCACATAACAAAGAAAGAATTATTTAAAATTCTTATCTCTTATTGTAAATATCCAAGAATTCTCGGTAAATATCTTCTGAAACTTTTTCTATCTCTTTGTTTCCATTAATCCTTACAACTTTCCCAAAAACATCAAGATTAGATTCTGTCATTTTTACTAATTCAGAATATGCTCCTATCAATTAATCTATAAATACTGAATTTTCCATGAGTCATTTTATAACAATATCCTGCTCCCCTCTTTTAACATCAAATCTGTTTGGTTCTGGATCAACATGAAGAGGAATTCCTAGATTAGATGTAATCTGTTTTCCGATTGAATGTGCAACTTTTTGCAAAGTGGGATGAACAAATCTTGAATCTCTAAGTTCAAGCATATAAATTGTTGCGGGCAAATCCCCTGTAAATCTGTTTGAAGTTTTATAACCCATTGGCAAGAGATATTGAGAATCCGCAGGAGAAAATGCGAAGTTTTTGATTCCCTTACAGACTTCATACAAATGTTCTGGTAATTTCTCTCTTACTTCTGGAGAAAAATTCTCAACATACCATTCTTCAAAACCCAAATCAGAAGTAAGCAAAGGCATTCTTTGGATTATCGCCCGATGTCTTTGAATATCTCTAAAAGAACCAAAATCTAATTGAAATCTGGCATCAATAGTCCCAATTTGAGACAAATATTTTGGGAGTTCTGTTTTTTCAGGTCTTTTAGAAAATAATTCCTGATATTCTGATAATTCTTTTAAATCAATTTTACTTAAATCTACAACCGGCTCTTTTGGAGAATTCAAGTCATGATAAAGATAATGATTAGCAATAATATCTTGATAATTCTCTGTTTTTTCATATCTTTTATGTGTAAATGAATTTGGATAATGTTTTTTTAATGCTTGTTCTAATCCTTTAGCAACATTTCTTACTTCTTGAAGAGGATGATGCCTTAAAAAAAGAATTTTATCTGCTGCTTGCCTTAAATTAGTGTGCCATGCAAGATTTGTTAAAGCTCCTGCAGGAAGAAGACTTCTTGTAATATCAAATGCTCTTGCATTAATTGCTTTGTTATAAGTTTTCTCATCT
Source organism: Nanobdellota archaeon (assembly GCA_030688225.1). Lineage (GTDB taxonomy): Archaea > Nanobdellota > Nanobdellia > Pacearchaeales > GW2011-AR1 > JAUYIO01. Next base: position 8,947 of record JAUYIO010000019.1, read on the forward strand.
TCTCTTTTTTGTTGAGGATGTAATTGTCTCAATTGCTCTCGTGTCGGTTCTTGTGCATAGAGATAAAATTTTCTTTGTGTCTCCAACAAATCTGAAACTTCTTTTAGTACTATTGGACCTCTAAAAGGTTGCTTAGAAAAATCAAGATATCTTGTTGACGATTCCTGTCCTGAGTAAAGAGGATTGTCCTGAATTGCTTTTGCAACAAGCATTGAAACACCTTCAACAAATACGGAAGTTGTACCACAATCTCCAATAGATTTATGCCCATAACCAACATAAACATCTTTCATGAAAATATCAGGACCTTTTTTTCCCAAGACTTTTAAGTGATGCCGAAGCCCTCCTGTAGAACGAGAATGTAAGGCTTGAAGCATTGCTTCTGCTTCTGCATTAATAATTGCTCCAGTATCTAAAACAATAACTTCTCCATCTCCTCCGACGTTAACTGAAGTATGCTTTAACTTAGAAAAATCATCTTCCATAAAATCCCTCAATCTTCAACCTTTAAAAATAAATCTATAATAGAGAATATATTCCACCAAAAATTATATAAATGGAAATTAATAACAATAGTTAAGATGATACATGAATTACCAAAACTTGAATATTCTTATAATTCTCTTGAACCATTTATAGACGCAAAAACAATGGAAATCCATTATTCAAAACATCACCAAGCATATGTTGATAATTTAAACAAAGCTCTTGCAAATTACCCTGAACTTCAAAATAAAACTGCAGAAGAGCTGATAGCAGAAATAGATTCTATCCCTGAAAACATAAAAAATGCTGTAAAAAACAATGGTGGAGGACATGTGAATCACACATTTTTTTGGACAATTTTAAAAAAAGATGTTCAACCTTCAGGAGAGATTCTTGAAGCAATAAGCAAAAAATTTGGGAATTTTGAAAAATTCAAAGAAGAATTCAAAAATGCCGGATTAACTCAGTTCGGAAGTGGTTGGGCATGGCTTGTTGTAAATCCTGACACAAAAGAAGTTGAAATAGTTAAAACTCCTAATCAAGATTCTCCAATAACAAATGGAAAAATTCCTGTTTTGGGAGTTGATGTTTGGGAACACGCATATTATTTGAAATACCAAAATAAAAGAGCAGAATATCTTGAAGCTTTTTTTAGTGTTATAAATTGGGACAAAGTCAATGAATATTTCTTAAATACAAAATAAAATCAGATAAATTTCTTGTCCGTAGAACAAATTTTGCAATTTTTATCAATGCTCTTGTCCTTGCTTCTATGTAATTTACAGATAATTTTTGAACCTCTGAAAATTGTTGAAAGATTATAAAGAAATTTCATAGATTCTTTTTCATTATTAACTATTTTCTTTGCAGTCTTCTTTATTTCTTCAATTTCTCTCGCTGAAAATTTAATCTCATTTGCTCTTTTTGAACTGAGATATTGAGAAATTGCGGCTTCAGTTATTCCAAGAATCTGTGCAGACTTTTTTTGGCTAAAACCATATTCATTTATGAAAATCTTTGCAAGTTCTCTTCTGATAGCAGGAATTAGATACCATAATTCAATTTCTTGAGGCATCACTTTTTTCATATAAAAAGATAATGAATATACTATATAAATTTGGTGTTTTACCCAAAAATTTAAATACATTAACTATAGTTAATGTTCATGAACAATCCATTAAAAATTGATATATCTAGAGAAATTTATGATCATCATGATGAGGAAGATCTTCTCTATAAATCAAACAAAGGAATTTCTGAAGAAGTTGTAAGAGAAATTTCTCAACAAAAAAAAGAGCCAGAATGGATGCTTCAAAAAAGACTTGAAGGATTTCAAATATTCAAAGAATTAAAAATGCCTGAATGGGGTCCAAGTCTTAAAGAACTTGATTTAAACAAAATACATTTTTTCATGCGCCCAAATGCAAAAAAAAATTCTAAACGTTGGGAAGACGTTCCTGAAAATATAAAAAAAACATACGAAAAACTAGGAATTCCTGAAGCAGAAAGACAAAGCCTTGGAGGAGTCGGGGCACAATATGAATCAGAAGTTATCTATCATAATTTAAAAGAAGATTTAAAAAAACAAGGAGTGATTTTTTTGGATTGTGATGAAGCTTTAAAACAATATCCTGATTTGTTCAGAAAATATTTCATGACAACATGCATTTCTCCAAAACTCCATAAATTTGCAGCTTTACATTCTGCAGTTTGGAGTGGTGGAACTTTCATCTACGTTCCAAAAAATATAAAAGTAAAACTCCCTCTCCAAGCATATTTCAGAATGAATTCAGAAAAAGGAGGACAATTTGAACACACATTAATAATTGCAAATGAAAATTCAGAAGTTCATTATATTGAAGGATGTTCTGCTCCAAGATACGAGGAAAATTCTCTGCATGCAGGATGTGTTGAAATCCACGTGTTAAAAGGTGCAAGAGTCAGATATTCAAGTATTGAAAATTGGAGCAAAAATACTTACAATCTAAACACAAAAAGAGCAGTTGTCCACGAAAACGGAATAATGGAATGGGTGAATGGAAATTTAGGAAGCAAGGTAACAATGCTTTACCCTTGCAGTGTTCTCGTAGGTGAAAACTCTAAAACAAATTATACAGGAATTGCATTTGCAGGAGAAGGACAATACCAAGACACAGGATGCAAAGTATATCATTTTTCCAAAAACACAAGTTCAAACATAGTAAGTAAAGGAATAAGCAAGGATGGAGGAATAAGCTCTTATAGAGGATTAGTTGATATAAAAAAAGATGCAATAAATTCAAAATCAAGCGTGAGATGCGACGGATTAATGCTTGATAACAAAAGTAAAGCAATAACTTGTCCGAGCATGGTTGTCAGCGAAGATAATGTAAAAGTTTCTCACGAGGCAGCAGTTGGAAAAATAGGAGAAGAAGAATTATTTTACCTAATGTCGCGTGGTTTAAGTGAAGAAGACGCAACAAAATTAATTGTCTCTGGATACATAGAACCTGTAATCAAAGAACTCCCTCTTGAATATGCAGTAGAATTAAATAAATTAATAGAAATGGAAATAGAAAACTCTGTTTGTTAAAATGAATCAGGAAAATCAAAAAGAGAGAATGTTTGAACTTTATGAAGACAAAACAAATTTCGGAACATTAAAAGAAAAAACACATACAGTAAAGCACAAAAATCCTATCTGCAACGATGAAATAATAATAGAACTAAAAATAGAAAATAATAAAATCGTTGATGCAAAATTTTCAGGAATAACTTGTTTCATAAGCACAATCTCTTCTGCAGCACTTCTGGAGAAAATAAAAGGGATGACTGTTGAAGAAGTAAAAAAATTAAAAAAAGAAGATTTAGACAAGGCTATAGGAACAGAAGTAATGTATACAAGAATTGCTTGTGAGTTAATGCCTCTTGAAGCAATAAAAAAAATAAAATGTTAGAGATAAAAAATTTAAACGTAAACATCAACGAAAAAGAAATATTAAGAAACATAAATATGAATCTTGAAAAAGGAAAGATTTATGTTCTCATGGGGCCTAATGGTTCTGGGAAAAGCACACTTGCAAACACAATAATGGGAAACCCAAAATACAGTATAAAATCAGGAAAAATTCTACTGAACAATGATGATATAACAAATAACTCCCCGAATGAAAAAGCCAAAAAAGGTTTATTCCTCTCTTTTCAATATCCTCAGGAAATATCAGGTGTGACAATCTCAAATTTTTTAAAACAATCTTACAATTCTTTAAAGAAAAAAACTTTGTCTTTCCTTGAATTCAAAAAACTCTTGAAAGAAAAAGCAAATTTATTAAAGATAAATGAAACATTTTTAGAAAGATACCTTAACGAAGGATTTTCAGGAGGAGAAAAGAAAAAAACAGAAATTTTTCAGATGCTGGTCCTTAACCCAGCAATTGCCATTCTTGATGAAAGTGATTCAGGGCTTGATATTGATTCATTAAAAATTGTTGCAGAAGGAATAAATAAATTCATGAACCATGAAAAAACAATCCTCATAATAACTCATCATAAAAAAATATTTGATTACGTAAATCCCGACAAAGTTTTTATAATGAAAAATGGAGAGATAATTATCCAAAAAGGAAGAGAGATAATTGAAGAACTTGAAAAAAGAGGATATGAAAACATAAAAAATGATTAAAGAGTTCAAGTCTAAAATCTTGGAAATAAAAAAGATTACAGAGGACACAAGTATCTTTAGGTTAAGCATACCAAGAAACTTTGAATTTAAAGCAGGACAATATGTTCTTCTTGGTTTTGATATTGAAGGAAAAAGAATGAATAGGGCTTATTCTATAGCATCTTCTCCTAATAAAAAAGAGTTTATTGAACTTTGCATAAAGAAAGTTGGACATAAAAGAGTTTCTGATAAAATTCATGAATTAAAAAAAGGTGATGAAATTCTCGTTAAAGGGGCTTTGGGAAACTTCGTCATTCAAAACAAAAAAGAGGATTTATTTTTCATCGCTGCAGGAACAGGAATTGCTGTTTTTAGAAGCATGATTCCTTTTCTTTTGGAAACCAATTTTAATAAGAAAATTACTTTATTAAAAAGTTCAAGATATGAAAAAACAAGTTTATACGATGAATATTTTTCAGATTTACAAAGAAAACATAAAAATTTCACTTTCCATGACATCTTCAGCAAACCCAAAGATAATAATTATCAAGATAAAGGACATGTTCAAGATTTTATAGAAAAGTATCTACAGGAAAATTTCAAGAGAGACTTCTATATTTGTGGGTTACCTGAAATGGTTGATGAAGTTAAAGAAAAATTAGAATCATTAGGAATTTCTAAAGACAGAATTTTCTTTGAGAAATACTAATAAAAATAAACCTTACTTCTCATTAATAAATTCATAAGCTGAATGAGCAGCAGTACATCCGTCGGCAACTCCTGTAATAAGCTGTTTGAATTGTTTGTCTGTAATATCTCCTGCAGCAAAAACACCGGCAATATTTGTAGAAGAATCTTTATGATTGATTATTATCTCTCCATTTTGATTGGTTTTAACTCCAAGAGTTTTTGCAAGTTCTGAAAGCATTACATGTCCTATTGCAATAAAAACTCCATCAACATTAATTTCTTTTTTACCATCGTAAGGTTTGTCCAAAACAATACTTTTGACAGAATTATCTCCTTTTATTTCAGTAATGTTCGTGTTATTCAAAACTTCTATTTTTTTATTCTTTTTTATTCTCTCAAGATTTATTGGTTCAGGATGTATATTTTCCCCTCTATAAACAATATAAACTTTTTTTGCATGTTCTGAAAGTAAAAGCGCATCTTTTGCAGCAGAATCACTTCCTCCAACAACAGCAACAATCCTGTTTTTAAAAAGAGGGCCATCACATAAAGCACAATAACTTATTCCTTTATTTTCAAATTCTCTTGAACCTTTCACGTTCTCAGGGAGTTTTTTCCACTTTGTTCCTGTTGCAAAGAGAATTGTTTTTGAAGAATATTTACCTTTCTTTGTTTCAACAATGAAACTCTTTTCTTTCTTAATTTTTGTAACAAGCTCATTTTTAATAGTAACTAAATCATAAGCTTTTGCATGCTCTTCTAATTTTTTAGCAAGTTCATATCCACTCAATCTTATAAATCCAGGATAATTTTCAACGACATTTGTTGTTGTTATAACTCCACCAATTGGAAGTTCTGAACCATTTGAAGCTCCCAAAACAAGCGTTCTCATCCCAAGTCTTGCAGAATACATTGCTGCTGCAAGTCCTGTTCCTCCTGCTCCTACAATAATAAAATCATAATCATCTTTTTTCATTAATCCTAAAATGAAGGATAACTTATAAAATTATTGTTAAGTCAGAAATAAGAAAATTTTATAAATACTCTTCTTTCTAATTAATTAATGAGGAATTTGAAAATGGCGAATAATGACAAAGTTCCTGAATTAAGCAAAACAGAATTTGAAGAATTTACAAAAGACGGTTTCGTTCTTGTAGATTTTTTTGCAGAGTGGTGCATGCCTTGTTTGATGATGGCTCCTGTAATAGATGAATTAAGTGAAAACTTCAAAGGAAAAGTAAAGTTCGGGAAAATAAATGTTGATGATAATCAGGAGACTGCAAGAAAATTCAATGTCAGTTCAATTCCAAATTTTGTTTTATTCAAGGATGGAAAACCTGTTGAGCAATTTGTTGGGGCAATGTCTTCAGAAGATTTTGAAAAAAGATTAAATAGCCTGATTAAATAATTTTATAAAGTAATTCTACTAATTTTCTTTACGGCTCCGTAGCTCAGTCTGGTAGAGCACTGGACTTTTAATCCAGGTGTCGCGGGTTCAAATCCCGTCGGGGCCACTTGTTATCTTTAGATAACAATTAACGATTCTGATTTGAACCTTGGTCTCAAATCCTGAGCAACTTCGTGGTAGAGAAGAAATTAAAAAATATCAATAATTCGCGTGCGAGGTTGCGAATAGTCGGGGCCATTTATAATTTGAACTAAATTAGTTTAAATTAAATATTCGTCATCATAGTATCCATAATTTTTTCTTTTTAATAAAAAGTTTAATCTTCGTTGTTTTTCAAATAAATTTATAAAGACAGATTCATTATTACCTATATAAAAAAGGAGGTATGAAAATGGCTAAATTAACAGCATGGCTTGTTACTTTAATTGGTGTATTGTTAGTACTGCCGGCTTTAGGAGTTGCTCTTCCAGCATGGATAATGACTTGGATAATTCCTTTAGCAGTATTAGTAATTGGTGTAGGCAAGCTCATGAGGAACTACAAAAAGAAAGGAAGGAGA
>JAUYIO010000024.1 GCA_030688225.1 Nanobdellota archaeon
AACATTAGAACAGCATATTTTCCTTTAGGAATACTAATTGTAGGTTTTATATTTAAAGAAAGAATTAATGAATCCCATCCTGTGTTAAATAAGGTATTTGTTACTTTTTCTTTTGGCTTAAAGTTAAGAACATTTTTCTCTGCAGTTTTTCCAGGCACAAAAAGATGGGATGAACTTCTATCAACTAATCTACGGATAATCTCTTCGGGAAAAGGATTTACTAAATGTCCTGTTCTCAATCCTCCCTCAACATGCATTAATTTAGCACCCTTCATTTTAGCCACCAACATCCCAAGAAGAGCGCTTTCAGTATCTCCATGAACAATTACAATGTCTCCTTTACGAATTTCTGAATAATTAAGAGAATTCTTTAAAACACGAAAAAACCAGAAAAACATTTCTTTTGGATTAAGAAGATTTCTCTTGAGAGGAGCAATATATGTGTCTGGTTTTCTTATGTTAAATATGCTTGAGAGAATTACAGAATCATTAGTATGCTGACCAGTATGAACATAGTTGTAAGGAATCTTCCTTCTATCCAGTTCTTTTATTACTCCAACCATTTTTATGAGCTCTGCTTTAGTTCCTATCCATAAATGAATTTTCATTTTGTAATCCTCCAAAAATATCCTGAAACAGGTTTTAAAACTTTTGTGAATATGCTGAAAGGAGAATAAATTATTCTTAGACGAATTATCGCAAGAAACATCTGCAAAGGGACTCTTGTTAAATTTAATTTTGAATATTCTTTATCTTCCCACTTAGTAGGGATTTCCCCAATTTTAAAACCTTTTTTCTTCAATCTAAACAACAAGTCAATATCAAAGGCCCATTGAGTTATCCCAATACCATCAATTATGTCTTCAATAGCTTTTCTTTTGAATATTTTTGCACCACACTGAGTATCACTAAAATTAAGAAATAATATGCTTCTTGTTAAAAAATTAAAACCTCTGCTTGTTATTTTTCTCATTAAACTTGTTTTTACTACACTTTCTTTTAATCCTCTGCTTGCAATAATCCCGTCATAATTTTTGCTTTTTCTTACAACATCTGAGAAAGCTTCAGGAGATGTGGCCATATCAGCATCCACAAAACCAATTAAATCATTATCTCTCTTTAAAGCATCTCTAAAACCTTCTTTTACTGCAAATCCTTTTCCTCCTTCTTCAAAATCTAAAAATATT
>JAUYIO010000006.1 GCA_030688225.1 Nanobdellota archaeon
GTTTTTTTATTTTTTGGTCCAAGAAGTTTTTAAGATAGGCATCGAATTCTTTTTTAAATATAGTAAGATTTTTTGTCATTTAGCAGATCTTCCCCCAAATCTTCTTTCTCTTTTGGAATAATCTATCAATGCTTTTGCAAAATCTTCCATCTTAGCATCTGGCAATAATTTTGATATTGAATAAAATTCTGAGTTTGTACCCAACCAACCAATATCTGATGTTCTATTTTCTCCTGAAGTACGGATTATTAAATCAGCAGGAAGTATTTCTCCTTGTCCATCTCTTAGTTTTTTGACAAGATCTGAGGTGATAGCGATATTTTTTGAAAGATTTCGTATTTCGTTCATTATCCTTAGTTCTTGGTCTTCTCCGCCAAAATCAATTGCAAGGCAAAGAATTTTTCCCTGATTATTTCTTGTTGTTCTTTCTGCATTCTCAATGGCTTTCTTTAGAGCGAAGGGAATTCTATCTTTTCTTCCAAGGTGAATAAATCTGCTTTTGTTTTTGATTAGATCAGGAATAATATCTTTTAGTCCTTGTTCAAAAAGATTCATTAATTCTTCAACTTCTTTTGCTGATCTTTTCCAATTGTCAGATGCAAAGCCCCATATGGTAACAGTATCTATTGGTAATTCTTGTAGATTTCCAAGAATTTCTTTTAAGACTTTAAATCCTTGACGATGTCCAATGATAGGGATGCTATTTATTTTTTTTGCCCAACGACCATTTCCATCCGGAATAATCAAAACATGATTTGGAAATTTTCCTGAAGGGATTTCTCTTAATTGTGGAAATTTATCAAAAACGCCTTTTTTCATAAAAGTATTTGTACATTATATCAAATGTGCTATAATACCAAAATGGCAATAAAGAGAGTTAGGAAATCATCTAAATCAACACCTAAAGTCGAAGAAATACAGACAACTTCTGTCAGTAATTATCCTCTAACAAGCAAATTAAGACAGCCAAAATTTTTTATCCCTCTAATGATAATTGTTGTAGCAGTTTTAGCGTTTTCCTTAAAAGGATTATTTGTTGCAGCATTAGTTAATGGTCAGCCAATTACAAGATTATCTGTTATTGGAGAATTGGAAAAGCAGGGAGGACAACAAACTCTTGCGTCTTTGGTAAATCAAGCTCTCATTTTCCAAGAAGCAAAGAGAAAGAATGTAGAAGTATCTCAAAAAGAAATTGATGAAGAAGCAAAGAAAATAGAAGAAGTTCTCAAACAACAAGGACAAGATTTAAATACTGCATTA
>JAUYIO010000027.1 GCA_030688225.1 Nanobdellota archaeon
GGCTTACTTCTTCCCGATAGTTCCTAACTTAGTTTTTTCTACCACTGTAGTTTCTTTTTGTCTAAAAAAGAAACCCACTTTCATAAAAAGAGAAATTTTTAAGAGTTTTTAAGGATTTTTGTTGGGAAAAATTATCTCAAAGAGGAAATAAACTTAACTGAGGATTCTCCCAAAATTCAGAATTTATTGAGATAATTCCATTATCATGGATAAAAATTGTTTTTTTATCAAAAACTCCTTCCTTTGCAAAACCACTTTCTTTAATAGAAGGCCTAATCTTTTCTAATTTCAAAGTTAAAGAATGTGAAAATCGCGTTGGAGAAAAAAGTCCCCAATGATGATCTGTCCCCACAACATTTTCACCAGATTCTCTTTCCATTTTAACATATCCTTGTTTTGCAAATTCGTCCATCAAAGAAGGTAAAATTCTAAACATTTCTTGGATATTCTTAAATTTCCCAACCCTTCTAACTTCATACTCTCTAGTAAGATACGGTGAAATTTTTACCCTGAATCTATCTTCCCCAATTTGAACATAATCATTTCCCATAAATTTTTCACAAAAGAACACTTTTTAAATCTTCCTAATAAATAATTTTTCTATCTCCCCACTCACCCATCTTCCCTGTTTTCAGATGTCTGTCTAAAATCTCAAGCTCTTCATAAATTCCTTCAATCAAATCATAATTTTTCGCTTCTTCCAAATCAACCCACTTATAATCTGTTAAAGCATTGCAGAGTTTTATATCTTCAGATTTTACCTCTGCCCACAAACTTATAATAAGACAGGGTATTTTATCTTCGCGAATATAAACAAGACTTGTTACATAACCAATATTCCCGACTTCAACTCCAATCTCTTCCATTACTTCTCTCCTTGACGAATCTTCAAGAACACCATACCAATGCGAAGAAGTATCTTTCTCACGAAGAACATAATCCAAAACTTCAAGTTTCCCTCCAGGAACTGTCCATTTTCCAGGAAATGCTTTCTCCCAATCAGCCCGCTTTGCAATCAAAAACTTCCCCTCTTTATTCACAGGAATAATAGTCGTAACAATATAATGTGCTTTGTTTTTGTCGTATTTCATAAGAAAATGCCATCACAATAATTTTTAAATAGTTCCTCAAAAAAATTGACTTATGGAAAAGAAGATTCTGGAATTATTCCTTTACAACAATAAATTAAAATTCAATGAAATAGAAAAACAAACAAAAATCCGCTCAAACAAATTGTCTTATCATCTAAAAAAATTAATAAAAGAAAAAATTTTAGAATTACAAGGAGAATTTTACAAACTTTCAGAAACTTCAGAAATATTAATTCCTTATTTGTCAAGTAAAAAACACGTCCTGTCAGTAATTCTGATTCATCTAGGAGATGCTAAGAATGTATTTCTTCATTCAAGAAAAAAACGTCCTTATAAAAACAAATTAAGCCTGCCAGGAGGAAGGATTCTCTTAGGAGAAAATTTAAATGATTCTGTAAAAAGAATAATGAAAGAAAAACACAACATTAATGCTAAATTAAAAACAATCCATTCTGTTTCAATAGAGCATTTAAGGAAAAAGAGAAAAATAATTCACTCGTATCTATTAGTTTTTGTAACAGCACAAACAAAAGACAAAATAAATTTAACAAATATAGACAAAAACAAATCAAAAATAATATCAAGTGATTATAGCTTGATTAAAAAAGATTTAAACAAAAAGATAGATATTAAAAATATTTTTTCAAGGGTTTAAGTTTAACCGCTCGCTCTTTATCTCACGCCCACACTCGTTCTCTTTTTTGAGGTTATCTCGTGTAAGCGTTCGGGCTCGCTTAAGTGCTGCTCCAAAGTTGCAGATATTAATTAAGGTAATTATTATAAAAAAGTCCGAGAAGTAAATTTATTGTAGTTTTCTTGTTAGATAACTATCTTCATCAATCTGTGAGCAATTTATTGCGAACCTATTTTCTCCACCACTTTCGCAATCTCCAACATCTTTTCTTCCTGAAACTTGTCACACATAATTTGCATTCCAACAGGAATGTTATTAATTTCTCCAGCAGGAACAGAAATCGCACAAATTCCAGCCAAATTCGCAGGACTTGTTAAAGCATCAGCAGCATAACCCTCTTCAATAGAAATCTTTTTCCCAATTTTCCAAGGAAACATTGGAACCGTCGGAGAAACAATCACATCAACATTTTTAAAAGCTTTTTCAAATTCTTTTTCAATTAATTTTTTGGCTTTCAAAGATTTATGATAATATCTCCCTCCATATTCTGCTTTTGAAATCTCACTACCTCCTAAAATTCTTCTCAAAACTTCTTCACCAGCAAATTCTTCAATTCTTTTTCCAAATCTTCTTCCATCAAACTTTCTCGTGCCTGAAAAAAATTCAACATAAACCAGAGGATAATAAGTCGCAACAGCCAAATCAACGTAATTCAATTTTATCTTTTTAATTTTCCAATTATTTTTCTTAGCAATATTAGTTATTTTTTCATTAACAAGATTATTAATCCTGTTATCTACATTCAATCCTGATAAGTCTAACAAACCTATGATTGTATTTTTCATATTTCGGCTGTTTAGGGTGGGTGGTCGGGGCGATGGATGGAGGGATTTAGAGCCCTGACTAATTGAATCCTTTTCATCTTTTCCCTGAATCACACTTAACAGCAAACCAGCATCTTCAACACTTTTTGCAATTGTCCCAATCTGATCCAAACTCATAGACAAATCAATTAATCCGTAACGCGAAACAGAAGAATAAGTTGGCTTTATTCCCACAACTCCACAATGCGACGCAGGATTTCTTATGCTTCCCCCTGTATCGCTCACTAAAGCATCATCACAAAATCCAGCAGCAACAGCAGCAGCACTTCCAGACGAAGAACCTCCAGGAATTAGCTCCAAATTTGTCGGATTTCTCGTCGGTCCAAATGCACTTGTTTCTCCACTAGAACCACAGGCAAACTCATCCATATTAGCAATCCCAATAATCAAGCCATCGTCTTTTTTTATTTTTTCAATCACACTTGCATCATAAGGCGCTTTATAATTTTCAAGAACTTTGCTCGCGCAAGAAATATTCAAACCTTTAACATTAATATTCGCCTTAACAGCAATGATTTTTCCTGCAAGTTTTCCTTTATTTTTCTTTGCATCAATCTTTTTCGCCTCTTCAATTAATTCTCTTTCATCACGCAACTGCAAAAATGCATTTATCTTTTTCCCCTGCTTATCATTTTTTTTGATTTCTGCAAGATATTTTTGGAGTTTTTGGAATGTGAAAGTCATTTTAAATTTTCAAATTCTTTTTTTATTAATTCTCTAACATTCGGAGAAACATTTCCTCCACCATTTTTAATGTCAGCCAAAGACATCCATTTAATTTCTTGATTTGGAGGAATTGGTTTTATTTCTTTTTTATTTTTTAATTTTGAAAGATAATTAATAAGAATAATTGTCATCTTTTCTTTTGTCTTAGGATTTTCGTAAAGTATATTTGGACGTAACGGACTAACTATTTCAACGTTTGCATTAATCTCTTCTTTTGCTCTTCTAATACAACCCTCCTCTAAACTTTCTCCTTCTTTAACAGTTCCTCCAGGAAGTTTGTAAAAGGGGTCCTTACTATCTTTTGTTACCAAAACTTTTCCATTTTCAATTATCACCGGTCCAGACGCAACAATAAATTTTCCTTCACTCACCATCCTTTCCTCTCCCCAATAATAAAATCATTATTCTTATTCGGCGCATTTTCAAACATAATTTCTCTGTCTAATTCACAAGGCTTTCCACCTTCACTTCTTTCAAATTCTTTTCTTTCAATAAAACTTTCTTCAACTTTCCCAACCTTGTCCAACTTCTTAGAAAAAGAATCCATAATCTCTTTTGCCTGTTTTTCTATGTCTTCTTTCTCGTTTTCAGAAACACGATGCCATAGGAATGATGTCATAGATTAGGGAAGAATATTGAATTTATAAAAATAGTTATTTCTTCTTTCCTAAAAATTGAATGAAAATCCCAGAAACAATAATAACTAACCCAATTATCTCACTTAACAAAATTTCTTCTCCCAGAATAATAAAAATAAACAAAAGAGAGATAAATGGCGTAAAATGTGCAAGATTTGCAATCGTAGAGGGTTTTCCCAATTGAAGAGATTTTACCCAGAACATAAATGCAAGAGCTGTAGGGATAGCTCCAATATACATTGTTCCAAAAAGTTCATTTACAGGTATCTTAAAACTAGAATTTGTCAAGAACATTAAACAAAACATAAAAACAAGTCCGACCAAGTTAAAAATAAAAACACTTTCCAAAGCATCCATCTTCTTCAATTTACTTAAAACAGAAAAAAGCCCCCACGAAATTGCTGCACCAATTGCTAAAAGATATCCATAAAAATAAATAGATTCAAAAGACAGAAAATTTCCACGAGTAATTACAATAATTGCTCCAAGAAGTCCAAGCAAAAAACCAAACCATTTTGAGAAGGAAGATTTCTCATTAAGAATAAAAATAGAAAATATTAAAATGAAAATAGGCCACAGATAATTAAGAACATTTACCTGCGCAGCAGGAGCATTTGCTAAAGATGTAAAATAAAAAAATTGGTAAATCCCAAGTCCAAGAATCCCTAATAAAATCAAAAAAGATTTATTTTTTAAAAAAAGATTTATAGAACTTTTAAACTTCCCATTAAATAAAGTAAGAATAAACAACGAAATTGTGGAAAACAATGCAACATAAAACATTAATTGAAAATTTGTAATATTCTTCAACAATAATTTAGAAACAGCGGCCACAGTTCCCCATAAAACAATTGTTATTAAAGCATAAACTATTGCTGCCACTCCTCTTTTCATAACTACCTCAAGAACCTCACGTTTTTAACTTTTCCTTTTTTCTCGTCAATATCCACAATCGCAAACATTCCTTTTGAACCCTCTCCAGGATTAACAACCCAAGAGCTTCCAAGTTCCTTTTTTCCAACATATTCATGCATATGCCCGCATAAAACCAAAAATGGTTTTTTCTTTAAAATTCCTTCTCTATAAAAATCAACACCCGTGCTTCCCCCGTAAAATCTATTTTTCTTATCCTTAATTTTATCAAAAATCCCAGAAGGAGGATAATGAAAAATAAAAATTGCTTTTCCTTTAATTTTTCTCAAAAATAAATTAAATTTATTTTCTGCTCTTTTCATTCTTTTATCAACAGCTTTCTGCCATTTTGCGTCCCTTGATTTATTATTTGCTTTAGCATCCATATACCCTCCAAAACCTAAAAAAGAAATTCCTTTGTATTGTCTAACCTTGTAAGTCATCTCCTTAATATTCTTTAATTTCTTAACAAAATTTAGGTTTTTCTTTTTAGGTTGTAGAATCTTCTTGCTAAAAGGATATTTATACCATTCGTCGTCACCATTCCCAAAAACAAAAAATCCTGGTTTTCCAAGACTATCAAGAAATTTCAGAGTATTTTTTCCTGCTTCAAAATCTTTTTTCAAAAGTTTCTTAAATTTCTTCTTCCCAAAAAATTGCTCAGGACTTTTTCTCTTAGCTTTGTTTTCAAGAAGAGATTCATT
>JAUYIO010000033.1 GCA_030688225.1 Nanobdellota archaeon
GAAAGAGCTTGATGTGTCGTCATCTTTTCCGCAAAATCTTGTTGGTTAAATTCATAGCCCAAACTTCTTATCTGAGTTGGGGAAAGTCCGTGGGTTGTATAAAGAACAAAAGCATCATCTGCTGAAATTTCGATTATTCCTTTTAGTTCGTCTCCAACCTTTTTATATTTTTTAGCAATAAATTGTTTGGCTGTTTGTAGTGTGTTTTTGTATCTCTGTTCTTCTTCTAAAATTATATTTTTAATTGTTTCAAATTTAGCTTCTAATTCATTATCTGTTTTTTTATATTGTTGGACAATTGTTTCCAAAACTTGAGATAGATTTTGTCCTTTCAGCTTATAAAAATAATCAAGGCCTCGGCGGATGAGTCTTCTTAAAATATATCCTTGTTCTTTATTGGAAGGATAAACATTGTTGGCAGTTATAAAAACCGCAGAAATAAAATGATCTGTTATGATCCGCATTTCTTGCTTACTGTCTTCATATTTATTTACTGTTGTTTTTTCAATAGTTTTTATAATTGGAAAAAAAAGATTTGTTTGAAAAACATCCTGTTTTTCTTCAACAGCTGCCAAAAGTCTTTCAACTCCTGCTCCATGGTCAACATTTTGTTTGGGTAGTTTCGCAAAGCTTCCGTCTTGTTGTTTTTGGTATTCCATGAAAACGCTGTTGACAATTTCCATAAATCGTCCGCAGTCACAGTTTGGGTGACATTCTTCTCCGAATTTTGGGTTATGAGGCACATCAAATTTAAAAAATATTTCAGAATCCGGTCCCCCCGGTTCACCAGCTGGCATTTTGTCCGGTTCTCCTGCTCTTGACCACCAGTTTTTGGTATCGTAAAAAAATATTCTTTCTTTGGGATTTAAGCCTTCCTTTATAAAGATTTCTGTCCATATTTTTTCAGCTTCCGTATCTTTTGAAATTTCTTTGTGTCCTTTGAAAACCGTTACATAAAGTTTATCTGCAGGAATACCAAGCTCTTTTGTTACGAATTCAAAAATCCAGGGGATTTGTTCTTTTTTGAAATAATCTCCCAAAGACCAATTGCCTAACATTCTAAAAAATGTTGTGTGACGGTTATCTCCAATTTCATC
>JAUYIO010000041.1 GCA_030688225.1 Nanobdellota archaeon
AAGCTGGGAAACTTTTTAAAATCCCTACTTTTGTCCTACAACATGGGATGGCTGGTTATGAATTGGGATTTTATCCTTTCTCTGCTGATTATTTTATTGCTTTTGGTGAGGAAAGCAAACATCGCCTAAAAAATTTTGGGCTTCCTGAAGAAAAGGTCTTTGCATTAGGGCACCCTCAATTTGAGAAATACCTCAATCAGAGGACTAAAAGAACAAAAATTATTAGTTATATTACAACAACGGCAAGGAGCACCGATTTCTTACCTGAAGTTGATCCAAGCAAAAAAAATCAAAAAGATATTTTAAGAATTATTTTTAGAGCTATGAAGAATTTTCCAAAGTATAAATTAATTGTAAAAGGTAGGGAAGGTTGGGATATGAATAATCTTGCAAAACAAATTGCAAAAGAAGAAAACTTTCATAATTTTGAAGTTGTTGAAAAAACAGATTCATCAAAGCTTTTAAGAAATTCAGATGTTCTTCTAGTAAATAACTCAACAATGGTTTTGGATGCCCTTCTTTTAAAAAAAGATGTTATTTCTGTGACTTGTAAAGGAATATCTCATTTTTACAATAGTCCTTTTACAAAACCAATAAAGAAGGTTTTCGATGAGAAACAACTTGGAAAAGAAATTAGAAAATGTCTTGGAAGAAATAAAAATTATCCAAATTTTTTAGAAAAAAGACTTCCAAAAGAGTGGGGGGGAAGCTCTAAAAAAATTTCAGAATTTATTTCAAGCAAAATAGGTTAAATACAAAAGACATTTAAATGATTGCCAATTAAGAAAAATATGGGAAAAGATTATTTTTCATTAACGCCCATTTTGGGGCAAATGAAATATTTATTAAAGAGAGGGAATGTACTTAACCAGGTAAAAGATAGGGTAAAATGGAATGTTTTCCCTGCATTTTACAAAGTTGCTGATTTCCCAACACACATAGATATTGAATCTGCTTCTGCATGCCAATTAGCTTGCCCACAATGTACAAATGTTATAATGCCTACAAAGATAAAAGGCATCATGTCATGGAGCACTTATAAGAAAGTAATAGATGAGGCATCTGAAAGAGGAGTTTATTCCATAAAACTTAGTTGGAGAGGGGAACCCATGTTAAATCCAAAAATATGGGACATGGTAAAATACGCCAAGAACAGAGAGATAAAAGATGTTGCATTTTTATCAAATGGTGAAAGAATGAAAGTTCCTGAGGACTTGGAGAAGATGTTAGACTCTGGTCTAGATTGGATTAGTTTTTCTGCAGATGGGTTATACGAAACATATAATAGAATAAGAGCGCCTTCAAAATTTGAAGAATTTTCTTCAAAACTTGTTGCTTTAAGAGATTTAAAAAGAAAAAAAGGTGTTGATAAACCTTTAGTGAGAATTCAAACAATTCTTTCTGCAATTAGAGACAATCCTGATGCTTATTTTGATTATTGGGAACCTATTGTTGATAGAGTTAATTTTATTTCTGATGAGGCAAGATCTGATGAAATGAGGCAATTCCCCCAAGATCCAGATTATATTTGCCCTGCCCCTTGGCAAAGAATAGTTATAGACCATAAAGGCAATGCAAGACCTTGTGTTTGTGATTATTTTGAAAGAAATGTAATGGGAAATGTTAATGAACAATCACTGTATGAGATATGGCATGGGAAAATGTTTGAAGAATTAAGACACTTGCAAAGGACAAAACAAAGAATGGAAAAAGATTATTGTGCAGAATGTTGTCATGGAGGGTTGATGCAAGAATCAGAAATAAATGTAAGAGGAAATGCTACAAAAATAAGAACTTATGTTGGACAAAAAGGTGTTGGAGATGACGCCTCAATAATAAGCAGAAAAATTCGTTCTTCTTCTCTTTATAACCCCCACATATCTTCAAAATCAGAATAGTTAAAATAGTTCTGACAAAATTCTTTTCCAATTATTCCAATCAATTCTTCTCTTTCCTTGGATATGCACATTATATGGTTGGTCAAATATTATATGCTCCCATGAAGGATTTCTCAACCCTTTTATTTCTGGCGAATCATCTATCAAAATATCTCCATTAATGAGGGTCTTATCTCTTACAAAAATAATTTTTCTTCTTGCCCATTCTTCTCCCAAATATTGCTCAACCCATTTTGATTTATCTGATAGATTAAATTGATATTTTGCAAGAGGTGTTGTGCAAATAAAAACATCATGATATTGTGACATCTCTTTTATAGCATCTATTGCTCCTGAAACAGGAGTTAATTTTTCTGCAAAACCTTTTGCATAAAGAATGTTTTCAATTTCAGGAGAAAATTTCTTATTGAAATTTCCTCTCAGAGAACTAGTTTTTCTAAATCTCGGCAAAGGACATATAATTTGTGGATAATTGTCTTTCCATTGTCTTCTAAATCCTCCTTCAGTATCTGATAACACTCCGTCCTGATCCACAAGAATAATTTTCCTTCTCATAAAAGATAAATAAAAAGATAGTTTAAGAAGAATATGTATCTGCACTCCATAAATCTTTATAAGTATTCTCATTAAAGAGATTTTATGAAAAAAGAGATTTTGGGGATCATTCCTGCAAGAGGTGGTAGCAAAGGAGTTCCTAGGAAGAATATAAAATTGTTGGCAGGAAAGCCATTGATTGCGTATTCTATTGAAGAAGCTAAAAAATCAGAGCACATCACAAAATTAATTGTTTCTACTGATGATCAAGAGATAGCAGATATTTCAAGAGCTTATGGGGCCGAAATCCCTTTTTTGAGAAATCCTTCTATGGCCAAAGACAACATACCTCTATTCCCAGATACTGTCAAAAATATTGTTGAAGAATTAGAAAAGAAAGTGAATTATCTCCCAGAGATTATTGTCGTTTTACAACCAACCTCTCCTTTTAGAACAAAGAAACATATTGAAAGCGCTATAGAAAAATTAATTGAAAGTAAATCAGATTGGGTTACAAGTATTTGCAAATCAGAGACTAATCCTGCCAAGATGTATGTACTAAAAGAAGATAGATTGTTTTATTTCTTAGATTCTTCTCCAAACTTACATTTACAAAGGCAAGAAATTCCTCCTGTTTATAAAAAAAATGGGGCAGTTTCTGTTATGTGGAGGGATTCCTTAAAAAAAGCATACAATGTTAAGGAATCTAATTGGGGGTATATAGAAATGGGTGCTGAAGAGAGTGTTGATATAAATACACCCTTAGATTTCATGATTGCAGAAACAATAATGAAAAAAAGAAGAGGTAATTATTCATAACACTTTATAATGAAAATTGCAAACATTTTGGATAAAAAAGAAAAAGGGATTTACTTGATTTTAGAAATCGGAAGAACATACAATAATGATATTGAAAAAGCAAAAGAAATGATTCGTATGGGGGCAGAAGCAGGGGCAGATGCAATAAAGATTCAGTCTATAAATCCTGAGGGATTATTGATTTTTAACGAAAAGAACAAAGAATATTTTGAAAATTTGAAAAAACTTCAAAGAACAAAAGAGGAGCATGAGATTTTAAAAAGAGAATGTGAAAAATTTGATGTAGATTTTATTTCCACTCCTGAAACTTTGGAAATGGTTGATTTGCTTGAAGAAATTAATATCTGTGCTTACAAAATTTCTTCCTTGGATTTGGTTTATCATAAGATGATTAAAAAAATTGCACAGAAAAATAAACCAATAATTCTCTCAACAGGAATGTCCTCACATAAAGAAATTTTAGAAACAATCAATTTGATAAAAAGTTTCGGAAACGAGAAAATTATTCTACTTCACTGTGTTTCTCTTTACCCTCCAAAAATTGATGATTTGAATTTAGAGATGATTGAGAATATAAAAAATTTTGGAGTTATTGCGGGTTTTTCAGATCATACTCCTGACCTTGATGCTAGTCTTGGAGCTATTGCTAGAGGAGCAAGAGTTATTGAAAAACATTTCAAAATTGATAATGGAGAAGGAAATGAATGGAAAGGAGATTATGATGTTGCAATCACTCCTGAACAAGTTAGAAGATTAAGACTTTTTTCAAAACAGATTTTAGAAAAAAGTAGTGAAGTTAAGATGAACAATGAAAAAGAAATTGAAAGACGGAAAATTCGTGGAAGAAAATTAATTTTAAACAAAGATTTGTCTGAAGGAGAGATTATTACAGAGGATGTCTTAGATTGTAAACAAAATTTGGATTATGGAGGGGTTGACTGCATTCACTTCAAAAAATTTGTAGGAAAAAGAATTTCTAGAAATAAGAAAAAAGATGAATTGTTGCAAGAATCAGATATTTTGGAAAGAGTCATGGTTACAGGTGCCGGGGCAGATTCAGGTTTATCTGTCATAAGAATTTTAAAAGAAAAAGGATATTATGTCCATGCATGCGATGCAGATTTAGACTCTAGTGGGTTGTATCTTGCAGACTCATTTTCAATCTTGCCTTTAGCAAAAAATGAAGATGAATTTATTAATCAGGTAAAAAAGATAGTGATTGGAAAAAAAATAGATGTTATTTTCCCGAATGTTGATGAAGAACTGAAGGTTTTTGCAAGATATGAAAAGGAAATTCCATGCAAAGTTGTTATTTCTCCTTATCATACAGTTGAAATTTGCCAGAACAAACTTAGTGCATTAGAACTTCTTAAAGATATCATTCCTGCTCCCCATACTAATAATTTGATGGAGAGTTATCCTTTGATTGTCCGTCCTGTTGTTTCAAGAGGTTCTAGAAATGTTTACAAAGTTTCTAATGAAAAAGAAAAAGATTTTTTTTCTGAATATATAAGAACACAGAATTTAGTTCCAATGACCCAAGAATTTTTGCCAGGCGTTGAGTATACTATTGACGCATTATTTGATTTAGATGGAAATTTTGTTGTTGCAGCACCTAGAAAAAGAATTGCTACAAAAGGAGGCGCTTCATCTATCGGAGAAACAGAAAAGAATAAATTATTGATTACTTTCGTTGAAAATATTTCAAAAAAATTGAAATTTATAGGGCCAGTGAATATACAATTTAAAGAAGATAAAAATGGCGTTTTAAAATTTTTAGAAATTAATGCGCGTTGCTCAGGAGGGTTAATGATCAGTTATGAGAATAAATTAAACATTCCTGAGCTAATGTTAAAAATTTTAAGAGGGGAAAAAATAAATGATTCTGAATTAAATTACAAGGAGGGTAAGGTTTATCGATACTTGACAGAAGTAAGATGATTGACGCAGTAATTATCCTCTCACATAGATTAGAATATGGTAGATGGAGTGACGAGTATAGAAACCGATTAAATCTTGCTATAAGATTATTTAAAGAAAAAAAAATAAAAAACATAATTTTGTGTAGTGAAACTGCTAATGAAGATGTAAAAAATTTTTGTATAAAAGAAGGGATTCCTGCAGAAAACATTTTTCTTGAAAAAAGATCCAAAGATACTATTGGTGAAGCATTTTTTACAAAAAAGGACTTTGTCATCCCAAATAATTGGAAAAGTTTGGCAATAGTCTCTAGTGATTATCACCTTCCAAGAGCTAAAGAAATTTTTGAATTTATTTATCCTAAACTTAGGATAAATCTTTTTAGTATCAAAAATGGTGAGGACAAAAAAAGAAACAATGACCAAACAAATAGTTTGAGAAAGTTTCGATATCTGGTTAGGGACCTAAAAAGAGGGGATGATGCAAGAATAGAAAAAAGATTATTTGAAGAGCATAATTTATACAAGAATGGGGGAAAAAAGAATATCTTGGCCATAGGTGCGCATTTTGATGATATTGAATTAGGTTGTGGAGGAACAATTGCAAAACATATTGAAAATGGAGATAATGTTACTTTTCTTTGTATTACAACAAGTGAATATTCCGGACATGATGGCAAAGAGATAAGGAAGAAAAAAGAAGCTATGCAAGAAGGAATAAATGGTGCAAGAGTTTTAGGAATAAAAAAAGGAGATTTTATTTGTTTTAATGGTAAAGCCAAAAAAGTGAAATATGGGCAGGAACTTATTGAAAAAATAAATAAAATAATTGATGAAAGAAAGATTGATACAATTTATACACACTGGGAGAAAGATGTTCATCATGATCACTTTGCTGTAGGAAAATCTACGATAACAGCTGGAAGACATATTCCCAGAATTCTCGCTTATAGAAGTAATTGGTATACTTCTAGTAATGTGTTTGAAGGGAGATTTTATGTTGATATAAGTAAGCAAATTGATAAAAAAGTCTTATCCATAAGGCAACACAAAGGAGAATTAAGTAGACGTGGGGAAAAATGGATTGATTTTGTAAAACACCAAAATAGAAACTCAGGAGTAGAAGTAGGAACAGAGTATGCAGAAGTTTTTGAAATTGTTAAATATCTTGCTCCTTAAACATTATAATTTTGTTGAACAAAAAATAGGATTCACATCATATTTATGCCGTGTATCTTTCAATGCCTGAGGATTGTTAATAGTTTTTGCTATTGCTTCTTTCAAACGAGATTCTAATTTTTCTCTATCATCTGTTTTAGTTAACTGGTTAACTATGGAAGGGATATGATGAGTCACAAAAAATTGTAAATCAAAGAATGGTATGTGGATTCCTAATTGTTTTGTTTGAAAACCGTTTTTTGAGCTTATTTCTTGCAAAGATGTTAAGTCATAAATTGGTTTTGATACACTATATAAATCCCCTACTTCAAAATCATGATTTAATTCTTCCAAAACATATTTTAAGAAATCATTGTATCTAGCCCCAAACTTAAAAGAAGGGAATTGTGAATCATTATAGAAATGTGAGGCCGTGTTCCACCACAAAGAAGCATCTTTTTTTAAGAATTTTCTTAGTTTTAAAAAAATCTGATTTAAGTCCATCCAATGTATAGACTGATTTGCTATTGCAAAGTCCATAACTTCTTCTGGAAAATCTGTATCTTCAAATCTTTGAACCATGAAAGTAACTTGTTTTGAATAAGGTCTGCTTTCTTTTCTAAATTCTTCCCAATATTTTAAAAGATTTATATTGGTGCCTGGATTTAACAGTTCACTTCCATCGCTTTGATTAAATTTGTATTTTGCTACCGAAATCATTCCCTTAGACATTTCAACTGCAAAAAGTTTTCTTAATTTATTTTTAGAAAGAATTTCTAAGGTGGAAATTCCCGTTCCTGCCCCTATTTCCAAACCTTGATGGTCACAAGTTGTTCGAACATATTCTGCTAATCTTGATGCCCCTGCCCTATAAAGATTTGAAATAAAACATGTGTCTCCTTTTCTTACAACAACAGGAAAATCCACTTCATTTTGATCATATTCTATTCCTTTTTGAAAATCTCCTTCGTAAGGGTTTCCTTCTGTCGTGATCCCAGTCATTGCACCTTTCCCAAGTACCATAAAATCCACTGTTTACATCTTTTTTAAACATTTGTATATTCAATTCTTCCAAATCAACTCATAACTAATTTTCTTTTAAAACTTTTCAATATCATGAAATCATTTTTATCAAGACAATTTGTAAAGAAGATTAAAACTCCATAAGATAAAACCAAAAATGTTCCAAGGAGGAAAAAATTTAAAATTGTTCCAGGTATTTTTGTTTTCAAAAATATGATGACCAAAACAGGAATTATTGAAACTAGAGTGATTCTTATCATTTTTTTCTTGAAAGGAATAATTGAAGTGTAATGTTTTGCCTGAAAGAAGAAAAGTGTAGCCAGAATAATATTTGAAATGGTCGTCGCAAAGGCAGCACCATTAATCCCGTATCTTGGCACAAGAAGAGCATTTAAAATAATATTAAGGATTGATAGAGACATTAAATTTACAAGTAAAATTTTTGATTTTCCAAGAGTATAAAGTATGTTGTTAGAAATAAAAACAGAACTTATTGCAAATGCCCCAATAGATAAAATCCTTACAGAATTTGCTGCTGCAAGATATTCTGATCCGAAGAGAATGCTTATTATTTGTTCAGGGAAAATAATTATTAACAAGAATAGAGGGAGATTTATTGCAAAAATCCACTTACTTACTTGCTTACTCAATTCATTTACAACTTTCTTTCTTCCTTTTGAAAGCTCTCTTGTTATCATAGGAAAGAATAATTTTAAAAAAATTTCTGGAGCAAACCTTATTAGCAAGATTATTGGAACTGCTGCGTTATATAATCCTACTTCAACAGCTGTTTTAAAGTACCCTATAGAGAAAGAATCAATCCAAAAAAGCAATGTAGAAATAATTCCTGCAAATAAAAGTGGCCAAGAATAAGAGAAAAAATCTTCTCTTATTTTTACTTTCTCTTTTTCGTCTAAGATGAATTTTCTAAAAATAATTGGAGTTATCCTAATACAAACAATATAAGAAACTATGAGCATGCTCAAAATTCCTAAGAAAAAGGAAAATATTACTGCGTTTGTTTCAAATCCCAGGAAAATAAATAATACTAGTGCAAAGACTTTCACTACATTTTGCAGAATATTTAAAATAAAACTATTCCAAGTTATTTCTTCAAAACTTTGGAGAACAGATAAGAAGATATTGGCAATCATATATATTGGAATCAAAAAGGCAAAAATTTTTAGAAAGATTATCAAATTGGCGTCGTGAAATATTTTCGTTGCAATTGCGTCTGACAACAAGAATAATATTGAGGCGGCAATAATCCCTGATAAAATAGTCACTATAGAAGATATTTTGAAAACATATCTTATTCTCTTTTCTTGCTTTTTTCCTCTATACCAAGGGATAAATCTTGTCAATCCTTCAGATAATCCGAGAGAAAAAACAGCAACAAATAAACCTAGAACCATTATTGCAAGAGAAAATAAACCATATATCTCAGGGCCATAAACTCTTGCAATTATTATTCTATAAACATAAGTAAATATCTTTGACAACAAAAGTCCTATAAAAACTATTACAGACGATTTGGCAAGTAATTTCAACTCTGTATTTATCTCTCTTTCTTGTTCCATCTAAAGTTCCTCAACATATCTTAGTTTTTTGAATTTAAAAAAATCATGGGTTAGAGAAACCTTGTCTATTCTGTCAGAAAAAGTTGTGCCGTCAAGAATATCTAAAAGAAGATGAAAAGACATACCTACAAATAAAAACAAAAAATATTTTGAAAGAAATATTCCTATAAGAAAAACAGCGAACAAAATTTCTATTCCGTGAAAAATACAGATTCCTCCATAATATTTCCCTCTTTTTTCTCTTGGCAAAGATAAGTATTTTTTTTCATTTTCCATAAACCAATTATAAGAATTTTTTAAACTAAAGTCCTTTTTTTTATAAACGTACCAAAGGTAATGGTCTACATCAATTAACACCGACGAGAAAACTATTATTAAAAAACCAATTAGTGTTATATGTGGAAAAAGAATTAGTAAGAAAACCCCAAACAGAGTTCCAAAAAATAAATGTTGTACAGGATACATTTTGATAAAAAACAGAATTAACTTTTAAATATTATGGAGGGTTATTCTTCCATCATTTTTATCATATCCATGAAAGCAGGACGAGTAATTAATACTCCTGCAGTTATTCCTATAATTGTTGTTACTGCAAATCCTTTTAATAAACCTGCACCGGCCCACAATAGTGGAAGCAAGGAAACCAAAACTGTAAAATATGCTCCAAGAATTATTGAGAAAGCTCTTTTTAATTTTTGTTTTAAACTTAGGAGCGCTGTTTTAAATCGTGCTTCATCCAAAATCACAATTTGGTCATCTATTCCTGTTCCAATTGTAGCAATAATTCCCGCGATTCCAGGCAAATCAATATTTTGTCCTATAAATGAGGCAATCCCAAGAATAATAATTACTTCAGATATACTCGTAATCAATAAAGTAATAAAAGATTTTATTTTCTTGTATCTCAAGAAAATAATTATTGAGACAGCGACGAGAGCAGACAACCCTGCTATAAAAATTGATTTTATGAATTCACTTCCCAAGATAGGAGAGATTGTATCTAATTTCACAATCTCTAATTTGTAAGGAAGACTTCCTGTAATCAAAATCGTCTGGAGTTTCTTCATTGATTCTTGTGCAGAATTATAAGCATCTTCTTCTGTCTCTCCTTTGCCTGAACCTGAAATTGAAATTTGAGTTGTAACCTGTCCTTGCAAACCTTTTGAGATAGATAAGCTATGCACAAGATTATCATCCAAATACAAATCCAATTTTTGAGAAAGGTATTCTGGATTCTCTTTATCAGTTGTTAATTTTTCTGTTATTTGTGCGTGCCTTGTTGCTGCTTCTCCACTTAAAGTGATAGAAAATTCAAATCTTGAAAAATAATTTCCCGAAGAATCCTTTTGAGACCTTTCTATTCTTGCGCATGTTCCGTCATTTCTGCATACAGATGCAATATCTCTGTCTCCCCCTATAAAAACAGTTTCATTACCTATTTTTGCTTCAAATTTTCCTTGCTCTGAAATCAATTTCTCCAAATCTGTTTTAGTTGCTCCGGCAATTTCAACTAACATAAAATGATTTCCTGATAAATCTGTGATGGGACGAACACTAATATCTAAAATGCCAAATTCATTAAACCTGTTATTAGTTATGTCTACTAATTCATTTATTTCTTCTGAAGAAAGTTTCTTGTCTTGTGCCTGAATTAATGCTCTTGAGCCTCCTGATAAATCCAAACCTTGTTTAATGCGTGTTTTTGGGATATCCGAGACAGTTATTTCTGGAGCAAATTTAGAAAACAAAATTATTTCAGAATCTTCGACGGTAAAACTAATTTTTACTGGCTCTCCTGTAAATTTATCCTGCATTAAGTTAGAGAAATCTTGAAGATTATTTATTTCTCTCCCCTCAACTGCAGTGATTATTTGTCCTTGTCTTAATCCTTGTTCAAAAGCTGTAGAATTTTGGGTAACGCTTGTTATTAAAACTCCATCTTGAAAAATTCCGGAAAAATTTAAAATTGAAGTTATTGACAAGAGAAGAACAATTATCAGCAGCCAAATCCTCCACGTCAATTTCATTTTCTTTTCTCCACATACCATTTAAGTATTGAAACATTTGTTATCCAAGTATTAAAAATATCAAACCCTAAACCAATAACAAGAATTGTAAAAATTTGAGTTAAAACTCCTGAAAAAGATTTTACTACAAACAACGCAAAACCTATAGCTATTAGGGACGTCAAAGTCATTAAAATTCCTGTCTTGAAAGCTCCGATAATTCTTTGATTTACATCCCCTTCGGTTCTCTTTAAAACTTTATTTGTAAGAAGTATATCTGTATCTACAGAGTAACCAATCAGCATTAGGAATGCAATAATTCCTGCACTTGACATTTTAATTCCAAGAATATTAACCAAAGTTAAAGTCATCAAAATATCTGCAAATGCGGCGATTATTACTGCAAAACTGGGGATGTTATTTTTTAAATAAAATATCAAACTGATTACCAAACTAATTATTGCGAAAATAATTGCTTGGTTTATTGTTAATATTTTCAGGACAAAAAATAAAAAAGGATTAAGTAAAATAAGAGTTCCTAGTATCATTTTTAATTTCAAATTTTTTCCGAATATTAGGAACACAACAAAACCCATAAAAAGAAATGCATAAAAAATAGCGAGCAACAATTGCTTGTAAAAACTTTCGCTCAGAGTTGAGCCTGTAAATTCAAAACTGCTATTTTCGCTAGTAAGTTCGTGCCCAAGATATTCCTCAAGAATTTTTTTGGTTTCTGCCCCTTCTGTTTTTGTTTCAACAATTATTGCTTTTTGCTCGTTTGTTAATAAATCGTAAATTTCTTTAGTGTTAATGTCGTCAAGTTTTTCTGAAAGAGATTGTTTTAAATCATCAACATTAATTTTTTCATAAAGAGTTACAGAAGTTCCTCCTGTTAGAGAAATGTCCTTGTAAATGAAATCGTTGTTTTTGGAATAAAAATTTCCGAGATAAATCAAAGAAAAAATCATGATAGCGATTGGGATTAGCAATAACAATTTGTAATATTTGTCGTGCCAGTTTTTATGTTGTGTTGGTTCTTCCATTTTTATTCTTTAGGGAGTGCGCCGGTCGGGATTCTCACGCGAGAACACGAAGTTTTCTCGCGCACTTTCCTATTTGAATGTTTTGTTTAAACTGATTTAGTTCAAATCTCTATGCGCCGGTCGGGATTCGAACCCGAGTCATCTGCTTGGAAGGCAGAGATTCTACCACTGAACTACCAGCGCAATAAAATAATTATTGGGAGAGGAGTTTTAAATGTTTTTGTAGTAAAGAATTTCCAAATCCTGAAACTTCCAGACCGAAATAAATTTCGTCAGCGCATTTTTCTAACGAAAAACGCCCGAGACAGGATTTGAACCTGCGACCTAAAGGTTAGGAACCTTTCGCTCTATCCAGGCTGAGCTACCCGGGCGTATAATTTAAAAGGGTTCTATTAGTTTAAAAAATATGCTACTGAAAATTCTTGGAGGAGCAGATATTGTTCTGAGCATTATCTTAATATTTATTAACAGCCTTAATATTCATTTTTCAATTCTTTGGGTTGGCGGAATTTTTTTAATTTTAAAAGGCGGAATCAATTTTTACAGATATTGGGCAACATGGATTGATGGAACTGCAGGAATCCTTCTTTTGTTTTCTTCAGTTTTTCATATCCCTTCGATAATCGTTACAATAGTTGGATTGTTGCTTTTGCAGAAAGGGGTTTATAGTTTTTTTTGAGTCTAAAAGTTTTTATAGGAAGAACTTTTCCTAATTTAGAGCGAGTGTGCCGGAGCGGTCAAACGGGGCAGCCTCAAGAGCTGCTGGCTTAGTGCCTACGAAGGTTCGAATCCTTTCGCTCGCATTATTTATTTTTTAATCATGAAATAATAACTTAATTAAGATATAAAAATAAACTATTTAACATTTTTAGAAACAGATTCCAAATCTTTTTTTAGCTCTTCAATTGATCTCTTGAAGACTTCCTTAACATCCATCTGTCCAAAAGACTCCACTGTT
>JAUYIO010000042.1 GCA_030688225.1 Nanobdellota archaeon
ATTGAATAAATTAGTAAATATTTTTTATGATACCTTTTAATTATAAAGAAAATTCCTATTAAAATTATTAGAGGAAGAAATAAGCCTAATATTCCCTCTATACTTGTTATCATTCTTTTAAGTAAAATCGGAAAAGAATTATCTACACTATGGGCCACACCAAATTCATCTACATATGCCATATGGTAATCTACTTAATTAACTATTTACATTTAACTAACTCTTCAAATATTCAATTTCGTCTTCAGTTAATTTAAGTTCTTTATGGACTTCTGGGTTTTTCAAAATAGTTTTAATCATTGGAAATTCTCTCAAAGCTCTTTTTTCTCCGACGTGGACGTATTGCGCGTATTTTTGAGCAATTGATTTTTTCTTTGCTATTCTTTGATTGTTCATCCACATTTTTAATATTCTTGAAGGTTTTTTGTAAATTTTAAATCCTGTTTTGATGTCTTTCTTTGCAGCAGATACTCCATAACTTAATAAGATATTTTCATAAACCATGAATCTCCAATATTGTTGCTTGTAAATTCTTCCTCTGAAAACATCTACTTTGCTGAGTGCTTCATAAGCTTTTGCCAATTCTTCCCCTTTGTATTCTACAGGGATATTTTCTTCAACCCACAAGATTGCTTGGTCAAGGTCCATCTTTACAGAATCAAAAGTTTCCAATGTTTTGTTAACAGGTTTTCCCTGGAAAATTTCTTTTAATGCACTGAAGATATCCACTTCCTTGTTTCTCTCGTCAAAAGTTATTGTTTCAATTTCTCTTATTTTAGATGCTGCTTGTAAATCATTTATTGCTGCTCTTAAATCTCCTTTGGAATTTATTGCTATCTTTGTTAGGATGTTATTATCAACGAATAAATTTTCTTTTCTTAAAATGTCAATCATAATCTCTTTTATTGTTTTGTAATCTATTTCCTTCAATTTTACAAGTTCTGATTTTTTTCTTATTAAGGCCAGATTTTTTTCCCAAATATCATTTGCAGTTATGATTAAAGGGTATCTTGTTGATTCTATTAACTCTATCAGTTCAGGAAGTCCTCCTCTTTCTGTTGTGGAAATCCCGTCAACTTCATCTATAAGAATTATCTTATTTTTTTTAACAAGAGATTTTTGTTCAATTGCAGGTTTTAAAATGCTTTGGAGTTTGTCCCTGTTTCTCAAATCAGAGGCATTTAATTCAAATATCTCAAAATTTTTCTCGTTTGCAAGAGCATATGCAAGAGAAGTTTTTCCTATTCCTGGAGCACCATGAAGAATCAATGCTTTTTTTGGATTTTTTGTTAATTTCCCGAGATAAAAATTATCAATGAACTCTTTTATTTTTTTTATTGCTTCATCCTGCCCCTTTATCCCTTCAAATTTTTCAGGCCTGTATTTTTCAATCCATGGAGACATTTTTTATTCCTCTTTTTATTTTTTAAATTAATTAATTTTTTGAACCTAATTGTGTTTTAATATTTGGATCATCTATCATTTGCTGAGTTTGTTGTATATACTCTAAAACATTTATTTCTTTAAACCTAAAATTATCTGCAGGATTTCCCCCAATTCTAAAGTACCCATATTTTTCATCTTTTGTTGCAATATATACCTCTGTAGAATTATCGTCAATAGGGGCAAGAACAATATTTACTATTCTTCCAAGTTCGCTTTCTTGATTTTTTTTTCTTGTCATTTTATTTCCCTAATCCTGCAAGAACAAAACTTGCCAGTAATGATTGCAATTGGATGAATGGGTCTGAACCTTCAACAATTCTGAATTCAATTTCCCCTGTTTTTTCTGTGAGTTTGACTTTTATTTCTGGTTCTACAGGAAGATTCCAAATTTCTTTCTGAATTGATTTTATTACATCCTGTCCAGAGATGCTCTCTTTTAACATTATGTCAAGAAGTTTTTCTCTTGATTTTTGGAAATCTCCTGATAATGCGTAATCCAAAACAACTTTGATATCTTTTGGTTTTGTGTTTGAAATTATTGTTGAGATTAATTCTGTTGTTATTTCTGGAGAAATGGCTGCTGTTGATTGGAGAATGTTTATGGCTCTTCTGCAATCTCCTTCGCTTCCTTCATAAAGAATTTCTATTGCTTCTGGTTTGATATTCAAATTTTCATTTTCTGAAATTCTCTTGATTACTTTTTCAATGTCTTTTTTCTCAAGTAATTTGAATCTGAATATTGCACAACGTGATTGTATAGGGTCTATGATTTTGCTGGAATAATTACACGAGAGAATGAATCTGCATGTTGCAGAATAATTTTCCATTGTTCTTCTGAGAGCTTGTTGAGCTTCAGGAGTTAGAGCATCTGCTTCATCCAAGAAAATGACTTTGAAATTTACCTTTCCAAGAGATTTTGTTCTTGCAAAATTCTTGACTTTTTCCCTTACTACATTTATTCCTCTTTCGTCGGAAGCGTTTAGTTCAAGATAATTATCTTTCCAGTTCTCCTTGAAAAGTTCTTTTACAATTATCAGAGCAAGAGTTGATTTTCCTGTTCCTGCAGGACCTGCAAATAGCAAATGAGGTATATTGAAAGAATTTGTAAGTGATTCAACTCTTTTTATTATGTCTCCTTGCCCGACGACTTCATAAAATTTTGAAGGCCTGTATTTTTCTGTCCATATCCCGCTAATCATAAATAGAATATTTTACTTTAACTTATAAATATTATTGTAGGAGAGTTTGTAGTTTAGGAAGGTTTTATTGTGGTGTTTTGTAGGTAGGAAATAACTCTCCTAAAGATTAATTGTTAAGATTAGGGATTCTTGAACTTTTTAATTCTGGAGCAATTTTAGTAGATCTCTCTTCTAAACCTTTATTGTGAGCATTCCCAATCATTTTCATTATCTTATATTTTCCACAAACAATTTGAAAGTTTCCATCGTGGCAATAATCTCCTTGATCTTTCTTATCACAAAGATTTAATCCAGAATAAGGGCATTCATTATCCATTTTATTTGCTTCTAGCACGTCTTTGTTTTCTCTTTCGCTTTTCCTTTCTCAGCCTTTTACGCTGCCATTTCCAACGCATCTGACGCTTTTTTTTCCATCTACGGCTTGAACGTTTCATAAAAGAGAAAAGATAAAATCGGTTTAAAAAGATTTGGATTACTAATTATTGTGAGAATTTCTTTTCATATGATAAATATTTGTCGTCATCTATTTCAATTCCTAACTTGTTTAAAGCAATAATTGTGGCTAATTTTGAAGTGTGTTTTATTGCACCCCAATTTGATTTTCCTCTGTGGATTGCTCTCGGGTGTTTTAGATTCTCTTTCAGAGAATTATTCATTGTTTTTGCATCTCCTATTTTTGGGCTTTTTATTTTTATCCAACTTGAACCTATTTCATAAAAACTATGTCCGTCTGAGATGACTGTCCCGAATAAATGAGGATATTTCCATTTTACTTCGTTAAAAAATTCTTCTGCTTGTTGATTTGAGTGTTTTGGATTGAGAAAAGGAATATGTGTTTCTGATTCTCCGTTATAAATTCCTACGCCATCAAATTTCTCTAATAATCCTGGATTTTGCAAAATGTATTTTCCTATTCCCTGAAATCTTAAGAAAGGATCTGCAACTTTTATCACATCTACGCCGAGTCCATAAGCTTCATCTAAAGAATTTTCTAAATTTTTGTATTGTTTTAATTTTATTCCTGCAGGAACTCCTATGGCAAGATAATGTCCTTGGTTTGTTGGAACTTGCTGGGTTTTTATTATGAGAACATCTTTTTCAGGGACATAAACAGAATTTTCTAATGTTATTCTATCATATCCTTTTAGATCAATTATTCTTTCAAAGTTCCAAGCGCTTTGTATTCCGACATTTACAATTCCAACAACGCATCCTTCTCCCATATTTCTGTAGGCTGCATCAACTATCTTATTAAAATCTCCTTCTCTGAACCTGTTTGTTGTTCTTCCATGAGTGTGCAAATCAGCTTTAACGTGTTCTGTTTTCATTTAAAATTTCAATTTTCCTTTTATATTTAAGTTTTATGGTACTAAAAATAATCGCTAATCTTTAATTTAAATTCCATCCAGAAAATCCAGAAAATTAATAGAATGCCGTCAAGAGTTGGGAGAATTAAACTTTGCCATGCTGTTGGAAATAATTTAATGATATTGAGTCCGACTGAGAAAGAGGAAAATGGATAGAAAGGAATTATGTATCCTGATAAAGTTGCATCTAAAATTAAATGCAATAAACTTCCTGCTGCTAAAATGAAGAAAGTTGTATGGAGATTTATGTGTCTTTTCCCAAATTCTTTGCTTTTCATTTTCGTTTGATAGATGAAAATTCCTATTAAAAAGAGAATTAAGGGAATGAAAATTGTATGGAAAAAAGTTCTGTGAATTTGTTCAAAAGTAAATCCGAATAATGATAAAACATAATACCCTGCGATGTCTAAGTCAGGAATTATTCCTCCAAGTGCAGCAATTAGAATATAGTATCTTGGGAATTTTTTATTGTCTTTTACAAAAAAATTTCTGAAAAGTTCTATCAAAATTATTGCTACTAAAATGTGTGTTGTTGCGAGAGGCATAAATTATTAAGGTTAAAAAGAGTTTTAAATTTACCGACTTCTTTTAACTCCTATTTTAGGGCAATAATCTTTTACAGGGCATTTACTACAAAATGGAGAAATTGGTTGGCAAATTGTTTTTCCAAACAAGACAAAAACTCCGTTGAATCCTGCCCAGTGTTTTTTTGGAAGAATTTTTTCAAGTTCTTTTTCTGTTTGTTCTGGTGTCTTTGTTTTTATCCATCCAAGTCTGTTTGGAATTCTGTGGCAATGTGTGTCTATTGGAAGAACTTGTTGATTGTATGCAAAAGCTAAAACAATGTTCGCAGTTTTTGGGCCAATTCCTTTTATTGACAATAATTCTTCTTTTGTTTTTGGAACTTTTGAATCAAATCTTTTTATCAAATCTTTTGAAACGCTTTTTAAAACTCGCGCCTTTTTCTTGTAATGTCCTGAAGAGAAAATTAGTTTTTCTAATTTTTTTGTTGATAATCTTGATATTGTTTCTGGAGTGTCTGCAACTGCAAAAAGTTTGGCTGAAGCTTTTTCTGTGTTTTTGTCTTGTGTTCTTAATGATAAAAGGCAGGAAATCAAAATCTTAAATGAATTTGGGTTTTCCCGCATTCTGTTTAAGGTTGTTCTTTCTTTGAAATTAAAATGTTTTTCAAGAATTTGCATAACTTTTGAAATGTTCTGATTTTCCATTTCTTCTAATAGCTAGTAAGATATAAAAAGTTAATTAGTGGGATATTATTAATTAGCCCTGTAGTACAGCGGTCAAGTATGCTAGACTCTGGATCTGGTGACCCAGGTTCGAATCCTGGCAGGGCTATCAATAATTTTAAATACTTCTTGTTTCTCTATAATTAATGACAGAAAAAGAGATTGGAAAAGTGTCTGGTTATTTTGCTCATGTTGGAGTTGCTGCAATAAAACTTTCCGGAAATCTTAAAGTTGGGGATATGATTCACGTGAAAGGTAATACAACTGATTTTGAAGAGGAAGTTAATGAGATACAGATAGAAAGAGAAAGTGTTAAGAATGCAAAAAAAGGACAGCATGTCGGGATAAAAGTTCCTGAAAAAGTTCGTCCAAATGATGTTATTTATCTAGTAGAATAATTTAAAAGATAATTCTTCTTGATTTTTATAAGCCCCGATAGTCTATAGCATAAATGCAAGTCTATCGGAAAGCTGATAAGGATTAAGCCCCGATAGTCTAGAGGCCAAGGACTCCACCCTCTCAATTCAGGGAAGTGGTTTTAATCTCGTTGAGAGAAAAAAATCTAGCATCTCAATGCAGCTTCTCATGGAGTACGGTGGCAACCCGAGTTCGAATCTCGGTCGGGGCGTTTTCCAAAACATTTTTATAGATTATTTGTTTTTCTTTTTCATGGTGATTGGAGCTACATTTTTGGTTATTGCAGCAGCAGTGATAATAATTTGGGTATTTCTTGAGTTGAGTCATTTTAAGCATAAGATTCTCACTGTTCTCTTAATAGGATTTATATTATTTCTTTATTTAAGTACTACAATGGTTTTTAGAGGAAAAGATGTTGATATTCAAAGTGTTAGTGGAATTTCTGAAGCAACAGGAATTTATTTTTCCTGGTTGGGTTCTTTTTTTGGAAATTTAAAAACAGTTACAAGCAATGTAATTCATATGGACTGGGGAAGTAGTGATGTGCCTGTAAATGAAACAAACAAATAATTTAAAAACTAGAATAGATTAGTTATAACAATATGGTGAAGAAAAAAAGAGGAAAGAGGAAAGCAAAATCTTCAAAAAAATTAGTTAGGTCTAGCAAGAAAAAAATTAGTTTTGTATTTAACAGATTGATTTTCTTTGCAATTTTATTTGCTCTCTCTTTTGTTCTTTATGCAGCTACTTCTAATGAGGCGTATAAAAATGTTTTTCAAATATTGTCTATGGTATTTGGGTTTATACTACTTGCTTTTGGAATTGTGTTGTTAATTTTTGTGTTCATGAAACTTCTGAAAAAATAATATTATGAGAGCCACAGAGGAGAATTGAACTCCTGACCTCAACATTACCAATGTTGTGTTCTACCGACTGAACTACTGTGGCATTTATTTTTAATAATAAGATAATTTTATAAAACCTACTTCTTAAGCTTCTAAATGAAAGAAGACAAAACTTCTCTTGAGAAACTGAAAGAGAAATACAAAGAAATTAAGAAAAAACATGGTTTGCCAAGTTTTGAAGATTTGAACAAAGATTTTGGTATAGAGAAGATAGCAGAATACGAAACTGATTTTTTAATAAGAGAAGTCAGAAAATACATTGGAGAAAGGTCTTCAAATTATCTGAGATTTCTTGAAACAATTCTTAATCCTGTAAATGCCCCTATGTTTGTATTTTCCTTTATAAAATTGATAGGATCTGATGAGAAAAAAAGATTAACTGAGATATATAAAGAACTAATAAAGGAAGAAATAAAGGTTCTTGAACTTGACATGGAATTTTCAGAAGAAAAAGAAGCGAAGTTTATAAGAGAATATTTTGTCTTTTGGCAGAAAATAAAAAAGGAAATGCTTGAGTTACTTGTAAAAGTTAATGGGAATTGGGATAACAAATCAGAAGGAAATAGCAAAGGTTATTTTGGGTGAGATTTGCCTATTTCTTTAAAAATATTCTCTAAATTAATTTCAAAAAGTGCGACAGGCATTTTAATTTTCCAGTTCTTTAGAATTTTTGGATGGATTTCTCCGATAAAACCGATTGATTTATTTTCTAAGAGAATATCAGAAACTCTGCCGTCAATAAAATGCTGTGGAAATTCTTCTGTTTCTTTTAGCTCTAATTTTACATTAATCATTCTAGATAAATATTCTAAGATTTGTTTTATTTGTGTGAAATTCCCTGGAGTGATTACAACACAAAGATTTTCTTCTTCATGTATCTTTTCATTTTCTGTCTTAAAAATTTTCCCTGTTTCAAAAATATTTTGGGGATATTCTGAATCTATGTTTTCCGAGATATTCTTCAGGAGATAATGTGTCAAATCTTTTCGTAATAGATTATACTCTGTTTTAGATTCTTCAACTTCTATAAATCTTTTTTCTTTTTTTTCTTGAATTCCCATTTTTATGAATTGTTCTTTTTTATTTGTCAAGTGGTAGTTTGAAACCTCAATCATATTTAATCCTGATAAAATCTCTGAAATTTTTCTCTTGATTATTTCCTTTTTATCTTCTTTTCCAATGGTTGATATTTTTGGGATTTCTGGAACAAAATTTTCATAACCATAAGCTATTGCCACGTCTTCAACAAGATCAATCTCATGCAAGATATCTGTTCTCCAAGAAGGGATTTCCACTAATTCTTTAGAGTAATTGTGCCCCATTCTTTCCAATAATTTTTTTAATTCTTTTTCATTAAGATTTATTCCTA
>JAUYIO010000055.1 GCA_030688225.1 Nanobdellota archaeon
GGAGCAAGACTTCCGTTAATAACAAGAGTTACAGAAGGGATTGGATTGAGATTTATCAAAGTTTTCTGGATTTTATTCATAATTCCTATTGCCACATTCTTAGTTATGTATATTTATCCTTCATTAGAAAAGAAAAACACAGAGACAAAAATAAACCAGGAATTACCTTTTGCGACTATAAACATGGCATCTATTTCCGGCTCAATGATTAATCCGAGCAAGATTTTTAACATAATTGTCTTGACAGGAGAATATCCTTATCTTGAAAAAGAATTTATAAAATTGATAAATGAAATAAATGTTTTAGGTTATGATTTGGTTACAGCCTTGAGACATAGTGCTTTCAACACGCCGAGCGACAGGCTTTCTGAATTGTTTAATGGACTTGCCACGACGATAACATCTGGAGGAAATCTTCCTGCATTTTTTGAAAAGAGAGCGCAAAGTTTGCTTTTTGAGTATAGGATTGAAAAAGAAAAATACACAAAGAGTGCAGAGACTTTCATGGACATTTATATTAGCGTTGTGATTGCTGCTCCGATGATTTTGATGTTGTTGTTAATGATGATGAAAATTAGTGGTTTTGGAATTGCAATAGGAACTTCAACAATTACTTTATTGATGATCGTTGGAGTTTCTGTCA
The DNA here is from genome assembly GCA_030688225.1 of Nanobdellota archaeon. Lineage (GTDB taxonomy): Archaea > Nanobdellota > Nanobdellia > Pacearchaeales > GW2011-AR1 > JAUYIO01. The sequence goes on from JAUYIO010000055.1 coordinate 644, forward strand.
TAAATATTGTCTTTTTAACATTCTTACACTTGAAAACGACAGGATGATGGAAATAAATAAAAATCAATGGGCTGCGATAGGAGTGGCGATAGGAGTTGTAATTGTATCTTTGTTTTTCATGGGAACAAATCTCTTCTTCATTGTAATGGGAATAGGTGTGATAATTGGCGTGACACCTTTTGTTTATCTTGTAATAAGACAAAATAAAATTAATTCTGAGAAAGAAGAAATGTTTCTTGAATTTGCAAGGAATCTTGTTGAAAGTGTAAAAACAGGAACACCAATAAGCAAGAGCATAATAAATGTCAAAAACAAATCGTATGGTGTTTTGAGTCCGCACATAAACAAGCTTGTAAATCAGATTAGTTTGGGAATTCCTCTTAACACTGCATTGCAAACATTTTCAAAAGATGTTAATAATAAAATAATTGCAAGGTCTTTAACTTTAATTGGACAGGCAGAAAGGGCTGGTGGAGATATTGGGAGAATACTTGAATCTGTTGCAGGCGCTGTTAGCATGACTGATAAATTGAAGAAAGAAAGAAGAGCTGCGATATCAAGTTTGGTTATTCAAGGATATATTATTTTCTTCGTTTTCATGATAATTATTCTTGTAATGCAATTTTACATAATCCCGATGATTTCTGGAATCGCAAACATAGGAACTGTCGGAGGATTGGATTTGGGACAAGGTTCTGTCATAAGTCAAGATGAAATCTCTTCTTCATTTTTGTATTTGCTTTTGATTCAGGGATTTTTTAGCGGACTTGTTATTGGAAAACTTGCAGAGGGAAATATAAAAGCAGGAATTAAACATTCTTTTGCATTGATGTTTTCAGCGTTCCTAATTTCAACAGTTGCAAATATAATCTTGGGAGGATAATATGAGAAATAAAAAAGGGTTTTTCTTTTAGAAAGAAAGCCTAAAGGCTTTGCGACGATTTTCTAAAGAAAACCGCCGGAAGAAAAGCTACAGTGTAAAAGAAAACTACAAATGGAAAATTTAGGAAAAATTTTCAAAATGAGAAATAAAAAAGGTTCGCACATAGATGTTGTAATTTCGTTTATGATATTTGTGATTTTTCTTGGATTTTTGTATTCTATATTAAGTCCTGTAAAAATTCAGAGAGATAAAGAATCACTTCTTGATTATGTTGAAGGAGAGATTATTGGAAAACTTTCTTCAAATTTAACAACGGCAACAATAAGAATAGCTAATACATATGATTCAAATTGTTTTGAGATAAAACAGGTAATTTCTTTTGATGAAACCACAATGGACTTACTTGTAAAAAACACAGATAATGATCTTGTAAAATTTGAACTGAGAGAAGGTAATCCTGATCTTTTAAGAATAGATACTGGAGGAGTTTTCACATTGAAAATTTATTATTCTGAAGAGAAATTAGATAATTCTCCTATAGATGAAGAAAGTTGTCCTTTTACTCCTGGAACTTTTTATTCTGAAGCAGGGACTTATGATGATGGGGAAACACCTGTTCAGTCAATTAAAAAAGTTGGTCTGGTAAGAACAGAGGAATATATTTTTGAAGAAAAAGTTATTGGAATTTTAAATAGTCAAACTGCATACAATGAATTAAAAAATAGTTTAAAAATTCCTGACGGTGAAGAGATTGGAATAGATTTTATAACGGAAAACGGAGACAGGATAATAGGAGAGGTAAAAGAGATTTTGAAAGATACTTATGTCAGAGAAGTTCCTGTTCAGTATGTTGATTCAGAGGCTAGCATAAAATCAGGAACACTTATTATTAAACTATGGTAATGGGTTTTCTTTTTAGAAAGAAAGCCTAAAGGCTTTGCGACGATTTTCAAAAAACCGTCGGAAGAAAAGCTACAGTGTAAAAGAAAACTACAAATGAAAAAATAGGAAATTTTTGAAAATGAAAAATAAAAAAGGGTGGATAAGAGTTTTGGAAGTTTTTGTTGCATTGATGATGATAACTGCAGTTGCGTTGATTGTTGTAAACAGAGATTATAAAGAAAAAGAAGATTTTTCTCCAAAGATTTACAGCATTGAAATAGGAACGTTAAGAAAAATTCAGCTTGATGATTTTTTAAGAAAAGAAATTCTTGAAATTGAGGAATTGCCTGTTGAATTAAAAGATTTTTCAGAGATTTTAAAAAGCGAGGTTGAAGCAGGAATTCCAAGTTATCTGAATTGTGATGCTCAAATTTGTGAGGTTAATGATGATTGTAAAAAAGAACTTCTTACAGAAGAAGATGTTTATGTTCAGTCAGTGATACTTATGGCTAATTCTGAAACATACAAGCCAACAACTTTGAAAATGTTTTGCTGGGTGAAAGAGTAAACCATTAAAATTAGTAAAAATGTCTAATAAATTTAGAGAAAAAATAAAAGAACTCTTTGATGATTTAAAATACGGGCTAAAACTATTTATGGAATTGTTACAGGCATTAACTCCATATTAATCTGCAAGTTGCTTACAACGAACCTATTTCATCCCTTCCAGTTTATCAAAGGTTTTAGATGTTTTAGAATTTTTACAGAGCGTTTTTGAATATCCATTATTTTGTCAATATTTTTGTAAGCCATCGGTGCTTCGTCAAGAGTTTTTTGGGAGATTGTTCCCTTAATTCCTTTCATACTTTTTTCAAAATCTTTCATTGTTATTTTTTCTCTTGCTGAACTTCTGCTTAAAAGTCTTCCTGCTCCGTGAGAAGAAGAATGTAAAAATTTTGGATTTCCCAAACCTTTAACTAAAAAACTTCCGTCGCGCATATTCCCTGGAATAATTCCTTTTTCTCCATTTTTTGCAGGAGTTGCACCTTTTCTGTGAATGTACTTTCCTTTTTCAAGGATTGCGTGATTGTGATTTTTGTTCGTAAATAACTCTGTTTTTAATTTTTCTTTTAAAACATTTTCAAT
>JAUYIO010000066.1 GCA_030688225.1 Nanobdellota archaeon
ATTCTTCCCTATTGAAATAGAAGCAGGAATGACATCCAAACGAGGATTGTAAGTAAAAAGGGTTTTGGAGACAGGAAAATTTTTCCTACAAATGTCAGAGATAGTTACATGAGGATACAAAATGTTAAAATGAAGTCCAAGAGATGCTATAGTGATGTTTGTATCAACTGCGAGAACTTTTTGATTAAATTCAAGAGCAAATGATGTTGCAAGATTTACAGTTGTAACTGTCTTTCCAACTCCACCTTTTGGAGATATTACTGCGATGATTTTCTTATTCTTTTTCATTTCCTACTCCTCCTCTTTTTTCATCGATCTATAAATTTCTATAAATTTTTATAAATGTCTATAAATATCCATACTTATCCATAACTGCCTATAAATTTTTACCTATGTCTTCAATCATTTTTTTCAATTCGTTCTCACGCGCACTCTTCCTATCAAACTTGTTAATAATCTTCTTGATTAATTTTTTCCTGATTCCTGCACGTTTTTCAGCATTCTTTCCTGCATTCTTCTCAACTTTTTTCCCAACATTCTTCTTCCTATCAATCTCTTTAGTGAGCATCTTATTTAATTCATGATTTTTGTTTGTTTTTTTGATAATCTTCTTAACCTTTCTTTTTTTAGGTTTGATAAGATTCTCACTAATCAAATGTGTATGATCTATTTGAGGACGACAAGTATGTTTCCTTGAACCTAATAACAAGCTGATTAACAACATCCAGAACATTATAATTATCAATATGATAAAGAAGATATTCTCAGGAGTCCAGAATGTTGGCGCTGGAGGGGTGATTGTTGGTTCTTCTACCACTGGAATTTCTTCAGGCTCTTCTTGTACAATATCCTTCAAGTCAAAAACGACTTTAGAACCAAGTATCTGAGAAAATTTCACCTCAAGATCATAAAAGCCATCATTTTCAAAGTCTATCTTTTTTGTCTCTCCAATAAGCATAATAAAATTGATTGGAGAAGAATGTATAGTGATATTCACTTTATCATCAAAAATATCATTTACAATAAGGGAATGTTTTTCTTCTTTCACGCTGAATTCCACTATTGATCCTTGATCCAATATCACTTTACCATCTTCCTGGATATTCTGTATTTTCTTAATATCTTTTTCTTGTTCTTTTAATTCATAAATATTGAAACATACTTTT
>JAUYIO010000043.1 GCA_030688225.1 Nanobdellota archaeon
TTTTTTAAGATTTATTTTAGACCTTTTTAGAGAGGGATGGTTTTCTGGAGCTATTATTATTTTGTTTGGTTTTATTTTTTTAAAGACATATATTTTTTTGTTTCCTATTCTGTTTATATATTTTGAATCTATTTCAAAACCTTTTCCTGGGCGAACTCGTTCTCCGTTCGTGAAGTACATCATTCCTGGATGTTTTCCGATTATTTCTCCAGAGATTGATAAAACTGGTCCTGGTTTCGGAGAAATTTTCTTTTTTAGGAATTCCTTGAAATTTGTTTTTCCAATAAAACAGATTCCTCTTGAGCTTTGCTTGTCCCAATTTTTGAATCCTACTTTTTTGGCAAGATTTCTTACTTGTGTTTTTGTTAGATTTCCTATTGGAAAGAGAGTATGTGACAAATCTGATTGAGATAGTTCGTGAAGAAAGTAAGATTGGTCTTTGTTTTTATCAATGCCTTGCAATAAATGAAATCCATTTTTATCTTTTGAAATTCTAGCATAGTGTCCAGTAGCTATGTAGTCTGCAGAAATTGATTTTGCATATTTCCAGAGAGCTGGAAATTTTATAATTGTATTGCAGGATACATCAGGATTTGGAGTTAAGTTCTTCTCATATTGAGAAAACATTGGCTCTATAACTTCATTAAGATATTTGGTTCGATAATCTATTTTTTTTAATTTTAATCCTAGGGATTTGCATATTTTCTCAGCGATATTCTTATCTTCCTTGAAGGGACAGATAGAATCTAAATAGGGAGATTCATCAGGATAGTTTTGAAGAAATATTGGGATTACATCATATCCTTTTTCTTTTAGTAAAAACGCGGCGAGACTACTATCAACTCCGCCAGACATTCCCAAGACGACTTTTCCAAGTGATTTATTTTTCATTATAGATGTTTAATTTGAGGAAGGTTTATAATGTTTTTCTTCTTATCTTTATTGATAAAATGGTTGAAAAAGTTCAAACAGGGGGAGTAATGAGTTTTGATTATTCTAATTCTAAAAAGAAAGAACTTGATATTGATACTAAGAATGAAATTGAAGAGGCATATATAAAAGCAAGTGAAAGAAAAATGAGAGAAAAGAAGAAAAGAATGATTTTGTGGATAGTTGTTATATTGGTGTTGATTTTAGTAGGATTGTTTACTTTTCTAAGGTGATTTTAGTATCTTTTATTCTCCATTTGGGTTTAATACTCCACAGCTCTGCT
>JAUYIO010000045.1 GCA_030688225.1 Nanobdellota archaeon
ATAACAGAATTAATGTCTTTCAAAACCCATTCATAACTATCTTTATTTTTCTTTAAAATAACCAACATCCAATCTGCTGAAAATTTATCTCTCCCTTTCAAAATATCTGAAATAACCAAAATCTTATTTTTAGAAAAGAAATTCACTAACTTATCTCTTTCTTTTTCAGTCATTTCTGTTAGAAACATTCTTCTAGAGTCTTTTAATTTAACATCTTTTCTGGGAGATATTTTTCCAGTAAATAATCTTAATATTTCTTCAACATCTTTAGGGATTTTCCACATCTCAACATATTTATCAACTTCCCTTTTATCTATCTGATTAAATCCTTGAGGATTGCTTACTAATTTTATTGAAAGATTTTCACAATCAATCGCTTCTTTCAATTTTATTGTAACTTGGACTTGAACATCTGTTTTATAATTTCCAGAAATCTTAACTGCTTTAACAAATTCAATTTCTTTTATAACATAGCCCATTTTAACTAGCCAATCTTGAGCTATCTTTTCATTTTTCCAATTATTGAATTTATCAATAACATCATCTTCATTTCTAAAACCGCCCTTTGCTGTTTCAGAACCCCATAAAATTTTATCTTCCATTTTAAGCATTAATTAATTTTGTTTGAATTGAATAATCTCTTTCTCTTTCAAATTCAAAAGATTTTATAGTTACACTCTCTTTTACTTTTTCTTGAGATAATGACTCTTTTATTTTTTTAAAAATTGATTCTACAACTGGGACAGAAACACTATTCCCAAATTGTTTATATGCTTGATATTTATTTGTTGGAATCTTGAAATCTTCTGGAAATCCCTGAACTCTTGCACATTCTCGCGGAGTTAATCTTCTTATTTTCCCATTTACTAAATACGCCCCAGTTTTTCCTGCAACTCCTCCACCATAAGCAGAAAGAGTAACTGCGTGACCATTTATACTATAAATTCTTTCTCCTTGCCCCCCATTATTAATTTGACCAATTTGAATTAATTTTAAAGAAGGAGTTTCATCTCTTTTCCAAAACTTTAAATCTGTCCTATTTACAATGCAATCTTTAGCTTTTTCTTCATCTTCAAGAATATCTTTAACAAATATTCTCTTATAGGTAGGTTTAGGAAATTGAAAATTGGTTATTCCTAAATCTTTCCTAAAGCCAACAATATAAATTCTTTCTCTTTGTTGTGGAACTCCGTAATGACTTGCGACTAAAACTTGATAAAAAACATTATATCCTAAATCTTCCAAAGTTCTTAAAATAATCTTTAATGTATTTCCATGATAATGTTTTGTTAGGTTTTTTACATTTTCTAAATAAATTACTTTTGGTTTATGGTGTTCTGCAATTCTTGCTATATCAAAAAATAAAGTTCCCCGAGTATCTTTAAAACCTCTTTGTTTTCCAGAAATGCTAAATGCCTGACATGGAAAGCCCCCACACAAGACATCATGTTTTGGAATATCTTTTTCATTAATTTTAGTTATATCTCCTTTTGGAATCTCCCCAAAATTCTCATAATAGGTCTTTTGTGCATCTTTATCCCATTCAGAAGAAAACACACACTCTGCCCCTTGCCTTTCTAAAGCTATACGAAAACCTCCTATTCCTGCAAATAAATCAATAAAAGTTAAATTAGTCACCATCTTAATATAAGCAATACATACCCTTTATTAAATTTTACTATATGAAAACTCCCGTCTTCTTTCTTAAAAAGAAAGAAGCAAAGAAGGCGGTGGCTCACAAGACAAAGATACTACAACAATTTCTATTATAATATGGACAGCGTCCCGCCGTCCTAAAGTGTCCTCTTTAAAATTAATATGGCTCACGACTTTGATTTTTTGCCTTCGGCATCGTTGCACTAAAAATCAATCCCTGCAGGTATTCGGGAGAGTTGAACAGGGGTTATATTCAATAAGCGGGCGGGCTCGTAACATTATTAAACTAAAGCAAGTATCTATTTATTATGAACACAATTTTAATTGCCTTTTTAATCGGGATAGGATTAAGTGCTATAACAGTTCTTGCTGACGCTTTCATAAAACATGCTTCATTACAAAACGCCTTTTCAGGTTGGCAAATGCTAATTTTGGGAGCGGTAATCTATGGACTTACAGCATTTGGCTGGTTTTTTGTTATGAGAAAAATTAAACTTTCTACATTAGGCGTTTTGTATGGTGTTAGTTGTGTGGTTCTCTTAACTTTGGTAAGCGTGTTTTATTTTAAAGAAAAAATAAATCCAATTGAGATATTTGGAATTGCCCTCGCAATAATTTCTTTAGTAATCCTATCCCGATTTGCTTAGATGTCGCCCGCCCGCTTACTCTGAAATTCCCCTTCGGAACGTTGTACTAAAACTAACTCAACAGTTTCCTCTGCTCAACTTTCCTGACAGCTTCTTTCCAGGTTGCCCATGTTTTTCTAAAAATTCCGTCTCCGTCGTATTTGTGCAAATTTTTTTCAAGGAATTTACAGGTTAATGGATCAGAACAATAACCAGAACCAATCTCTCTCCCATATTTTTCTTTTAATTTTGACATTTCTTTCTCCCTTGTATCTTTTGCAAGAATTGATGCTGCAGAAACAGCGATGTGATTTCTGTCTGCTTTATGCTCGCAGGAAATTTCCAAATTTGAAAGATTATTAATTCTCATCATCAAAAAATCTCTCCATTTTTCAGGACTTACAGAAGGACAATCAACAACAACTTGAATTTTCTTAAACCCTTTATTTATTTTGTTAATTATATTCGCACATGCAAAAGCTTCTACTTCATTTAACTTCACCCCATCAAAATTTCTCTTGTCAATTTCCGGAGGATAAATTATCTCTATCTCAAAAGTTTCAGCTTTCTCCCTGATTTTTTCAGCAAGAAATTCTCTCCTTGCTTGTGTTAATTGTTTGCTGTCCTTAACTCCCAATCTTCTCAATTCTTTTTCAGTTTTCTCGTCTATTAAACATCCTGCAAGAACAAGTGGCCCGATTACAGGCCCTTTTCCAGCATCATCAATTCCTAATTTTAACATCTCTTAAAAAAATTGTTTTGGTTTTTAAATATTTAGTCAAAACGGAATCTCCTTAGTTGTTTTTGCTAATTCTGCATTTCTGATTTCTTCTTCAGTGAATTCATCAGAACATCCTTCTTTTCGCATTTCTCTGTAATCTTCTTTCGTCTTTTCCTCTATTCTTATAGTAGAAGCTTCTTCAGAATATTTTGTTTTGAAAACTTCAAACCATTTTTTGTAGTTCTTATCTTCAATGTAAAGTATTGGAAATTCAGGAATTTCATATTGATTCATTTTCATTCCTTTAGGAGTTTTTGTCCTTGTAATGTTATATCTTTCAGGCGATAATCCAATCTTCTCTAAAAATTCCTCTGGGTCCAAAAACATTTTTTTAATTCCTGTCGCAGTAAGTCTCGTAATTGGGTCCCATCTTTTTCTTTCATATCTTGATTTATAGATTCCGTTTGTTTTTGGATTGTGAATTGCATGGGCAACACTGAATGGGAAAAATAGGGAATAGCCAGTATTTTCAGATAAAGTTCTTACAATATTTTCCAAGACGTCTTCTTTAAACTCTTTAAAATAATTTAATGGTTCTCTTAGTTTGTATTTATATATTGAAAAAAAAATCTTGTGGTGCTTCATGAAAAAAGAATCGCATTGTTGTAAAAGATATCTTCCCATTTGATAATCTGTAAATTTGCACGATTCTCTCCAGCATACAGCCTTTGATTCTATGATTATTTTTTTGTCAGAATTAATTATGTCTGGCTTGAAAGCATTTCCGTTTTCATTTTCAGAATTATCGGAATTCCCTTGCCATTTACCTCCAAATATTGCATAAGATAAAATTTCATAGAAATCTCCTATGGTTTTTCTGTAACCATAGTTAATTGCTTCCCCACATTCCTCAAAAAAACTTTTCTGGATTGGGAAAAAAGATTTTTTGTTAAAAACCTTGAAAGGTTTTGAATCCATATACTCTTTTAATGATTGCGGGTCAAAATTTCTCCCCATCATTTTAGAGAACAATTTATATTTTTAAGGATTTGTTTTGTAGAAAGATAATGATTAATTTATGAAATAACAAACGCCTTGGGCAGGAATCGAACCTGCGGACCCCGAAGGGCATGGATTAGCAATATAATATAAATTTTTTATATAATATTAAATTTCTACTTTTTAAAGCTCTAACCAGATTATTATTCTGAGGTTAAAGAAAGTTATTTCTTCCCAAAATCATTAATCTTTTCTTCATATAATTTACCAAATTTTTCAAATATCTTTTTACTCTTTTCAAGTTCATATTTGTCTTTTAAAGCAAAATAAATTTCTTTCCTCATTTCTTGTATTATTCTATCAGAATCAACAGCTCCCATATATGATGTCGCTTCATAACATCTGGTTAACATCTTCTTAGCTCTTTTTTCCTCAGGAATAAAATAATTCTCTTGTTTTAAGTAAAATAATTCATATGCGTTGTTTATTAAATCTGAAACTTGGGCATAAGCATTTTTTAAAAATTCTTCCTCATTATTTATAAAATCTTTTCCAAAAAGAGGTATATGCCTTCTAAATAAAGAAATTGCAGTTCTGTCTATAATTTGTTCTAATCTATTACTTTGAATGCTATTATCTTCTTTTTTAAATCCTCTAATATAATTATCAACCCCTTTTATTGAAATTCCATTTTGAATTTTCTTTCCATTTAAATTCAAAATTGGTTCATCTAATTGAAAAATATCTCCTTGAGTAATTGCTAAAAAATCATAATCTCTTGGATTTTCTAAGATAGTGGAAGATCCAAATAAAGAAAGGTTTAGTATTGATAAATCAGAATAATTTCTTGCCATATAATTTAATACTTCTTCCCCCAATTTAAAAAATAATTGGGAATTTTTTTCTAAAAGGTTATTCCTTTTTTTACCAAATAAGTTATGGTAAATATTTCTCTCAAAAATCTCTCTTCTTTCATCTTCATCATTAAAATTTATTTCCTTAGTTGGATGAAAAATTTGCAAAGGATAATTAATCTTAAAAGGAATTTTAGTTAACATTTATTTCTCCTTCAACGAGCTTTAAATTATTAATAATCTGATTTTTGAATTTTCCATCTTTCAAGTTTCTCCTAAGTACATAAATTACATAAGACTTAATTAAAGAAAATTTCAAAAGGTATGGAAGAATAGTTCTCTCATCTTCTCTTAATTTTTGATATGCGTGAAGATCATAAGAATCTATTAGATCTCTTAAAGAGTTTGGCGTATAATGAGGAATAGTTAAATTTCCTTCAAACAAAAGTGCTGGGATAAAATCTAGAATTCTCTTAGAAAATATGATTGTTTCAGAGTCAATTGTTTTCGCATTATTTTTATTCCAAATTAAATTTGATCTGTTTAAATCTCCGTGGATTATCTGATCAGGAAAAGAATTTACTATTGAACCTAATGTCCTTGGCAAAGAGGCCATTTCTTTTAAGAAAAATTCATTATTATAATCATTCTCCAGATCAATCTGCATTGAAATCAGATTACTTTCGCTGAAAAAATTTCCTTCTTTAGTCAAAACATTTTCAAGATTCTTTTTTGAAATTGTTTTTTTATTGAATTCATTATGCATTAAAGCCAAATGTTTTCCAACAAGCCCAAAATAATTTTCTTTGTCTGAAGGTAATATTTCTCCTTCTACAAATTCTTCAAGAGCATAAATATTATCCTTAAAGAAGATATATGGAACAGAATTAACTGTTAGAAGAAAACTTGGAAAAGAAGAAATTCCCTCCAAAAAAGAGACTTGGGATTCAAATAATTCAGGATCTTTTCCACAATACTTTAACATAAATTCTTTATTTCTCTTAGAAACAATTTTGTAAACTCTATTCCTTCCTTTTTTAGTTTTTATTTCCAATAAATTCTTAATCTCCAAATTATAATTTGAAGAAATTTTTTGCCTTATTTCTTCTTCACTTAAAATCCCTAAATTTTGTATTTCTAAAATAGATCTTGGTTTTTTATACAAAACACATTTTTTTCTTAACATTTTACTTGAAATATCAAGAATTTCCTCAATTTCAGTTATAGGAATTAAATAATTTCTTCTTCCATCATTAATTACAGCATGATTAGTTATACCTTTTACGACACCTTTTTCTAAATTAGAAATTATTATACTATTATTGCAGTTTTTATCATAAAAAGAAGTTTCTCCTCTAGTATATAAAAAATTATCTCTTTCTCTTGTTCCTATCAATTCATCTTTTTGCATTTTTTTGGTGATAATTCTTTAATTTAAGAAATTCCTCTTTAGAAATCCCTCTACCACCAATTTCCTCTTTTCCTTCATCCAATTTATGAAAATCTGTTCCTCCAGAAATTATTAAATTATTTTTCTTTGCAAAATCTTCCAAAATTTCTTTAGTATTCTCAGGAATTGAATCTTTCGGAGAATAATCTAACTCTATTCCATCCCCTCCAAAAGAGACAAATTCTTCTAATATTTTATTCATATTCTCCCCCAAATACCAAGGATGAGCAACAATTGCAATACCTCCTGCATTATGAATAATCTTTATGGCTTCTTCTAATTCTGTTCCCTTTGGCAAAACAAAAGCTTTTCCTTGTTTCCCTAAAAGTTCTTCAAATACTTGACTTCTTTCTTGAAATTTTTCAGGATATTTCTTCATTAAGATCTTTGCAATAAAGGGTCTTCCAAAATGTTCTCCTTTTGTTTCCTTAACCAATTCTTCAAAAGAAATTTTATAATCTAATTCATTTAACTTTTTAATTATTTTCTTTGCCGTATCAATTGCATATTTTTTATGCCTCTCTGAAATAGTTTTTATTTCTTCCTTCTCAGAATCTATGAATAATCCAACAATATGAAGTTCTCTTACTCCTTCTGGAGGTGTTATGGTGATTTCTATTCCATGTATGTATTCTATTCCTTTCTCTTTTGCATATTTTTCAGCTTCCTTATTTGCTGTTGCTTTATCGTGGTCAGTTATTGCCATTGCAGAAATTCTTTTATTAAAAACAATATTTACTAATTCTTTAGGAGAAAAATCCCCATCAGAATGGTTTGAATGCATATGTAAATCTATTTTTATCATTCTATTTTTAGGTTTTTATATGTATTAAACATTTCTCTAAACTCTGGGGTATCCTTACTAGCAAAAAAATTCAATAATAAATCGCAAGATTCTTTTGCAAATAAACCACTTCTAATCTTAGGCCATCTCTCCCTATAAAAGGGGGGAAAATTCTTTTTATCCATACCTGCAACACCTCCATAAGGGTCTGGACAACCAAAGGTAATTTTTGGTATTCTATGTAAAAGAGATGTTCCAAAACACATAAAACAAGGTTCAAGAGTAGAATATAATTCAATTGAAGATCCTCTCTTTTTTTCTTCAAGAATTGATTTAGAATGTTTTTCTATTAACCTATTTTCAGCATGAGAATACCAATCCCCATTTATATAAAGTTGATTTTTTCCCACAGCAACAACATCCTCATTAATTGTTAGAACACTTCCTATGGGGAAATTTCCTTGTTTTCCTGCTTCTCTTGCTTCATTGATAGCAAGAGACATAATTTCTCTATCTTTCTTTGAAAAGGACATATTTTTTATAGGGGGCATATATATTTAAATGTTACCATTAAAAAGTTATTAATAATACAGGTTTATTTCTTACTACATAACACAATAAAATTATAAAATTTTTTATCTAAATCACTTGCAAATAAATCAACTTTTGGGTTAACAAAAATATCTTTGGATTCTTCTATTTTTAAACCAGAATTTTCAAGCCATTTAATCGCTACTTCTTTATTTTTGAATTCTATGTAATGGCTAGGCACTGATGGCCCAATAGGTAAAGATAAAATAAATTTTGAACTTTCTGGGGATAAAAACACAGTTTTCTTCAAATATCCTGTTGGGTTTTTAGTATGCTCAATAGAATCTTGGAATAAGAACACATCATAGTCTCCAATATATTCCATATTATTCATATCAACTTTTTCAAAATTTATCGTCTTCTTATATGTCTTTGACCATCTAAAAAGAAGTACCTTAGCAAAATCAAATGCAGAATCATAAAGATCAACCAAAGTAAATTTTTTTGCTGATTTATTTAGAATGTAATGTTTTATATATTTAGTTGGCACTCCAAATCCTACATCAACAGCAGTTTCAAAATTAATCTTTTTTAAAAATTCCAAAATAGTATTTTGTCTATCTTGATGCCAGCTTCCATCAAGCAGATTATGGATATACAAAACCAAACGCATTACAATAGACTCATAAATCTCATTTTCATAATCAAAAACATCAAGATCATAATTTACATATTCTTGAATCAATTGTTCTTCTCCTAATCTAAAATATCTCAAAAAATATTTTATTTCTTTTTTACATCTAAGATCATTAATAACAGATTTAGCAAATTCCCTAAGTTTTTTTTCTTTTACAGTTTTATTCATACTAACTAATAAAATTTTCCATTTTTAAAACGCCTTGGGCAGGAATCGAACCTGCGGACCCCGAAGGGCATGGATATTTACCTTATTTTGCGAAGCACATCTTTAGGAGATGTTACCGTAGAAGAACCTAGGTTCTTCCCGTTAGCAATCCATTGCAATACCACTATGCGACCAAGGCATAGAGAAGATAAAATAGTTAGATTTATAAGTGTTTTTCTAATTTATTTCCTATAGCGAGGTGGAGCAGTCTGGAGTGCTCGTCGGGCCCATAGCTTAATAAGCGGGAGACCCGGAGGTCGCGTGGTTCAAATCCCGCCCTCGCTATAAATTTGGAATTTGAACATCAAATTCCGAGCAATTTCGTGGTAGTGAAGAAAATTATAAATTAATAATTCACATGCGAGATTGTGAGTAGAGTTGTTTCGCGAAAATAAATTTACGAAATCAAATTAAAAATGTGAGCGTGGAAAGGAAAAGCCATAGCTATATTTTGACGTGTTTTAAAATACCCCAAACTTTTATAAATAACCTTTACATTATTGATTTATGAAAAAGATTTTGGTGATTTTGTTTTTAGGAATGTTCATGCTTGGTTTGGTTTCTGCTTCAATAATAACAGGAGGAGCTACTCAAGATCAAGATGCACGATATAGTGATGACCCTGAGAGGAATCAAGGAGATGAATCAGAAGTTAAGGTGATGGCGTCTGTTGGAGTAAAAGCAACAGCAGGAGAATATGTTGGTGAGGGAGGAAAAGAAATACAAATACAGGAAAGAGATGAAAATAGAGTAAGATTAAGAGTAGGAAATTATTCCGCAGATTGTGAATGTAATTTGACTCAAAACAAAACACAGGACAGAACAAGATTTTATGCACAATTATCAAATGGAAGAAATGCAGAAGTCAAAATAATGCCAGACGTTGCTTCTGAAACAGCTTTGACAAGATTAAGGTTAAGAGTTTGTTCTGCTGAAAATAATTGTTCAATAGAATTAAAAGAAGTTGGAAGAGGAGATAATGCAGAATTAGCTTATGAATTAAGAGTAAGAAAAGAAGCAAGAGTTTTTGGTTTATTCAGAACAAGAATGCAGGTATCTGCAGAAGTTAATGCTGAAAACGGAGAGATAATAAGAACAGGAAAACCTTGGTGGGCTTTTTTGGCGAGCGAAAGCGAAGAAGTTGAAGAGTGATTATTCTATTTTCTCTACGGAAAATTTATAAAAGGTTATTGTTTTTTCAAATTATAATGAGGCATATAAGTATACCTTGGCATTCTGAACTTGGAGAGAATTTTGTTGCAATTAAACTTAAAGAAAATGATGAATTAGGAGCTAGAGTTTTATTCCATAAGATTGAAGAGCATATCGGAATAAGTGGGGGAGTAATTTTATTACAAGAAGGTTATTTAAAAACATTTGATGAATATGATGTTCAATATGAAAAATACTTTCCAAAAACAAACAACGTACAAGAGATATATGATCATTTTAATGTAAAGGAAGAAACAAATACTGATAAATGGAAACCATCTTTAATTGATAGATTATTCTATTATTTATGTAAAAGATAAACAAAAATCACTCGCTCCAAAGTCGCGATATTCATAGAACCCTTAATTGAGACAACAGAAACAGAATTGAATGATTCTGAACAATAATCATTCAACAATCTTAATTCTAACCCAAACTAAATAATGATTTGAAACTTCTTTAGTTATTTCTTTTTTATCAATCCCATAACCCTTGTATTCTTTTTTAGCATCGTCATTCAATATTATTCTGTCATAAGCACAATTATTTGAGCTTACTGCAGTGTCGTCGCTATCCTTGACAATCCAATTCCAATTTTCAAATTCTTTTTCATTTTTGTTGTTGTAATAAGAACAATCTGCATTCAAATCTCCGAGAATAATAACATTCCCATAATCAGAAACAACATTCTCCAAATTTGATAATTCGTTTTGAACATCATCTGGCTTTACATGAATATTATAAATTGTCAAACTATAATCTCCTACTTTGAAAGAAACTTCAATAGGAGGTCTTTCCCATCTGTCTTTGCTGTCAGGATTATAATCTTTAAGATAGATTAAGTCAATTTCTTTTTTGTAAATGACTCCGTACTGTTCTTTGAAAGAAGTTCTCCCTGCACGACTGGAAATCTTGCACGAATAACCTTGCAATTCAGAACATAATTTTGTAAAAGATGATTCAGATTTATCTCTTATTTCCTGAACAAAAATTATGTCGTACTTCTCTATCTTATCTACATAAACATTCATCAACTCTATATTCTCTGATTTATCCTCTCCGAAAACTTCCAGATTCCAGTTTGCTATTTTAATAGAAGGATATGAAAGAAAATTAACATAAATTAAATAACCTCCAAGGATTATAATGATAAAAATAACAATGCTTATCGCTTTCTCAAGTTTTCTTTTCATAAAAAAGAAATGAATCAGAACATTATAAATTTGTTGATAATCTACTCGTCTTCATTTTCAGGATTTTTATTAATGTCGCTTGTTTTCCTGTAACTTATGTGATTCCTGTCTAAAACATCTATGACTTCTTGTCGTCTTTCAGAATTTCCAAGCCCTTTCCAATCAATCAAAACAAAATCAATTTCCTCTTCTGTTCCTTCCACTGCTTGCATAATCATATCGTCATTAATTGGAAGAGAATACTGGGGGATAATATGAGAAATTGCAATATTTGAATTCAATTGAATCTTATTAAAATTAGGACAATAATGAGGTCCTCCAATTCCAACTGCAATTTCATGGTAAGGGTTTTCCTTAAATTCTTTTATAGTGTCAGAAATTGTTTTTGCGACGACAAATCCAGCTTTTTTGTTTCTCCACTCTTCTTCTGTTGCACCTATTTCTATGAAGATACACGGCTTGTTAATTAATGGACCGTGATGTGTGCATTCCAATGTTATCTTGTAATCTTTCAAATCAAACTTTTTTGCAGTTTCATTTAATTTTTCAAAAATAAACTTTTCAAAAAGTGCAGAAGTTTTGCAAACTTGCCTATTCTTCCCTCCAAGTTCTGCCACTCTCCAGTTTCCTGGAGCATGAACAGAAAGAGTTTTTTCTTTTTTTTCAGATTTATGTTTTGAAGCAAAAATTATAAAATCAAATTGATTAATCTTCTCTATGTTTAAGTTTTCCTCATGAATTATCTCTTTGTCAACAAGATAAAACTTAAAATTCTCTGCAGGAAACTGCGAAAGATTTGTTGTGATATTTACTCCAGCTTTATCAAGTTTGCTTGCAACAACAAGGAATTTTTTGTATGTCATTGAATAAATATAAAAACTATCTTTCTTAAATATTATTATGTTAGAAATTTATAAATTGTTTATAGGGGTTTTGTTCTTAATGTTAGGTTTTTCAATAGGAAATTATCTTGCATCAATAACAAAAGACGAAAGAAAACAAGGACAAAAATGGTTCAGGTTAATTATAATTGCAAGCTTAATTGGAGGGTTAATTAGCCTCATAGCAAGGAATGATGTTTTGTTATTCACGTTCTTTTTTATAGCCATTGTAACGAGTAGAAGCCTTAAAAAATAAAGAATCAAACTTAAAAACCCTTATTCACTTTTTTATTTATGTTATACATAATCGGTTTAGGTTTGAATGCCAAAGGAATTTCTTTGCAGGGGATGGACGCTTTAAAGAAATGCAAGAAAATATATCTTGAAAATTACACTGTTGATTTTCCTTACAGCGAAGGAGAATTACGAGAAGTAATAGGAAAAAAAATTCTTCCAGCAGACAGGGATTTTGTAGAGAGTTTGAAAATTGTAGATATGGCTAAAAAACTAGACATTGCATTATTAGTTTATGGAAGCCCTTTAACAGCAACAACCCACATATCTCTTATAGAAGAAGCAAAGGAAGTTGGAATTAAATGCAAAATAATTTATTCTTCCTCTGTTTTTGATGCTATTGCAGAAACAGGTTTGCAGATTTACAAATTCGGAAAAATAACAAGCATGCCTGCCTGGAAAAAAAATTACACTCCTGACAGCTTTATGGAAATTGTAAAACAAAATCTCTCAATTGATGCGCATAGTCTAATATTGGTTGATATCGGTTTGGAATTTCACGAAGCTTTGAAAGAATTGGAAATTGCTGCAAAAAAACATAAAATTGTTTTAAACAAGATAATTCTCTGCCAATGCCTTGGAACAAGATATAGTAAAATATTTTACAACAATTTGGAAGATTTTAAGAAATTCACAAGTGTTAAAAAACCTTATTGCATTATTATTCCAAGTAAACTTCATTTTGTAGAAAAAGAAATTTTGGAAGATTTTTAACAAAATTTAAATACTTCTTTTTACTGTATTTAACATGGCTATGGATAAATTGAACAGAACTGTAATGTCAATTATTTCTATCATAGCTATTATTATCTAAAAAGACAAATCATTTGATTTGTCAGGAGAATTTTAAATGAGTTTAGACACTGATATAGGATATGTATCTTTTCGTGATAGCCAGGACCCTGTTGAAAAATTCGTGAATCTTGTAGAATGCCAGGGGTTTAATTAAATTTAAAAGGTAAATTACCTAAATAAAAGTAGAATGTATGACTTTAAAAAAGTTGAAGAAGAAGCAAGAAAAATCTGGAAAAAAAATAAAAAAGAAATAGACAAGGCAGTTCAAGATAATCAGAAGAAACCTTTGTTTTCTTTTCTTGAAGGCCCTCCAACAGCAAATGCTCCTCCTGCACTGCATCATCTTGAGGTTAGAACATTCAAAGATATAATTTGCAAGTTCAAATTCATGCAGGGATTCTCTGTGCCTAGAAAAGGAGGGTGGGACTGTCACGGACTTCCTGTTGAAGTTCAAGTTGAAAAACAATTAAAATTAGACTCAAAAAAAGATGTAATAAAATACGGTGTTTCAAAATTCATTCAGAAAGCAAGAGAAAGTGTTTTCTCAAATATCTCTGACTGGGAAAAATCAACAAGAGAACTAGCTTACTGGATTGACCTGGAGCATCCTTATGTAACTCTTGAAAATGATTATATTGAAAGTGTTTGGTGGAGCTTAAAAGAATTATATGATAAGAAATTTTTGTATGAAGGACACAAAGTAGTTCCATTTTGTCCTCGCTGTGGAACACCTCTGTCAAGCCATGAAGTTGCTCAGGGTTATAAAGACATACAGGAAGAATCTGTTTATGTAGCGTTTAAATTAAAAAACAAAACTAATGAATATTTTCTTGCTTGGACAACAACACCTTGGACTTTACCAGGAAATGTTGCTTTGGCAGTTGGAAAAGATATTGGTTACGTAAAAGTGCAGTTACCTGATGGAGATAAGTTGATTCTTGGGAAAGAAAAATTAAATTTGATTAAAGGAGATTACAAGATAATTGAAAACTTCAAAGGGAAGGATTTGATTGGTTTGGGATACGAACCTCTCTATGACATAAAAGAAACGCAAAATAAAAATTCACACAAAATAATTCCTGCAGATTTTGTGACAACAGAAGATGGAACAGGAATAGTTCATACAGCTGTGATGTATGGGGAAGAGGATTATAATGTCGGAATAAAACTTGGTTTGCCTGCTGTTCATACTGTTGGAGAAGACGGAAAATTTTTAGAAATTGTCCCAAAGTTCAAAGGAATGTTTGTAAAAAAAGCAGAAGACGCAATAAAAAAAGATTTGGCAGAAAGACACTTGCTTTTCAAAAAGGAAAAAATCACACACTCATATCCTTTTTGTTGGAGATGCGATTCCCAACTTTTATACTATGCGATAAATTCCTGGTTTATTAAAGTAAGTTCTATCAGGGAAAAAATGCTAAAGTTAAATAAACAAATAAGTTGGTATCCTGAACACATAAAAGACGGAAGATTCGGAAAATGGCTTGAAGGAGCAAAAGATTGGGCATTATCTCGTTCTAAATTTTGGGGAACTCCTCTTCCAATATGGAAGTGTAAATGTGGAGAAGAAAAAATAATAGGAAGTATTGAAGATATGAAAAAAAATTCAACAAAAAAAATAACAGGAAAAATTGATTTGCACAAACCTTTTATAGATGAGGTAAAATTAAAGTGTTCAAAATGCAAGAAAGAAATGGAGAGAATCCCCGACGTTATAGACTGTTGGTATGATTCTGGTTCAGCCCCATTTGCACAATTTCATTACCCTTTTGAAAATAAAAAAGAATTTGCAAGAAGATTTCCGTATGATTTTATTTCTGAAGCAATAGACCAAACAAGAGGTTGGTTTTATACTATGCATGTCATATCAACAATACTCTTCAATAAACCTGCTTACAAAAATGTAATTTGTGCAGGACATATTGTGGATGAAAAAGGAGAAAAAATGAGCAAGAGCAAAGGAAATGTTATTCAACCAAAAGATATAATTGATTTAACAGGAGTGGACGCAATAAGATTGCAATTCTGCACAACAGAAGCAGGAAATTTCAAACCATTTTCATACAATCTAATGAAGGAATCAATAATTCCTTTCCTGACAATATTATATAACTGTAATTCTTATTACAATCAATTAGAAAACAAAAAATCAAAATTACAAATTGAAGATAAGTGGATTTTATCAAGATTAAATTCCATAATTGAAAAAGTGACAAAAGAACTTGGGAATTATTCTTTAGATAAATCATTTCAAGAAATTCAAAATTTTGTTGTGAATGATTTTTCAAGAACATATATAAAAATGACTAGGGATAGAGATAATACAAAAGAAATCCTTGGAGAAATTCTGGAAAAAATTTCCTTATTGCTCTCACCTTTTGCACCATACATCTCAGAAAATATCTATTCTCAGTTTTCAAAAAACTCAGTCCATCTTTCATCTTGGCCAAAAGTTGAAAAAAATAAGATTGATGAGAATTTAGAAAAAGAATTTATGATTATTTTGGATATTATAGAATCTGGTCTTGCAGAGAGAGATAAATTGCAAATTGGTTTGAAATGGCCATTATCAAAAGCAGAGATTTATTCTAATAAAAAATTTGATAAAGATTTAATAGAAATAATCAAAAATCAATTGAATCTAAAAAAAATAGAATTTTCACAAAGGAAGATTTACTCATCAAAAAAACAAATTGAAAAATTAGGAATGCCTTATAAGGTCCAGTTAGACACAACTATCACACCAGAACTTGAAGCAGAAGGATATGCTCGTGAATTAAGCAGGCAAATCCAGGCATTTAGAAAAAAATTAGGACTTCAAAAAAACGACAAAGTTGAGATTATTGTTTTAACCGACGATAAAATGAAAGAGATTTTTGAAAAACAAAAAAATTCAATTAAACAAAGAACAAATTCGGAGAAAATTTATTTCTCCTCAGGAAATGTTACAACTGTTAAGGAAAGATTTAAAAAG
>JAUYIO010000084.1 GCA_030688225.1 Nanobdellota archaeon
AAAGAAAGAAATCGCATAACAGGAGAAATTTTTCATTTATACGAAAGAATTGAAAAAGGTAAACCAGGATATATAGATTGGATTGGTGATGAGTAAATTTCTATACTTCCAAGATGGTCATATAAAGGGTAAGAATTCTATTAACCGATTAGGAAATTATTTTGAAGATTGGTTAATTAAATTTAACGAACTATTATCAATTGCTAAAGAAAATAATGTTTCGGCAATTCTTGATGGAGGAGACATTCTTGATTCTCCTGAACCTTCTTATAGAATTCTTGATGAAATTGCAGATAGAATAGAAAAAACAAAAATTCCGATGTATTCTCTTTTTGGTAATCACGCACAAAAATATGCTTCAAATGAACATTCAAAATATACAGGACTTGCTCATTTACAGAAAAGAAGTGAGTATTTTAAATATTTAGATCATCCTTATTTAAAACATGGACAACAAAGAGTTTTTTCGATTAAAGGAATTGAATACAGTAATAATATAGAAGAAGATATTAAAAAAAACGGAATAGTTTTTGATAAGAAATTTCATGATTGTTGGAAAGTAGCGATTGTCCATGCTTTTGTTTGTCCGAAAGAATTCCCATACGCTTCCCACGTTGTCTGTGATGATATAAAAACAAACGCAGATCTTGTTCTTGTAGCTCATTACCATAGTCAATGGGAGAAAAAGGTAGGAAATACTCAATTCTTGGATATTGGTTGTTTTGGAAGAAACTCAATCACTGAAGCAAATATTGAACCATCCTGTGTTTTGCTAGATACTGAAAAAAGAAGTTATGAAATTATTAAACTAAAATCTGCTAAAAAAGCTAAAAAAATATTTGATCTTTCAAAGATTGAGGAAATTAAAGAAGGTGGAAAAAATTTAGAAAAGTTTATAAGATCAATTGAAGATACGAAATTCCAAAGTACATCTGTAAAAGATGCTATTAAAATATTAGCTAAAGAGGGAAAAATAGATAAAGAAGTTGAAGAATTAATTTTTCAAAAAATGGAGAAAAATAATGTCTGATTATTTAAAACGATTAGAAGATTTTAAGAAAAAAGTTGAAAGTAAACGAGAAGAAAAAATTCGTTTAGAAGAAAAGATAAAAAATATTAATGAAGAAATTGAACAATATTTAAAGGAATTAAAAGAATCAAATCTTTCTCTTGAAGAAGCCAGAAAAACAATGTCTGTATTATCTGAAGAAATTGAAAAATCTCTAACAGAATATGAAGAAAGTTTGAAATAATGAATAATAGAATTGAACAATTTGAAAACCAATTACAAAACATGAAATCTTCTCTTTCAAAATTAGAAG
>JAUYIO010000012.1 GCA_030688225.1 Nanobdellota archaeon
TAGGGGTATTATATCTTGGAAAGCTCATTGTCTTGCATTCAAACCCTTCAGACAATAATTTTTTCAGCGATAAATTTGCCTGAGTATTTTTCCCGCAAAAATCAGTTCCTTCAAAAGTAAAAATTTTCCCCCTTTTTGTTCCCATTTTACCTAAACCTCTTTTTTGTTTTTAAATTAATATTTAGTTTACCATATACATAAGAGTTGTATTTTTAATAAGAATTGCTGACAAAATTATGCTGCCATTCTTGCCTTAGAATCCCATCTATGAGGATTGTGCCCTTTTAAGCTAACAACTTCTAAAGGGGGCATATTAATTGCTTCCAGCAAAGGAACATCTTTTTCAAATTTCAATTTTGGAATTTCTTTTGGTTCCTTTGACAACTGCTCCAAAATAAAAGGGATATGATCTTTTCTTTTATTTCCTTCTGATTCTATTGGCGCAGTTTTGAGATACCATTCTTTTAATTCAAGGTAATCTTCTCTATTTCTTCTTTTTATTTTATTAAATTTATTTTTAAATTCTTTCACATTGTCTGAATACCTCCAGAAGTTTGCTCTTGGGGGGACTCCCAAATAAGCATGAGTGTTTATTGTAGTACAGATAAAATTTCTTGGTTCATAGCCTGTTTCTTTTGCAATCATATGCAATAAAAGAGAATCCTGTGCCTGATTGAAAGGATTACCTAAAAAAATATCATTACTTCTTTGAACCATATGCAAGTCAATAAAATCCCCCCAGACGCTAAACTGATGCCAGAAAGGACAAGGACCTAAAGCCATTTCTTTTAATTTTGAAACATTCCAAGCTGAAAGTGTGTGATATCTTGAACCGGGTCTTTCTTTAATTCTTTTTAACAAATTTTGAAGCTGGTCAATTTCATCACCATCTGAATCTTTGTCATGCCTCCAATTATATCCATAAACCGGACCTAAATCTCCGGCAACTTTAGCAAATTCAGAATCATTTTTTATTCTTTCAGTATATATTGCAAATTCTTCATTCCACTTTTGAGTATGCTTTGGAATTTTTTCTTTTAATCCATTTTTTTTCAAATATCTGTCAAAAGCATTTGCCGTCCAGATATTTATATTTTTGTCAACCAAACTTTTTACGTTCCTTTCTCCCCTAAGCTTCCAAAATAATTCTTCAAAAGGCAATCTTGCAGGAACATCTTTTGTTGTTATAAGAGGGAAACCTTTTCTTAAATCAAAAGTAGTTTGCCATCCTGAAATTCCCAAAATATATTCTTCAGTCCTTGGTTCATAACTAACATCTCCATTCCCAAGAATCTCTTCTAAAATTGTATGATATTCCTCCATTTTTCCACGAATAAAAATTAATTTAAAAATAATTGTAACCCCTGCCAAATATAAAATCTTATAAATTGCTTTTTCCTAGCGGTCTCAATGACAAATAATGATGTGGTCCCGGAATTAACAAATGGAGAGTTTGAATCTTTTATGAAAGAGAAAATTGGTTTTCTTGATTTTTTTGCAGAATGGTGTATGCCATGTACAATAATGAGCCCTATAATCGATGACCTTTCTGAATCTTTTAAAGGAAAAATAAAATTTGGAAAAATTAATGTTGATGATAATCATAAAATCGCACAAAAGTTTGAAGTCTCATCAATTCCAACTTTTGTATTAATCAAAGACTCAAAAGTTGTTGAAAGACTTTCCGGTTCAGTCACCCAGGATGAACTTGAAGAGGTTTTGAACAGACATTTATAAGTTTTGTTTTTTAGTTCATCAAGAAACTTTTATAAACTATTTTTATTAAGTAACTTGAGCGACGGCTCCGTAGCTCAACTCGCAAGCTTAGTTGCATTTGAGTTATTGGTGCGTTGCACAGATTTTGTGCAACTAAACATTGCTTGGCCTGGTTAACCAGTCTGAGTAATTCATAATGGCTCCGTAGCTCAGCCTGGTTAGAGCACCGGACTTTTAATCCGGGTGTCGAGGGTTCAAATCCCTTCGGGGCCATAACTTCCCCGAGATGGACACGTTTACAAAATCCTTAATTTTAGTTTTGGGGCCATGTAAAACATCAAAAATTAACGAAGTATCGATTCCGGACAGAAAAAGTTCAAAAATGCCCCGGAAACCCCTTTTTCTTCATTTTATGGAAAGGTTTATAAACTAATTTTTTATCAGTTTTGTATCACTTTGTGCTCTTCAAGAGTGATTTCGAAACTAAATTCACTTACCGACGACAGATATGCATATTTTACAACCAAAACACTTAAAATTATCCGAAAAAGATTCAGAAGAGATTCTAAACCGATTAAATATTTCTAAAAACCAGCTTCCAAAAATTTTATCAGGGGATATTGGTCTTCCTGAGAATTGCGCCGTGGGGGATATAGTCAAAATTGAAAGAAAAGATTCTGAAACAGACGAATTAAACACGTATTTTAGGGTCGTAGTATAATGGCTGAAAATAAAAACCATCTTGTTGTGAAGAAATACCTTGAAGACCACTCACTTGTTGAATCGAATATCATTTCTTATAATGAATTTTTGGGCCACAGGATGCAAGAAATTGTTAATGAAATTTCAGATTCCCTTGAACAGGATGAGGAAGAGTTTAAAATTAAACTTGGAAAAGTTGAAGTAGGAAGGCCGGTAGTAATTGAATCTGACGGAAGCACTTCGATGATAATGCCTTATGAAGCAAGATTAAGAAACCTTACTTACGCTGCTCCAATAACCCTTGAACTGACAGTAAAAAAAGACGGTCAGGTTGATTCTGAAGTGGTTGAAATAGGAAAAATTCCGGTTATGGTAAAAAGTAAAAAATGCAATACGTCAGGTCTTGACAAGGAGAAATTAATTGAAAATTACCACGACCCACTGGATCCGGGAGGATATTTTATTATCAAAGGTAATGAAAGAGTTATGGTTATGGCTGAAGACCTTGCTGAAAACCAGCCTTTTATCGAAGAAAATTCAAAAAAGATTCTTATGTTAAAACTTTTCAGCCTTAAAGGAACATATAGAATTCCTACAACCTTAAAAGAAGGAAAAGACGGAACTTTTGAAACCTCCTTTTCAAGATTTAAAGACATACCAACAGTTGTCCTTCTTAAAGCTCTTGGGCTCACAAAAGAGGCAGAAATTGCAAAACTTATCGGGAAGGAAACTGACAGTGTTATTGTTAATTTGTATGAATTTGCCCATATTGCAACAGAAGAAGATGCTATGATGTTTATTGCAGAAAAGACAAATCTTCAAGGTACAAAAAAAGAAATTCTTGACAGGGTAAAGCAAAGAATTGATTCATATTTATTCCCCCACATTGGACAGGATAAACCATCAAGAATTAAAAAAGCAGTTACAATGTGCAAACTCTTAAAGCAGCTTCTTCTTGCAAAAGAAGACCCAACACTTTATACCGATAAAGATCATTATGCGAATAAGAGAGTTAGACTATCAGGAGATTTGCTCGCTACACTTTTCAAAGTTAACCTTGGAATTTTAATAAAAGACCTTCAGTACTCCCTTCAAAAATCTTCAAAAAGAAAAAAATTCTTTTCAATTAAAGTTCTTGCAAAATCAACATTATTCAGTCATAGAGTTGAATCTTCAATTGCTACAGGTGCATGGACTGGAGAGAGAAGCGGAGTTACGCAGAATATGGATAAAACTAACTATCTTGCAACAATCTCACAACTACAAAGGGTTTCAAGTATGCTTGAGAGCGGTCAGGAAAACTTCAAAGCAAGAACCCTTCATCCGACTCACTTTGGAAGATTCTGTCCTATTGAAACTCCTGAGGGAACAGAAATTGGATTGAGAAAAAATCTTACAATTCTAAGCAAAGTATCAACAAGAGTTTATTTTGACGAGAATAAATTTGTAAAGGATTTGGAAAGAGAATGGTTTGATAAAGAAGGAACTGGAAAATCAGAAATTTTTTTCAACGGAAGATTTATTGGGAATATAAACAATCCTGAAGAATTTGTGAATCATGTAAGAGAAAAAAGAAGAAAAGGTGAATTCCCTTCTCAAATGAGTATAAGAAATGATTCTGAATTTGAAATAGTTTTAATCTCTACAGAACCGGGAAGAGTTTTAAGACCTTTGATTGTTGTTGAAAACGGAATTTCAAAATTAAAACACGAGCACCTAATAAGACTTGAACAAAATGAAATCAAGTGGAAAGATTTAATTGAACAGGGAATCATAGAATATCTTGATGCTTCTGAGGAGGAAAATTCCCTTGTTGCTTTGTACGAAGAAGAACTTACCGGAAAACATACTCATCTTGAAGTTGATGCTGTTGATGTTCTCGGAGCTGTGACAAGTCTTTTACCGTATGTAAATCATAATTCATGTTCTAAATTAATCAAAGGAAGTAAAGGTTACAAGCAAGCTTTGGGATTATATTCTGCAAATTATTTATGCAGACTTGATACAGATGTTAGTGTTTTGGAATATCCTCAAAAACCAATTGTAAGAAGTTTTATTTATGATACACTTAATACTTATCCTGCAGGACAGAATTTAACCGTCGCTATAATGTCTTATGAAGGGTACAACATGGAAGATGCACTTGTTTTCAACCAAGGAAGTGTTGATAGAGGTGTTGGAAGAAGCTTTTACTTCAGACCTTATTCTGCAATAGAAATGAATTATGCAGGAGGATTAAAAGATGAAATTGCAATTCCTGATAAAGATACTTCTGGTTATAAAATGGAATCAAGTTACAAATTCTTGGAAGAAGATGGAGTTGTTTATCCTGAAGCAGAAGTTGGAGAAGGAGAAGTTTTGATTGGTAAAATGTCTCCTCCTAAATTCCTTTCAGAAGCAAGAGAAATTTCAGTAAGAACGAAAAAAGAATCAAGCGTGACAATGAGACAGGAAGAAAAAGGAACTGTTGAAGCTATTTTCATGACAGAAGATTCTGAAGGAAATAAAATTGTTCAAGTAAGAACAAGAGACAGAAGAATTCCTGAACTTGGAGATAAATTTGCAGCGCCTTCTGGACAGAAAGGTGTTATTGGTGCGATAATTCCTGAAGACGATGTTCCTTTCACTGCAAGTGGAATAAGACCTGATGTTCTTTTCAACCCTCATGGTTTGCCGAGCAGAATGACTGTCGGATATTTATTAGAATTATTAGCAGGAAAAGTAGGGTGCATAAAAGGAGAAGTAATTGATGGAACTCCTTTTTCAGGTGTTGATAAAAAAGAATTAGGAAAGCAACTTCAAGAATTAGGATTCAGATATGATGGAAAAGAAACAATGTATAATGGAATCACAGGGAAGAAAATGGAAGCAAAAATCTTCGTCGGAAATTTATATTATCTGAAGTTGAAATATATGGTTGGTAACAAACTTCACGGAAGAGCATCTGGAAAAGTTGCTTTGCTTACAAGACAACCTGTGGAAGGAAGGTCAAGAGGTGGAGCTTTGAGATTAGGAGAAATGGAACAGCAAGCATTAGTTGCTCATGGAGCATCATTATTGTTGAAAGAAAGATATGATTCTGACAAAGTTGTTCTTCCTATTTGCACACAGTGTGGTGCAATTGCAATTGATGATACTATAAGAAATAAAATTTATTGTCCTCTCTGCAACAGCGAAGCTGTTGAAGGAATTGAGGTGTCTTATGCTTTCAAATTATTAATGGAAGAATTACAAGGATTGCACATCCACACTAAATTTGATTTGAAAAATAAATACGAATAAAATGGAAACCTTAAAGAATAAAATCCAGATGGAAAAATTTGTGAAAAGCATATCTGGAAGTGCCATAGGGATTGGGAGAGTGGATGAAGGATTGTATATCATAAGAAATATTAATGGGAATGAAACAAAATGTGCTCAATTTTCACAAAGATTATACGAATCATGCATTGATGCAATATTTAATTTATATGGAGAGGCAAAATGAATAAACCAATAAGAAAAAAAATAGGGGCAATAAGATTTGCATTATTTAGTCCAGAGCAGATTAAAAAAATATCTGCTGCAAAAATTGTAACTCCTGAACTTTATGATATTGATGGATATCCTGTTGATGGAGGATTGATGGATTTAAGATTAGGTGCAATTGATCCTGGTGTAAAGTGCAGAACATGTGGTGGAAGACTTAGAGAATGTTTAGGACATCCTGGAAGAATTGATTTGGCAAGAGCTGTTATTCATTTGAAATATGTTCCTTTAATAGAAATGGGGTTGAGATGTTTCTGTCAACATTGTGGAAAATTATTGCTCGCTGATAAAGACTTGACAAAATACACTCCAAGTCAGAGAGTAAAAAAAGCAAAAGATTCTAAAAAGTGTCCTCATTGTGGAGCTGAGAATGAAAGAATCAAACTTGATAAACCGACAAGTTTCCACAAGGGCAAAAAAAGAATATTCCCGACGACAATAAGGGAGATGCTTGTAAATATTCCTGACAATGAATTAGCAAAAGCAGGAATTAATCCAAAGACATGCAGACCTGAATGGGCTATTTTAACAAATTTCCTTGTTCCTTCTGTAACAGTAAGACCAAGTATTATTCTTGAATCTGGAGAAAGAAGTGAAGATGACTTGACACATAAACTTTCTGACATTATAAGAGCTAACCAAAGACTTTGGGAAAATCTGAATGCTGGTGCTCCGGAAGTTATTATTGAAGATTTGTGGGACTTGCTTCAATTCCACATCACAACTTTCTTTGACAATACAGTTACAAAAATTCCTCCTGCCCGTCATAGAAGCGGACAGCCATTGAAAACAATCACAGAGAGAATAAAAGGTAAAGAAGGAAGAATCAGAAAAAATCTTGCAGGTAAAAGAGTTAATTATTCTGCAAGAACAGTTATCTCTCCTGACCCACACATTGCAATTAATGAAGTTGGAATTCCTTATGAAATTGCAAAAATAGTTACTGTTTCTGAAAATGTTACTGAATTAAACATAGATAAATTAAAAGAATTAATCAAACGTGCAGAAGTTTATCCTGGTGCGAATTATATTGTAAGACCTGATGGAAAAAGAAAAAAAATTACTCCTGAACTGAAAGATGAGATAATTAGCGAGATTATCCCAGGATATAAAGTTGAAAGGCATTTACAGGACGGAGATATTGTTCTGTTTAACAGACATCCAAGTTTGCACAGAGGAAGTTTAATGGCTCACTTTGTGAAAGTTCTTCCAAGCAGAACTTTCAGATTGCATCCTGCTGTAACAACTCCTTATAACGCTGATTTTGATGGTGATGAGATGAACATTCACTCTCCTCAAACAGAAGAAGCAAGAGCTGAAGCAAAAATACTTCTGAATGTAAAGAAAAATTTGATCTCTCCAAAAAATAACACAAATCATATTGGATGTATCAGCGACGCTATAACTGGGAATTATTTGCTTGCAGGAAGAAGTTTCCCAAGAGATTTTGCAGATCAGATTCTGTACCAATCAGGAATTGAAAGTTCTTTCTCCAATAAGACAGTTAATGGAACAGAAATGCTATCAAAGATTTTCCCGAAAATTAATTTTTCAAATAGTTCTGTAAAAATTAAAGATGGGGAATTGATAAAAGGAAAAGTTGACAAGACAATTTTTGGAGTTGAAGACGGTGAACTAATAAAAGACCTTGATAAAACTGTTGGCAGAGAAGAAACATTTGAAATCATAAGAAAAGCTTTCAGCCTTGGTGCTAATTATCTGACAAACAAAGGGATTACAATTTCTGTAGAAGACTTGGATTTAGATGAAAGAATAATTAACATTGGTAAGGAAGTTATAGAAAAAGCTGAGAAAAAAACAGAAGAAATAATTGAATCTTATAACAACAGGACTCTTGAAATTGTTCCTGGAAAATCAAGAGAAGAATCAAGAGAAATAAAAATACTTAAAACATTAAACGAGATTAGAACAAAGATTGGTGAAATTGTAAAACAGGAATTCCCTGAGAACAACCCTGTAAATCACATGATTCTTTCAGGTGGAGGAGGAAATATCTTGAACATCACTCAGATGGCTTGCTGTGTTGGACAACAGTCTTTATGGGGAAAAAGTATTGATATTGGATATAAAGACAGAACATTGTCTTTCTTTGAAAAAGGGGACTTATCGCCGAGGGCAAAAGGATTTATTACAAGTCCTTTCATACGTGGATTAAGGCCTGATGAATTCTTCTTTGGTGCAATTACAGGAAGAGATTCATTAATGGATAGCGGTTTAAGAACTCCTAAATCAGGTTACCTGTATAGAAGATTGGCAAATGCTCTTCAAGATTTGATAGTTGGTTATGACAAAACTGTAAGAGACAGCAACAATAATGTTATCCAATTCAAATACGGAGACGATGGAATTGACGTTGCAGGAGTTCATCTTAACAAAGAGATTAGTCCTGGAGAAGCGATTGGAATTATTACTGCGCAATCTTTCGGGGAACCTTCAACACAGATGGCATTAAATGTATTCCACTTCGCAGGAGTTCAGGAGATGCAGGTTACAATGGGATTGCCAAGACTTATAGAGATTTTTGACGCAAGAAAAAAACCTTC
Source organism: Nanobdellota archaeon (assembly GCA_030688225.1). GTDB lineage: Archaea > Nanobdellota > Nanobdellia > Pacearchaeales > GW2011-AR1 > JAUYIO01. Next base: position 8,511 of record JAUYIO010000012.1, read on the forward strand.
TTCTCCAAAGATGGAAATTTATTTGCAAAAAGATTACAACAATGAAAAAGATGCAAAGGTTTTCGCAGAAAAAATTAAAGAGATTACAATAAAAGAAATTGCTTCAGAGATTAATCTTAATTTCAGCGACAAGAATATTGAAATAGTTATTGACAAGGAAGGATTAAAACAAACACATACTTCTGTTGGGAAAATTGTTGAGAGATTAAAAGATTTAGGATTTAATGCAAGAGAAAAACAGAATTCTATTTCATTGAATTCTTCCAAACTTAATTTCAAAGAAATTTACAAGTTAAAGGAGAAACTTAAAGACACTATAATTTCTGGAGTAAAAGGAGTAAAACAAATTGTAATTGTAAAAAGAGAAAGAGATTATGTTGTAATTACGCTTGGAACAAATATAAAAGATATTTTGGAATTGAAAGAAGTTGATAAGGACAAAGTAATCTCAAATGACTTGTATGAAGTTGCGGAAGTATTTGGAATTGAAGCTGCAAGAGAATTAATAATTCATGAAATAAAAAGAGTTCTGTCTATTCAAGGATTGGATATTGACATTAGACATCTTAAACTTGTTTCTGACGCCATGACTAACTCTGGAGAAATTAAAGGTGTTACAAGAATGGGAATTATTGCTCAGAAATCTTCAATTTTGGCGAGAGCTGTTTTTGAAACTCCTGTCAAACAATTTGTGAATGCGACTGTAAAAGGAAGCAGAGATAAATTAGTAAGCGTTATTGAAAATATTATTCTTAATCAACCAATTCCGGTAGGAACAGGACTTCCTGGTTTGCTTGTAAAAGTTATTGGGCCTTTGAAAAAAGCAGAGGACGAAAAGAAAACTGCTAAATCAAAAGTTGTTGAGAGTGTGAATAAGTGATTAGAGTATTCTTTGGTAAGATTTATAAACTAAATCTAAATTGAAAAAATATGTTAAAGAAATATTTATCACAAGAAGATATAACAAAGATAATTGACTTAGCTGAAGAGATTAAAAATTGGAGTTATGAGGTTATAGGACCCCGTCATTATGAAAATGGGTCTTCCCCCCAAAAAAGCACATGTTCAGGAAGAATAGATTATGGAGAATTCAAGGCTGATATTAAAATTGTTCAAAGCGGTTTTTTAAGAAGACCTTATATGGATATCTTATTTAGTGGTATATTGTTTAAAGGAATAAGAGGGAAAAATGTTTCAAAATTATATAGGAAAGTAAAGCAAGAATATGAGACAAGAGAAAAGAATGAAAGGGACATCAGATTAGACTCTTCAATAACAAAACTACAAAAATTTTTACATTCTTAATCTATAGCCCACATAAAAGTTTATAAAACAACAACTTCTAAAATTCTTATAATATGGTTAATACAATTGACATGCAAGACATGAGGCATTTGAATTTATTTGGGAAAATTACAAATGTCGGGACACGATTTTGTTTTAATTACAATGATATGATAATTTTCTGTGTTCCAAAACAATTAGTTCACAAGGCTGTTGGGGGAAATGGAGAAAATGTTAAAAAAATCAGTGGAATATTAAGAAGAAAAATAAAAGTCATTCCTCAGCCAAGAGGAATTTTCCATGCGAGAGAGTTTATTCAGGCAATTGTGAGTCCTGTTGTTTTCAAAGATTTGGAAATAAAAGAGAATGAAATTATTCTTACTGCAGGAAATCAGAGCAAAGCAGCTTTGATAGGAAGAAACAAAAGGAGATTACTTGAAATGCAAAAGATAATAAGAAGTTTTTTCGGAAAAGAATTTAGAATTGTTTAAGATGGGAAGGATAAACTTGGATAACGGGAGATTTATTGGATATGAAATAGTTAATAATCCTAAAGGTGAGAACAATATTATCTGGAGAGAATATACCGGAGAAGGAAAAACCACTGGAAAAGTTGGAGATATTTCAAAAAATGGAGAAAGCGAAATTGAATTAATAATGGATAATTACAGATTATTTGTAAATTAAATTCTCTGGTCGTTGTCTTTCAGAATTCTTGCATTCGTCACAACAAGTTCTATTCATTTTTTCCTGACAATTTTTACAAGAAATAAAAAGTCTGTCACAATTCATGTTGTGGCAATCAATATAATCATTGCAAGGAATTCCACAAATTTCACATTTTTCTAATTTTTTTTCAGAGCCAGTGGATATTGTTAGTCTGTCATCAAAAACAAAACAATCTCCTTCAAATTCCTGTCCAGGGAAATTATTAACATATTCTATAATTCCTCCTCTAAGCTGGAGAACATTTTCAAATCCTTCTTGTTTCATCAATGCTGTTGCTTTCTCGCATCTTATTCCTCCTGTGCAGCAAGTAATTATTTTTTTATTCTTCATACTTTGGATATTTCTTAATTCATTTGGAAAATCTCTGAAATTTTCTATTTTCAAGAATAAGGAATTTTTGAATCTCCCAATCCTTGCTTCATATTCATTTCTTGTATCAAGGATTACAAAGTCTTCATTTTTATCAAACAATTGTTTTAATTCTGCTGGAGAAATGTAATCTGCCTTATTTTTCATGTCAATAGATTTTCCGAGGGTTATTATCTCTTGTCTTATTCTTACAACTAATTTATGATAAGAGTTTTTCTCAGAATCTGTTTCCCTGAAAGTCAAATCTTTAAAATAATCTTTTTCTTTAATTTTCTCTATAAATATTTTTATCTTTTCTTTTTCCCCTGAAACTCCTGCATTAATTCCCTCTTTTCCTATTAAAATTCGTCCTTTTAATTCTAGAGATTCACAAATTTCCTTAAGGTATTTTAATAGTTCTTCTGGGGAGCTTACATCAAAAAATTTGTAAAAAGTTATGGTTTTGAATTTCATAGTATCTGTTTTCTTTTACACTGTAGCTTTTCTTTTTCTAAAAGAAAAACCCATTTTTAAGTGTTATGGGAAAGGATAGAAGACAAAAGACTTTTAAACCAATTTCTCAATTAATTAATAATGGGATTGAAAAATGCGCTAAAGCATAAAAAGAAAAGAAGGAAGTTCAGATGGAAAGATGTTAAATATAAAGTGAAAACTCTCGGACTTTACGCAAAGTCAGATCCTCTTGAGGGAGCGAACCAGGCAAAAGGAATTGTTCTTCAGAAAGTTCAAAAAGAAGCAAAACAGCCTAACTCTGCTATGAGGAAGTGTTGCAAAGTCCAGTTAAAGAAAAATGGAAAAATGATTACTGCTTTTATTCCTGGGAACCTTGCGCAAAAATTCATTGATGAACACGATGAAGTAATGATTGAAAGAATCGGTGGAAAACAAGGAAGAAGTAAAGGAGATATTCCAGGTGTTAGATTCAAGGTTATTCAAGTAAATGATCAGCCCCTTCACAGATTATGGATGGGCAAGATAGAGAAAGGTAGAAGATAAAAATGGAATATGCTTATATTAGTACAGATTCAAATGAAGTAAAACAGATATTTGAAAGAAGGAGATTGGATGAAAGAGATTTGGTTAAAGGTTATGAATTAACAGAGGATTTAATTACTGTTGATAACACAATCTTACCAATAATAAATCTTCCAGTTAATATTGGGAAAGAAATTAAAAATAATTACAACTTAATTTTCAACCCAATGAGTGCCGTATTTTTAGCTGAAGTTTTACCAAAAAGAACTAAAAAGTGTCTAATGAAAAAATTAAAAGAACAAGGATTAATGATTACGTTAATTTCGCAAGATGGAGTAAATTAAAAAATGGATTATCAATTATTATCAATTGGAGCTATTGCAGCAATATATGTTGGAAGCAATATTTATTTTAATAAACAAAGAAGAGAGATAGTTAATGATTTCGTCAATGTAAGAGCACCTAAATTAATAAGGAGATGTGAAGAAATAGATAACAAACTAAAAAATTTAACAGACAAACTAAAATGACAAACAATATAGAAAGATGGTTAAAAACTCCTGTAATATTGAATATAGACGGGAGAAGAATGCAAGGAATTATAGAAGATAAAAATAAAGGCTCTGTCAGCTCAAGAGGATATCACTTTTCAAGTGAAGAGGAAAAAACTGCGCGAAGAATTTCATGCATTGAAATAAAGGACAGCATCATGACTGGTTGCATAGAATATGGCTCATTTATTAAATACACAGCACAAATAGAATAAAATGGAACAATTTAAAATATTTGATTTATATGATTTGGGAGAAGTTCATGTTGAAGATTTAGGATTGAAATCCACAATAAATCTGAAACCAAAATTGATTTTGAAAAGTCATGGAAGGAACATCCAGAAACTTGGACAAACAAAAATAAATATCATTGAAAGATTAATGAACCGACTTGCAGTTGCAGGACATCGTGGAAAAAAACACAAGGTTCAAAAAGGAAAATCAACAGGAAAATATTCAAGAAACATGGGAATAGTTCTTGATGCTTTGAAAATTGTAGAAGATAAAACAAAGAAAAATCCTGTTCAAGTTTTAGTCAAAGCCATTGAAAATTCTGCTCCAAGGGACGAGGTTACAACAATTGAGTATGGTGGTGCGAGATATCCTCAGGCTGTTGATGTTTCTCCTTTAAGAAGAGTTAATCTTGCATTAAGATGGCTTGTTCATGGAGCTTCTGATAAATCTTTTAACAAGAAGAAAAATATTACTCAAGCATTAGCAGATGAAATTATCTTGGCTTCTGAGAATAATGGGGAAAGCTTTGGTGTAAGAAAGAGAAACGAATCTGAAAAACAAGCTGATAGTGCAAGGTAATTATTAAAAATTAAAGTTTGAATAAACTATTCCTGAATTAAATCATATGAAAAAGAGATTTCTCCTGTGGAAGGGAGATTTATGCTTTCATTAACTAATTGTCTTTCTCCATCCTTTATGCCCATTATCTGCAAATTTAAAAGATTATTCTTCAAGGATTCTACATAGAAAGTTGCCACCGGATTGTAATGGTTATTTTTCTCAGCAAAAATCTTTTGTTCCTGATTATCCAAAGAGAGAATTATTTCATAATCTGACTTTAATTGCCGAACATTTTCTCCTCCATTAAACTTAAATCCTATATAATATCCTGGTTTCCCAAGATTATTTGAATAATCTTCATTTGGTTGAAAATAATGCATCGCTACTACTCGCCCTTCCAGAAAATCCTTTATTAATTCTCTTACTTGAGGAGTAATTGGATTTTCCGAGCATCCAACTAAACTGGACAAACATATTAAAGAACCAACAATTCCTTTCTTTGTAAGTCTCACTAAATCCATAACAATTCCGTGTATTTTGACTTTATAAAGATTTTTATAGTTCTTTCATATAACTAATTTATGAAACAAATTATCACAAAGATTCTTTCAAAAGAGGTTGGATTAAAGAAAGAAGAGATAGAAAATCTTATAGAGGTTCCTCATTCTCCTGAGCTCGGAGATTATGCATTTCCATGTTTTGTTCTTGCTGGAAGATTTAAAAAAAATCCTGGTGAAATTGCTTTTGAAATAAAAAACAAAATAAAAAAATTACCAAAAGAGATTGATGAAATAAAAGTTTCCGGAGCATATATTAATTTTTTTGTGAATAAGAAAATTTTATCTGAAAATGTAATCAAGGATATTCTTTCAAAAAAGGAAGATTTTGGGAAACAAAATATTGGAAAAGGCAAAAAGATTTTGATTGAGCATACGAGCATTAACCCCAATGCCTCCCCTCATGTCGGAAGAGCAAGAAATGCAATAATAGGAGATTCTATTGTAAAAATTTTTGAATTCCTTAAATTTAAACCAGAAGTTCATTATTATGTCAATGATGTCTCAAAACAAATTGCGATTTTGGTTTTTGCAAAAGCAGAAAATCTAAAGTTTGAAAAAATGCTTGAGGTTTATTCAAAGACTGCAAAAAAAGTTATGGATTCAAAAGAAGCTGAAGAAAAGATATTTGAAATATTAAAAAAATTTGAAGAAGGTGATAAAAATATTGTTAAAAGTTTTAAGAGAATTACAGACATTGCAATTCAAGGACAAAAGAAAATTCTTTCAGAACTTGGAATTCATTATGACTTTTTTGATTATGAATCAAGATATATGAAAAGTACAAAAAAAATTCTTTCTGATTTGGAAAAAACAAAGAAAATTTTTACAGATGAAAATGGAAGAAAGGTTCTTGACTTGAAAGGAACTTCTGTTGAAGGGAAAATGAAATCTCCTGTTTTGGTTCTTACAAGAAAAGATGGAACAGGACTTTATCCTCTTAGAGATATTGTTTATACAATTGAAAAAATCAAAAAATCAAAAGAAAACCTCATTGTTCTTGGAGAAGATCAGAGACTCTATTTCCTCCAAATTTCAGAAGCTCTTAAACTTCTTGGTTATCCTTCCCCGAAAGTTGTTCATTATTCTTTTGTTTTACTTACTGAAAAAGGAATTTCAAAAAAGATGTCAACAAGAAAAGGGGAGGTAGTATTGCTTGAAGAATTTTTAAAAGATGCTGAAAAAAAAGCTATGGAGAAATCCAAAAATAAAAGTGCTTCCAAAAAGATTAGCGTTGCTGCTGTAAAGTATGCAATATTGAAAAACAACCCTGAAAAATTAATTAATTTTAATCTTGAAGACTCCTTGAATTTTGAGGGAGATACAGGACCTTATCTTCTTTATAGTTATGTAAGAGCAAATTCTATTCTTAAAAAAATAAAGAAGAATAAAAAAGAATCAAAAATAAATGATTTGGAGATGAAAGAAACAGAACTTGTAAAAAAATTTTCACAATTTCCAGAAATAGTTTTGAATTCTTATAAAAATTTTAATCCTTCTGTAATTGCAAACTATTCTTACCAACTTTGTCAAACATTTAATGAATTTTATCACGAATGTCCTGTTATTGGTTCTGAAAGAGAATTTTTCAGGAAAAAACTTGTTGAATCATTCAAGATTGTTCTTGGTAATTGTCTGAAATTACTTGGGATTAAAACAATTAAAGAGATGTAAAACCGAAGAATTTTTAAATAAATTTATCTTTATTAAATAAATTAAAAAGGAGGTGGCGAATGGCAAAAAGACAAAGCGGTATGGTATTGAACTTTGTTGCTTGGTTAACAGGAGTATTGGTTTCCTTAGCAGTTGGTTTTGGATTAACTGACGGCGTGCTTTATGTGAAGTGGATTCCATTAGTTGTAACACAAGTTGCAGGGTGGATTGTCGTAATAACAACATTAGTAAGTGTTGTTTTAGCAATAATACAGAAATAATTTTTTTATTTTTTATTTTTTATTTAAAATTTTATATTCTTGAGGCAGTAGTGTAAAAATATCTTCCAGATTCTGCATCAAATCTCTTATGACTCTTATTCTTGTTCAATTGAAGTATTTCTCTTAAATAAGTCCCCTCTAAGATGTCTTCACTTATTCTTTCTCCTATTCCAATCCTTTTGTATTTTCCTTCCCCATTAGCTATCATTGATAATTCTTCATATCTTTCTCTTGTTATTCTCTGAAAATCATCTCTTATTATCTCGTATGATCCATTCACATTTTTTAGATCAACTTCCATTATAAATTCAGAATTAAATCCAGACACATTTATCACTTTATTTTCAGTGTCAAAGAAATAATCAATATTTTCAATGAGCTCATTTGATTTTTTTCTCTTTGCCATAATCTTGCTGAAAGAAAAATCTTTTTTAAAAATATATGTTAAGAATTATATATAAAAAATAATATAAAAAGAAAAATTAAAAAATTTCCATTAAAACCCAAACCATAAATGCCAGCCAAACTACTATGAGCAACCAAGCTTTTTGCCAGATGTTTTGTCTCATAACAGTGTTTATTATTGGTTTGAATTCTTTTCCATAGACAGCAAAACTCATTCCTGTAAGTAATGAACCTAAAAGAAGTGCTGCTGTGATTTGGACAATTGTTAATTCTTGCGATAAATAATAGAATACTACTATTGCCAATATTAACTCAACAACTGCGGTCAATACAGGATTGTTATACAAACTAAGTGCAAAATTTTTCCATGTATTTCTGTTTATTGTCAGAATTAATACTTTCAAGATAACCAATGCTGCAAAAATTAATGCCAAGATTTCTACTGGTGTCATCTCTTTTTACAAATACCTCCTTTCAAAAAATTAACTTATTTAACAGGCTTCATCTCTTTCCAAGCCAACTCAAATAGTTGTTCTAAAGCCTGAGCGAAAAATTCTGTGTTAATCCACACTCCAATGTCATAGTTTGGATGGAATTTATCGTCATCAAGGAGCATGAACATTATCTGATTTCCGTCAATAATTGCAAATCTTGCTTTTAGATTTTGCATGTTTCTGACTTCTGCAACTTTTTTTAATTCTCTTGCAACTTTAATATTATTGTTGTCTATTGGTGCAGCAATTCTTACTTTAACCCCACGTTTCTTGCATTTTTCAAGACTAGGCATTAACACCTCAAGTTTTCTGTTTAATCCTTCTGCTGTCGTGACGATTGTGATGGTTTTTTCAGCATCTCTCACCATCATGTCCAAATGATTGTAAAGATTTTGTCTTCCTCTCAAGCTTCCAGACAAATCAGAAGGTTCTACAAATTTTACACCTTGAGTGAATAAAGAAGTAAGTTCTTTCAGAACATCATCTCCTTTTAATGTTTCAAGTCTTTTTGATCTTTCATTTGCATCTTGAACAAGGTTCTTTTTAACACGCTCAACAACTTCTTCTGGTTTTAATGCAACAAATTTTATGGGTTTTCCAAGTTTCATTACAATAAATCCTTTTTTATCAAGACTTTCCAGAATGTCATATGTTCTTGAACGAGGAACATCAGAGATATTACTTAATTCTCCTGCAGTAGAAGTCCCTCTTGATAACAAAGCTGTCCATACTTTTACTTCATATAAATTTAGGTCAAATATCTTTCTTAATCTACTCAAAAATTCATCTTTAACTATCATTTTACCTTTTTTATCAGCCTATTTTTATTTTTAAATATTGTTATGATGAAAGAGTGAACTTAATAACTTACTTGTTGGTAGTTATTTTTGTGAATAATATTGTCCCTCTTTTGTC
>JAUYIO010000017.1 GCA_030688225.1 Nanobdellota archaeon
TATCATACCAGAGTATCCCATCTGCAATTGGGTTTAATATCTTTTTGATTTCTTCAGAAGTCAATTCTCTTCCAAAGTTTTCTGTAGCAACAGTTTGAATATCCTGAATGTTGAGGGAGTAAATTATTTTATTGAAATCAATTTTTTTCTTTTTCATTTTTAACTCATTATTTATTGATGAAATATATTTTCTCGATGCCAGTTTAACGAATTTTTATGTGGATAAGTTTCAATTTCTTCGGGCAAGAAAATTTTTGATTCTGTTTTCACAAAACTTCTTAAGAAATCTGATTCACCAAATTTTCCTAAACCATGTGGTAGAAAGTCAATTTTAGAAGAAATCTGAACTGAGTAATTATCTAATAAAGTAAACCAACCTACATCAAAAGCCCAATGATGTAAATGACACAATGCTAAACCATTCCATATATCATCCTTGCCATATAATCTATGAGGAACGATATGTGCTGCTTCAACTTCCCATTGGAGATTATCGGGAGAGTTAATTTTCATACCACAAAGTGCACACTTATAATTATAGGCTTCAATAACTGCTATGCGAAAACCTCTTTTTCTCATCTTGGATTCTATTAATTTTTTTCTAGTCTTTTTTTCTTTATCAATTGGATTATAAACATTAGGTCTTTTACTCCTATTCAATTTCTTAACAATTTTTTGCACTTCATAAGATTTAGTTGAGAGAAATTCTTTCTTTGAACCCGGAATGTTTAGGAGTTTTAAGACTGTATCAATTCCTTTTTCTGTAAGCATCCATTCTCTTTTATCTGTCAACCGAAGAGTTTCAGTTGGTCGAGATACTAGTTCTTCTTTGGCTAAAGAATCTGCACCTCTAAAAAGCAAACGATGCCATAGGTTGGATTTCTTCAATCTATTTTCTTTTCTATATATTGTTTCCAAATATGCTGATCTTTGTTCATCTGTCAGTCCAAAATAATTTGCAATTTCATCAACAATTTCTTCTCCGATACCAAACTCTTTTATAATTCCATTGTGTTTGAATAAAGATATTAGTATCGCCTTTTCGACTTCAGAGCGAACCGGCATTCGTAGTGATTTGAGCATTTCACTTTCATAACTCATTTATATTCTCCCTAATTTACGTTTTCAAAATTT
>JAUYIO010000050.1 GCA_030688225.1 Nanobdellota archaeon
TCCCCATACCTATTTGTAGAAACATCCAAGATAAAAAAGATATCTAAATATCTTAAAAAGTTTACCATTGAAAATACAAAATTAACTAACTTTTTAGGATTTCCAGTTACTAAAATTTCAGCAAAAAATCAAACTGAATTAAATAAACTAGAAAAAGCAATTCACAAATCTGTAGAAACTTATGAAGCAGACATTAAACCTCATTACCGTTTTCTAATTGATAATAATCTCCTAGGGACTATAGATATATCCGAAAAGGAAGACTATGAATCTTCAGAAAGAATAGATCGCATTTATCACAATCCTGAAATCTCGCCCCCTAAAAATTCAAGCGAATCTTCAAAAAACTTAAAGTTAAATATTGCCTCAATAGACACTGAATGGGACGAATCTGGAAATCTCATCTGCATTGGAATCTATTCTGAAAAAATAAAAAAAGTTTTTATGATTACCAAACACGAACTAAAAAACACAATCTCATGTCAAGATGAATCTGATTGTTTAGAAAAATTCAAATCTGCATTGATAGATCTAGACCCAGACATAATAACTGGATGGAATTTCATAGATTTTGATTTAAATGAATTAAAAACAGCATTTCAAAAAAATAAAATCTCTTTTGATTTAGGAAGAGATAATAGTCAAACAAAATTGAGAATTCAATCAGGATTCTTCCAACAAAGTAAGGCAGACATCTCTGGAAGACAAGTAATAGATGCACTAAACTCCATAAGAGACCCTTTCATTAAAGAAGCTCCAACAATAAAATTTGCAAACTTTGAATCTTACACTTTAGAATCTGTCTCTCAATCACTTTTAAAAAAGGGAAAACTTCTATCTGGAAAAAATAGACACGAACAGATAATTTCCTTATATAATTCAACTAAAAAAACAGATCATCAAACTCTTTCAGATTACAATCTACTTGACTGTCAATTAGTTTATGAAATCTTAGAAAAAACATCATTGATAGATTTAACAATGGAACGTTCAGAACTAACTGGAATGCCTCTTGACAGAATAACCTCTTCAATTGCATCATTTGATTCTCTATACATAAGAACTGCCCGTTCCGAAAATTTAGTCTCTCCAACCCTTTCTTTTTCTCAAAAACAAGAGAGAATAACTGGAGGTTACGTTCAAGACTCCAAGCCCGGAATATACCATAATGTTCTAGTCCTAGATTTTAAATCACTATATCCCTCAATAATAAAAACATTCAACATATCTCCAGAAGCATATGTAGAGTCTCCTTCTAAAACTCTTATAAAAAATGAAAATTTAATTGAATCTCCAAACAAGGCTTATTTCAAAAACACAAACGGAATTCTTCCACAAATAATATCCAAACTTCACACTGCAAGAGAACTTGCAAAAAAAGAAAATCGTGAACTTTCATCATATGCAATAAAAATAATAATGAATTCTTTCTTCGGGGTTTTAGCAAGTCCAAACTGCCGTTATTTCAGTTTAGAAATGGCAAACGCAATCACCCATTTCGGACAACATCTAATTAAGCTAACCGCAAAAGAATCAGAATCAAAGTTCAATGTAAAAACAATCTATTCAGACACAGATTCTGTCTTTGTTGAATCTAATCTTTCCTCAAAAAAAGAAGCATCTTCACTAGGAAAAGAAATTGAAAAACACATCAATCAATTTTATGATAAATACACTCAAAAAAACCATAATCGCGAATCTTTTCTAGAATTAGAATTTGAAAAACTCTATATTTCTATGATGATTCCTGCCCTTAGGTCAAAAAGTGAAGCAGGAGCAAAGAAACGTTATGCCGGTCTCAAACTTCTTCCAAACAATAAAGAAGAAATGGAAATTGTCGGTCTAGAAGCTATCCGTGGGGACTGGACAGACGCAGCACAAGAATTTCAAGTCCAATTATTAGATAAGGTATTCCATAAAGAAGAGGTCTCCAAATTCATTAAATCATACATCTCTAATCTTAGTGCAGGGAAAATGGACAAGAAACTTGTTTATAGTAAATCAATTAGAAAATCTCTAAAGG
>JAUYIO010000028.1 GCA_030688225.1 Nanobdellota archaeon
TTTCCTTCTCTATTTCTTTTATATCATTTTCAATTTTTTCATCTACAATATATGTTGGCTTGTTTAATTTTTCAATTCCAGAGATTTTTGGTTCTGGATTTTCACTCTCATTATTCAAGTACTCTTCTTTTTCCTCTTCAATTTTTTCAATATCTTTCTCTGGTTGATATTGTCTTGGTTCTTTGTCTGTCCCTTTTACCAGATTTTTTTCTATCTCTGCCACGTAATCTGAAATTTCTTTTGCAACATCAGCATTCACACTTATGCTGTCTATTCCATTTTCAACAAGATATTTTGCCATCTCTTTTTTGCTTCCTGCCTGGCCGCAGATGCTTGTTTCAACTTTGTTTCTTTTGCAGACTCTTATCACGTAAGCAAGTTGATATAAAATTGCAGGATGCATTTCACTGTAAATGTCTTGAACTTTTTCATTTCCTCTATCTACGGCAAGCATGTATTGTGTTAAGTCATTTGTCCCGAAGGATATGAAATCTATTTTTTCTTTGCAGAAATCTCCTATTAACTGAACTGCTGCAGGAGTTTCAATCATTATTCCTATTTTTGCCTTTTCAAATTTTATTTTTTTTAATATCTCTTTTACTTTTTTTAATTCTTCAACAGAGATTACTTGTGGAAGCAATATCCCTATTTCCTTTCCTTCGTCTGAAACCTTTTTCATTGCATTTAGTTCTGCTTCAAGAATTGAAGGATTTCTTATTCCATATCTTATTCCGTGAAGTCCAAGCATGGGATTTGTTTCAATTTCTTGGGGAGCTCCTTCAAGATTTTTAAATTCATCACTTCGTATGTCTGAAGTTCTAATCCATAATTTATCAAAAAATTCTGATATCCCTTTTATTCCTTTTAATATTACCTTTTCATAATCTTCTATTTTGTTTTGTTTTAAGAAATATTCAGGGTGTTTTCCTGATTCTGCAATTATCCCTTCTATTCTTGTCAGTCCTACTTCTTTTATTCCTGTTTTTGATGCACGTTCTGCAAAGCTTGGCAAATCAACCATTACTTTTATTCTTGTTTTTGTTTCTGCTTTTACAGGTAATATCTCTTTTTGGATTGTCTCTGCAATTTTTCCTTTGTAAATTTTTCCTGTAAATCCATCTACAGTTATTATCTCTCCTTCTTTTAATTTGATTGTAGCTTCTTGTGTTCCTACGATGCAAGGAATTCCCATTTCTCTTGAAACTATTGCAGCGTGGGCAGTCATTCCTCCCTCGTCTGTTACAATTGCTGCAGATTTTTGCATTGTTACAACCATGTCTGGATTTGTCATTTTTGTAACTAAGATGTCCCCTTTGTTTATTTTATCTAAATCAGATAAATCTTCAATAATTTTTATTTTTCCCGACGCTATTCCTGGAGAGGCAGCCATCCCTGTAAGAATTACTTCTCCTGAAAGCTCTTTTATGGAGGAAGATTCAATTGTTTTCTCAATAGTTGTTATTGGGCGTGTTTGAACAATATAAATTTCTTTATTCTCTATTGCAAACTCAATATCTTGTGGTTTTTTATAGTGCTCTTCCAGTTTTATTGCGATTTCTGCAAGGTTTTTTATTTCAGAATCATTCAAAACTTTTTGATTTGCTTTTTCTTCTCTTAATTTTATTATTGATTGGTTTCCTCCTGAATCACGAGTTATTGCAACTTTTTTGTTTCCTATATTTTCTTCTAGTATTTTCATTTTAGGAGAAACAATATATTTATCAGGAGTTATTCTTCCAGAAACTATTCCTTCACCTAATCCAAAGACAGCTTCCATTATGATGTTGTCGTTTTTGTAAGAAGGGTCTTTTGAAAATATTACTCCTGATTTCTCAGAATCAACCATTTTTTGAATCACAACTGCTAAACTTGCTTCATTATGTTTGAACCCTTTTTTATTTCTGTAATATGTTGCTCTTGACGTGAAAAGAGATGCAAAACATTTTTTTATTGTTTTTAACAGGTTTTCATTCCCCTTGATATTAACAAATGAATCTTGTTGTCCTGCAAAGCTTGCTTCTGCCAAATCTTCTGTTGTTGCAGAGCTTCTTACAGCGACGAAAATTGGTTCTGCAGATTTACTTAAAATATCAAAAGCATCTTTTTCCTCTGAAATTTTTTCACTGCTTAGATTTTCATAAGATTCTATTATCTCTTCTCCCATCTCTTTTGGAAATTTTGAATTAACTATCAATTCTCTAATCTGTTTTGTAACATTGTCTAATCTTTTTGTGTCTTCATAATTTATTTCTTCAAGAAGTTCATTTATTTGCTTGTCTATGTTTGCTTTTTTTATGAAATAATCATAAGCTTGTGCAGTTACAACAAATCCTGGGGGAACCTGTATTTTTAGATTGTATATCTCTGCAAGATTTGCTCCTTTTCCTCCTGCAATTTTTCCAGAATCTTTGTTTAGTTCAGAAAACCATTTTACAAATTCAGGAGATTTTCTTTCCTCTTTTAGAATAGCCATTTATTAAAAAATTCAAAGAAGTTAATAAATATTTTGGATAGGGTTTATTCAATTACAATCGCTGTTCATTTTCCCGATAGGGATTGATTTTTAGTGCAACGATGCCGAAGGCAAAAAATCAAAGTCGTGAGCCGTATTAATTTTAAAGAGGACACTTTAGGACGGCGGGACGCTGTCCATTTTTATAATAGAAATTGTTGTGTATTTTTGTTTTGTGAGCCGTCGCCTTTTTTGCTTCTTTTTTCTAAACAGAAGAAAATTTGCGATAGGTTTATTAATATCTATTAGATTTTTAATATTATGAGTAACAAAAATATTGTTAACCCCTATGAGGTAAAAGGAAAAGTTGATTATAATGGATTGATTCATGAGTTTGGTTTAGAAAAGATTGATGAAAAAGTATTGAATAGAATTCAGAATCATACAAGAGACCTTCATCAAATGTTAAAAAGAGGGATTATTTTTGCACATAGAGATTTAAATTGGATATTGGATGAATACGAAAAAGGAAATAAGTTTTTTTTGTATACGGGATGCGGACCATCAGGACCAATTCATTTGGGACATTTACAAATGTGGTATTTCACAAAATGGTTACAAGATAAATTTGATTGTGAATTATATTTTCAATTTACAGATGATGAAAAATTTCTTTATAAAAATTTATCTTATGAAGAAATACAAAAATGGACAGAAGAAAATATGCTTGATGTTATAGCAATCGGGTTTAATCCTAAAAAAACACATTTTATAATAGACACAAAACACGCAGGACTACTATATCCTGAAGCTATCAAAATTGCAAAAAAAATAACTTTTTCTACAATAAAATCCAGTTTTGGTTTTACAGATAGCAACAACATTGGAAGTATCTTTTATACTTCAATGCAAGCAGTTCCTGCCATCCTTCCTTCTGTTTTGAAGAAAAAAAACGTTCCTTGTTTAATTCCCTTAGGGGTTGACCAAGATCCACACTTCAGAATTGCAAGAGATGTTTTTCCCAAATTAGGCTTCTATAAACCAGCAATACTGCACAAATTAATGTTTCCTTCTTTAACGGGAATGAATAATGTTATGAGTAGTTCTAAAGGCTCAGTGTTAATTACTGCAAGAGATTCACCTTCAGAAGTTAAAAAGAAGATAAATAAATATGCGTTCTCTGGAGGACAGGCGACTATGGAAGAGCACAAGAAAAAAGGCGGAAATCCAGAGATAGACGTTTCTTTTCAATATCTTAAACATTTTTTTGAAGAATCTGATGAAAGATTAAATCAATTAGAAAAAGATTATACTTCAGGTAAAATCTCAACAGGAGAAATGAAATATTATACAATAGAAAAAATTAACCAATTTTTAAAAGAACATCAAAAAAGAAGAGAATCTGCAAAAAGCAAGATCTCCAAGTATTTTTTAAAATATTAATTCTCTTTTTCTAAAAATTTTGAAGCAGGTAATCTAATTTTATCTCCTTTAATTAACTTTTCCATTTTAATTGTCCTTAGTGGTTATTTCAATTAAATCTCCTAAACTTATATTTAGATATTTTGAAGATTCTGAATTTCTAACCATTCCAATTTCAATTAAACCTGATTTCCTATATTTTTCATTATTCTCTTTTAATTTGGAGTCTAATAGAGCGCTCCCAGGATAAGCGATTATCTGATTATCTTCGTAATCCATCATCCTGTTGGAGTAAATCCCATTAAATTCAGATTTAAGTTCCCCCTTAAAATTATAAACCTTAATTTTTATAGGAGTATCTTCTTCAAATTTTAAATCTGATTCTCGCAACCATATTTTAGACAACCCAAAATTATCTATATGAACAACTTCCCCTTCCTTAGGCTCATAAATTTTTATGTTTTCTAATTCTAATTTATTGCCAACTTTCTCAAAATTATCTCCCATCAACAATTTTGCAGCTGCAACAGAATGAACATGTAATCCACCAAAAGGATAATGCCCTAGATTCTTTGTTTCCCAGACCTCTTGGACATTGGAGCTTTTAAAAATGAGTGAAAATAATCCTGTGTCTGCCCCTACAAAGTAAGATCCGTTTTCCAATTTACCAAAAATTCTTTTTGGTTTTTCTTTTAATGGATTTAGTATTGCTAAATATAAGGTATCTTTCCCCTTAGGCACTTCATCAAACAATAATTTAGTTAGAAACATACCATTTGTTATCTGAAATGGAGGTGTAAATGCATTATATATTTTGTAATCAATATTTTTTTCACCAAGTAGTTTGGATAATCTAGCTTTTATTTGTTCTGAAGCAACATCAATGCAATCAGTAATTAACACAATATGTTTCATTTTATAAGTCATTCATCTCTTGATTTATATAATTTGCCATAATTCTTTTACAATCTCTACAAGAATCTCTTATTCCAGCAGTACATTCATAAACAGTTTTATTTATCTCTTCTGATGGAATAATGGAAGTTGCTATTTTCAGAGCTAAGCAAGAACTGGGGTTTCCACCATATATTTTTTGTTCTTCCTTTGCTTTTCCTCCACTTTTTACTTTTAAGTATTTATTTAGTTCTTCATCTCCCTCAAATAAATATAGTGTTGAATCTCCTCCTGTGCTAGACATTCTTACTTCTTCATTAGTTAAAGAAGGTAAAATCCTAGTTATTAGAAAAGAAGGTTCTTTCACACTTATCTTTTTAGCAACTATTTTGGTTAATCTAACAAGGGGTAAATGTTTTATATCTGTAAAACTTATTGAACTAGAATTATCATTTTTTATGCCTGAATAAAGCATTCCAGAAATTGCCCTACATATATCTTTATACTGAAACAATGGTGTTTTTTCATCCCACCCCATAGTTTTTTTAAAATCAAAAGGAGTTAACTCTTTTGATACCTTGGAATATAATTCTTCATAACTTTGTTGAACAGAATCTTCATTAAGATGAGATATATCATAAATTCTTGTTAAATTCTCTTCGTTATTTCCTAATAAAACTCTTTCTACTAATTCGTTTGCTTGTAATGTTTCTTCAAGGGATTTATGGTGGGTTTGCATAGATTCCCTTATATTAACTCCAAGAATTAAATTTGAACTTAGATTATTTCTGAGAGATCTTAAAAGCCTATTCATTATCAAATATCCTAAGTGTGGTTTTCTAGGAGCATAACCTACAAAAACATTTAGGGGATTTTTACCTCGGCATTCTTTGATTGCATCTATAAAACCTGATTCGGCAACAACAACATCCCTTTTCCAAATATCTTCATTTACTAAACCATCTAAAGAGCTTACTTCAAAAGGATTAAACCCCGAAATTTTTAACTGTTTTTCATTCAAACTCCAAATTGAATCAAGATGTTCCATCTTAAAAATGATATTTAATACCCATCATAGACTTTAATCCATCTAATTTTTTTGAGGCGATTTCTCTTGTTTTTTTCTGTCCTTCTTTTAGAACATCATAAACCATCTTGTCACTTAAGTTAGCTCTCCTATCTCTAAATGACTTGATATAAGGTGCAATAATAGTTTCCAAGCCTTTCTTACAATTTCCACAAAGAAGACTTCCTTCTCTACATTCCTCTTCTATTCTCATTAAATCTTGACTGAAAAACATTTGGTATGTATATACAGAGCATATTTCAGGATGACCTACATAATCATTGCCTTCAGTTTTCTCAGGATCTGTAACCATCTTTCTTATCTTTTTTTGATAAGATTTATCAGATTCACCTAAATCTATTGTGTTGCCAGCACTCTTTCCCATTTTTTGACCGTCTGTGCCCAACATTACTTCATTTAATATTTCAAGTCCATTTGGAACCCTAAACAATTCATAACCTGCTATATCATTAACTTTTCGTGCAATCTCTCTACTAATTTCCAGATGAGGTAATTGGTCTTGACCTACAGGAATAATTGTTCCATCATTAGACAAAATATCTCCTGCTTGAAGCACAGGATATAAAAATAAGGAGGCAGTAGGAGATTTTAATTTTTGTATCCAATCTTTATATGTAGGGTTACGCTCTAATCTTCCAACTGAAACTAAGTTTGAAAGTAGGTATCCGATCTCCAAGTGTTCTGGGACAGTTGATTGAGCATAAATTGTAGATTTATTAGGATCCACTCCTGAAGCAATTAAATCTTTAGTAAATTCTAACATTCTTGATTCAGCTGTTCTGAAATCATCTTTAGCATTTCTTGTTGTAATTGAATGGATATCTGCAATCATAAAAGAGGGATTAGTTAGTTTATCTTCTAAAACAGATAACTCTTGAAGTTCTAAATAAGGTTTTAAGACTGCTACTAAATGACCTAAATGCATCTTTCCAGTTGGACGCATACCGGTCATAACTTTTTGCTGTTCTTCAGATTTATCCAATAGATTTTTAATTTGTTCTTCCATATTTTTTGACAATCAAAAGTATTTTATAAATGTTACTATTTAAGAGTTAATATTTTAATTATTGAAAAGTTACT
Organism: Nanobdellota archaeon; assembly: GCA_030688225.1. Taxonomy (GTDB): domain Archaea; phylum Nanobdellota; class Nanobdellia; order Pacearchaeales; family GW2011-AR1; genus JAUYIO01. The sequence continues at coordinate 6,936 of JAUYIO010000028.1, forward strand.
TTTGATTAAAATTCTCGCTGAAAGCGAGACTATCTGTCCGAAGGACTAAGGAAATCCCCCTATAAATTCAAAAAAGAATTTTTTGCTAATTAGTTTTCTTGAAAAGAAAACTACGTGTCTCTCTCCTATTGGGTAGGAGAAAAAATATTTTCCTATTTTATTGACTTATCGCTTCTGTAGGGCAGGAGTTTATGGCGTCTTTTATGCAGGGGCATTTTTTTTGAGTCCTGACTTTTGCTTTCATGTCGTTGTCCATCTCAAAAACGTCTGGGCAAATTGATGTACAAGTCCCACAACCGATGCATTTGTCCTTGTCAACTTCTACCATACAAATTGTTATAAATAATTGTTAATAAACTTTTTCATGGGTTTTGATTATTCTTTTAGATTTGCAGAAGACAGAAGAGACATTCTGAAGCTTGAGAGATTTATTTTACAGCAACCTTTAAAATATCCTCATTTTGGAGATTGGGTGTACCGAGCAAGAGAAGACTTACTTAGCGGATGGAAAAAATCTATATTGGCTTTTAGTGAAGATTTTTTGATTGGAGATTTAATTTTTCAACCTCATAAATCGTTATCAGGAAATCTTGAATTAAAAAATATGAGGGTTCATCGCAAATTACAGGGAAGATATTTTGGGGTTTTTATGTTAAAGCAAGCAGAAGTTGAGGCAAGAGGGAAATATAACGGAATAATATGTGATACTCATTCTGATAATTATCCTATGATTAATTTGTTAAGGTTTATGGGATATGACGAAATTGCAAGAGCACCATTATATAATCAAAATGTTGAGGAAATTGTTATGATGAAAAACTTGGTTAAAGCTGCTTAATCTTTTTATCTTAATAAATTAGTTTTATAAAAGGGTTTCTTTTTTACAAAAAGGAAACCTAAAGGTTTCGCGACGATTTTCAAAAAACCGCAGGAAGAAACTACTGTGGTAGAAAAAACTACAATATAAATTTCTCCGAAATTTTTATAAGGACATTTTCCATTTATTTATTATGGGGTTTTTTAGAAAAGGAGGTTTGATGATTGTTTGTGTTCTTGCAATTATTTTAATCTTGCTTGGGAATACTTTTCTTACTCTTGGTTTGTCTTTGAGATATGATAATATTCACAATGAACTTCTCCCTGTTGCAGAGAAAATTGCTTTTGAGAATGCAAATATTTCTGAAAAATTAGATTCAGATTTTAGTTTAATTTCAGAAGAGTATTGTGATAATTATGAAAACTTTACTTTTACTCAGAATGAATTTAATGTCGTGATTCCCTGTGAAGTTGTTCAAAATGGTTCTGAAGCATTTATTTCTTATGGAGTTGAAGCTTTTGTAAATGAAGCATATTACAAGGAATATGATTGTGAGTTTTGGGATTGTGTTAGTGAATCTGTTTTAAATTCAGAAGCACCAATTGTCTTGGTATCTGAAAAATCCAAAGATTATTGGATGGGGAAATTTTACTTAACATTCTTTTTATTTTTGGTTTCTGCAGGTTTAATCTTCTTCATTGTTGAAGAAAAAACAAATTCTTTTGTTCTTCTTGGAATTTTTTTAGTTGTTGCTTCTCTCCCATTTTTATTTTTGAGCAAAATTTTATCGCCTTTTTTTGACCAGATTTATCTTGAATTATTTACAGCTTTATTCTCAAATTCACATACAGTGTTTTTGATATCAATTATTTCAGGTTTGATTTTATTTGGATTAGGGCTTGGATTCAAGCTTGGAAATTTTGGGTATATTATTTCTAAGAAATTTGAGAGAAAGAAGAAATGAAAAAATTTACTCAAATAAATTTTTTCCGCCTTTGTCCATTCTTTTTACAAATTCATTTAAAAATTTCTTGCTTTTTTCTTCTGGTTCTTTTCTTACATTTTTTATTGAATAAACAGCCACATTATTTCTTATTTGTTTCTCTGTTTTAACGTCTGTCATTAGTTTCTCTTTTATTTTTTCTCCTAGAAGAATCTCTTTGTCTGCAATTGAAGCTATTTTTTTTGCTCCTGTTATTAGTGTTCCCATACTCATGAATTTCAAAACGTCTTTTTCTCTCTTTCCAACTATTGTTCCATAGTTTAATGAAATTCCAAATTCTATCTTTTGTTTTGCGAGCTTGTTATGTTCTGTTAGTGTTTCATTTATTTTTTGTGCAAGTCTTAATGCTGTTTTTTCATTCTTGAATGTTCTTGTTGTTATTGAAGAAAAAATGAAGAACAAATTATCCTGATTTTCGTATAGGGATGCTTTATCTTCGTCTGCAGTGCTTATTATTTTTTGTAGTGTTTCTTTTGCACCATTCTTGGAATCTTCAATATCTTTCATGTTTTTTATATGAACGCAGACTAAACTCACATTTTGCTTTTCACCTTTAATGGACAAAGAAAGTTCTGCCTTGTTTTTAGAATTAAATGGGGTTGTTTCCTCTTTCTTCTTCCCTGTCAGCTGTTGAAATGTGTCTTTTTTTTTATATTTTGTTTTTATATATCCTATGAAGCTTTTTTGGTATCCTTTTCTATAAACTATGAAAGCCATAAAACCTAAAATTGCCACTATGAATATCCATACTATTGGATGTCTTGCGAAATTTGCAACCCCTTCTGCAGCTTTTCTTACGTCAATGGAATCTCCTGTGAGAATGGCATTTCCAGATATTTTATTTTCTCCTTGTGCTGTTGTAACTTCTATTTCATATTGTCCGTCTGGAGCACTCATAACAAATTTTTCTGATTCGTCAACTCCTAATGTGATATTCAAACTTACAAATTGTTCTCCAATTTTTATTACAAGCGTGTCATTGTATGGAACGTTTCCAACATTTGTGACGATTAATGTTTTGTTTATTAATTCAGCTTTTACATCTTTTTTTTCTTTTATGTGGAAATTTGATTCGCTTGTTAATTGAGTTGAGACTGCGAAAACTGTCCAATTTTCAGGAGGTTGATTGTATACTACTGGGTATTCTAAGAATTCATTTGTTGGCTTTTCTGCTTGTTCTAATATTTTATTATTTGCATTTTTTATTGTTATTATTGAGTTTGATTCTATTGGCTCTCCTGTTTGATCGTGGAGTATTGTTTTGACCTTTAGGTTTGTTCCTGGTTCCACTTCTTTGTTTTCAAAAACTATTTCAAGATTTGTAGGAACTTGAACTACTAAAATATTGTAATCTACAAACCCGTTATTTGTTATTTGTCCTTCTGAATCTTTTTCATAGACTTTTACTTTTGTCAAGTATTGTCCTGCAGGCATGTCTTTTGGAATTGAAAAATTTATTGAGAAATATCCATCTTTTACGCTGTCCATGACATTTATATCTTTAACATCATTTATAACAGATAATTCTATGACGCCGTTTGCAGATTTCCCGTTGTTTTTTGTGGCCTTCCCTTTTACAATGATGTTTTCTCCTGGTTTGAATTCTACTTTATCCATAGGGAAATCAATGTTAATCAAATTTGAAATTGTGAATTTACTTGTAAGAATAATCTCGTTTTTGAAAGATATTCTCACTTCGCATTCTCCGTTTAACTCTCCTATGAATTCTCTTTCAAGAGGTATGATTAATGTTTTTGTTTCCTGATAGCTGTTTTCAGAGTTTAGCCATATTAGTCCTTGCGAGATACTTCTTGAAGAACCTTCGCAAAGTAATTCTGTGTTTAAGGTTCCACTTGCTGCAGAATTTTCTATTACTTTTACAGGAATGGAAACAACTTCACCGAGATTATATGATGTTTCTGGTTGTTGTTGAATTAATATGTCTGCAGATACAACAGAAGTCAAGAATATTGCAAAAACTAGTAAAGTAATTATCTTCCTCATTTTATATTAAACTTAGTAAATTATTATTTATAAATATTTGGACACAGGAATGAAAGTGTTTATCTATATATTTAAAAATATTTGATTCTTTTTGTTTACATGAAAAAGAGTCCGACTAAAATTACGCCATGGGAAGTTTCTGGGGATATTAACTATGAAAAATTGATTAAGGAGTTTGGAATTGTGCCTTTGAAAGAATTGCCGAAGATTTTTGAAGAGAATATTCTGTTCAGGAGGAAAATTATTTTTGCACATAGAGATATTCAGAGAATTTTGGAGGCGATTCATAAGAAAAAACCATTTGTTATGATGACTGGTTTAGTACCTACTGGGAAATTTCATATTGGGCACATGATTATTGCCTTGCAGATGATTTTTTATCAGAAACTTGGAGCTAAGATTTATATTGCTGTTGCTGATTTGGAAGCTTACAATGCGAGAGGACAGAGTTTAGAAGAGAGCAGGAAAATTGCAATTGAAGAATATATTTTAAATTATATTGCTCTTGGATTAAAACCAAAGAATTGCGAGATTTATTTTCAAAGTGAGAGAAGCAAAGATGCGAAAAAATCAAATGCATATTATCGGTTGCAGAATCTTTTGGCAAAGCACGCGACATTTAATGAATTCAAAGCTATTTATGGAGAGATAAGTCCTGGGAAGATGCTTTCTGCTTTGTTACAAGCGTCTGATATGTTGCATCCACAATTGAAAGAATTTGAAGGAAGTGTTCCTGTAATTGTTCCTGTAGGAATTGATCAAGATCCTCATTTAAGACTTGCGAGAGATATTTCAAGGAGAATTAAAAATCCTAAATTTATTCAATTGTCTTCTACATACAATGTTTTTGTGCCAGGACTAAGCGGAGGGAAAATGTCCTCTTCAGATGTGACTTCTTTCATTGCTCCGACAGATTCTGAAAAAGAAATTGAAAATAAAATTAAGAGATATGCTTTTTCAGGAGGACAAAAAACTTTGGAAGAGCACAGAAAAAAAGGAGGAAATCCTGATGTTGATGTTTCTTTTCAATATTTGAAAGTTTTTTTTGAATCGGACGACGATAAATTGCAAAAAATTTATGAAGATTATAAGTCAGGAAAAATGACGACAGGAGAATTAAAAGAATATACTATTAAGAAAATAAATGATTTCTTGAAAGTTCATCAGAAAAAAAGAGAAGATGCTAAGAAAAAACTTGGGGAGTTTATTTGAATAATTATTGTGTAATATAATCATTTTTATAAAGAATTATTTCCCTATTCTTTAATGGGAGAAACTTTGGAAATCCAATTATTAAGAAAAAAGGTAGAGATTCTTGACTATCATCTAAGACAAATACATTCTAGTGATTATGATTTGTTAAGTATTACAGAAGATGTTGAAAAAGCAAGAGTTAGATTGGAGAGGGTTCTGAAAAATAATGGGATTGATGTAAACGTTAGTCATACCAGTCCTGAATTATCTGAAATAGGAATTAATCTGAGAGAATATATCTCTCTTTGTGAACAACTTACCGATAAGCTTAATGATTATGATTTATGGATTCGTGATTCTTTGGGAAAAAGGAAAAAGTTCATTAGGAATCAAAAAAGAATTTATGAAGAACAGATAGATAGCCTTTCTCAATAATTTTAAAAACATAGTTCTCTTTTGTTCTCTATGAAAATACTTACACTCCATTGCGATTATATTAATTTTAAGCCTTTGAAAAAAGCGCTGAAGAGTATTGGAGAGCTTTCTGAAAAAGAGAAGAAAGGAGAAAATATTAAGGAAGTTTTGGTTGTGATGACTGCTGTTGAAAAAGGAGATGATGTTAAAATTTCTGCTGAAAAACTTGTTGAGAATGTGATGGATGTTGCAAAACAAGTCAAGGCAAAAAATATTGTCCTTTATCCTTATGCGCATTTGTCTTCAAAACTTGCAAGTCCTGATATTGCTGTCAAGGTTTTGGAAAATGCAGAGAAAGAATTGAAAAAGAATTTCAAGGTTTCAAGAGCTCCTTTTGGATATTACAAAGAGTTTGAGTTGAAAGTTAAAGGACATCCTTTAAGTGAGTTATCTCGTGAAATTGTCGGGGGGGAGTCTACGTTTAAGAGAAAGGAAGTTTATGATGAGAAAAAATTGTTGAGAGAGATTTCAAAAACAAAACTTGATACTTCCAAGTTGAAAGAAAATGATCACAGAATTCTTGGACAGAAAATGGATTTGTTTAGTTTTTCAGAAGTTGCGCCAGGGATGGTTTTCTGGCATAATAATGGTTTGATAATTAGGAATGAATTGATTAATCTTTGGAGAGAGGTTCATAGGAAAGCTGGTTATGAGGAAATTTCCACTCCACAGATTTTGGATAAAAGACTTTGGCAGATTTCAGGGCATTGGGAAAAATACAAGGAAAATATTTTTTTGACTGATTATGAAAAAAGAACTTTTGCAGTTAAGCCAATGAATTGTCCTGGAGGAATGTTGGTTTTCAAAAACAAACCAAAGAGTTACAAAGATTTGCCTCTTCGCGTCGGTGAGATGGGAATTGTTCATAGACAGGAACTTTCAGGAGTTTTAGGAGGTTTGTTTAGAGTTATTCAATTTACGCAGGATGATGCACATATTTTCTGTACTGAAAAGCAAATTGAAGAAGAGATTTCTGCAATAATGGATTTGATTGAACTTTTTTATTCAAAGATTTTTGATTTTAGTTACAGAGTTGAACTTTCCACAAGGCCTGAAAAAAGAATTGGGAGCGAGAAAATTTGGGACAAGGCTGAGAAAACTCTTGAAAATATTTTGAAAAAGAAAAAAATGAAATATAAAATTAATAAAGGTGATGGAGCTTTTTACGGGCCGAAGATTGATTTTCATATTAAGGATTCACTTGGAAGAGAATGGCAGTGTGCGACAATTCAGTTGGATTTTGCAATGCCTGAAAGATTTGAACTTGAATATACCGGCAAAGATAACAAAAAGAAAAGACCAATAATGTTGCATAGAGTTGTTTATGGAAGTTTGGAGAGATTTATTGGAATTTTGTTGGAGCATTATAATGGGAGATTGCCGACGTGGTTGGCGCCGATTCAGGTTAGAGTTTTAAGTTTTACAGACAGAAATGAGAATTATGCAAAGAAGATTATTGAAAAAATTGGAGGAGAAATCCCAATGGTGAGAATGGATGCAGATTTCATGCAGACAACTGTTCAGGCAAAAGTCAAAGATGCTGAATTGATGAAAGTTCCTTATATTATTGTCGTCGGAGACAAGGAAGAAAAAGAAGGAAAAGTTGCTGTGAGAATTAGAGGAAGCAAGAAAATTGAAGAGATGAAAGTTGGGGAGTTTGTGGAAAGGTTGAAGAGAGAAATAGGGGAGAAGGAGAGGGCATGAACCTTCAATTTTACTTAGAGAAATTGCACGATTCTGAAAATTTCAAGAAATTCATGAAAGAAAATCCTGAAGCGTATTTGTGTTCTGGTTTTTTTATAATTGATAAAGAGGGGAAAGATAACAAACAGCATTTTGATTTTTTTATTCCAGAAAAAAAAGAAACTTTCAGTTTTCAGTTGGAAGATAATTGTAAAGAAATAAAACTTGATACTCTTGACGAGAGAATTCCTGAAAAAGTGTTGTTGAGTGATGATGTTGAATTTGAATATCTTGAAAAGCTCATTGTTGGAGAAATGTTTGAACAGAAAATTAACAACAAAATACAAAAAATCCTCTTGTCTTTGCAGAGATTGAATGGAAAGGATTTTCTTGTTGGAACAGTTTTCATTTCTGGTTTGGGGATTTTAAAAGTTAGTATTGATATTGCAGAGAAGAAAATAATTGATTTTGAAAAAAAGAGTTTTTTTGATATGATGAAGTTTAAGGGTAAGAAAAAGGAATGATTATCCTGTTTCCATGATAAAATTTTTTCCAGAGCTTTCTTCAAATCTAAGACAAGATTTCTCTCCAGATTCTAATTGAGATAAATATTTCTTTTGTAATTGATTACATCTATTTATGTCATTAATTATTTCATTTCCATACTCACAAGTATTATTTTCAGAATAAAATTTAAATGGAATGCAATATATCTCAGCACCACAATGAGGTGTGAAAATTTGAAACAAAAAAATAGATATTCCTAGAAAGAGAATGATAAAGATAACAACTGCAGAAAATACAAAGAGTAATTTACTTTTAGATTTCCATTTTTTATGAATAAGATAGATGATAAGAGAAGGAACTATAACTGCAATAATTAATGTAAATATCATTGATTCAATGCTTGGACCAGAGCATACTGTCATATTTACATTATAATTAAGATAC
>JAUYIO010000054.1 GCA_030688225.1 Nanobdellota archaeon
AGCACCATTGCATGAAGTTGTTTTAAATATGTCAATCAAACATCACCCTAATCCAAAAAATGCACAAGCGTACAGGATTCCAAAAATTTGGCACGGAGATGTTGAATCTCAAATTGGAAAAGATTTTTTGAATTGTAATCCAGATGGAGAAGTTGCTTTCGTTCCTATCAAAATTGTCGTTGATAAACACGCAGGAGAAGTTGCAGCAGGAAGATTATTCTCAGGAACTTTGAAACAGGGAGACGAAGTTTATATGGCTCTTGCAAAAAGAAAAGTAAGAATCCAGCAGGTTTCAGTCTATAAAGGAGCACAAAGAGTTATCGTTGATCAAGTTCCTTCAGGAAACATCGTCGGTGTTGTCGGTTTGAAAAATGTTTTTGCAGGTGAAACTGTCAGCAAGGATGAAATAGAACCTTTTGAAGCAATCAAGCATTTGTTTGAACCTGTCGTTACAAAATCTATTGAAGCAAAAAAAGCAGCAGACTTGCCGAAGCTGGTTGAAGTTTTGAAACAAGTCGCAAAAGAAGATCCTTCTATAAAAATTACTATTAATGAACAAACAGGGGAAAGTTTAATGTCGGGAATGGGGGAATTGCATTTGGAAATTATAGAAAACAGAATAAAAACAGAAAAAGGTCTTGACGTAAAAACTTCTCAGCCAATTATTGTTTACAGGGAAACAGTCAATAAAGAATCTCCTGCAATGGAAGGTAGAAGTCCTAACAAACATAATAGTTTCTTCATAAAAGTTGAACCACTTGAAGATAATATTTACGAAGCAATAAAAAGTGGAGAGCTTCCTGAAACAAGAATAAAGAAAAAATCTCAGGACGTTTCTGAAAAACTTTCAAAACTCGGATGGGATGGAGATACAATAAGAGATGTCAGAGATATTTACAAAGGAAATGTTTTCCTTGACCAGACACGAGGAGAAGTTCATATCGGAGAAGTTATTGAAATGGTTTTGGATGCATTTGAAATGGTTATGGATTCAGGGCCTTTGGCAAGAGAACCGTGCATGAAAATGAAAGTTTCTTTAATGGACATCAGACTTCATGAGGACGCGATTCATCGTGGTCCTGCTCAGGTTTATCCAGCTGTTCGGGAATCAATAACAGAATCAATGAAAAAAGCAAGTGCTTGTTTATACGAGCCTGTTCAAGTTCATGTTATTGAAATGCCTGACAAATTCCTTGGGACAATTACAAAATTAGTTGGAAGCAAGAGAGGACAGATGATTGAAGTTAAACAGGAAGGAACAAATGCAGAAATGAAAGCTAAACTTCCCGTCGCTGAAATGATTGGATGGAGTAATGATTTAAGAAGTGCAACAGAGGGACGTGGAAGTTCTTCATTGTTAGACCAATTATTTGAAGCTGTTCCAAAGAGTCTTGAAACAGATGTTATTAGGAAAATACGTGAACGTAAAGGATTGAGTGAAAATCAATAATTTTAAAAATTAGTTCTAAATGTTTTTTAGATGGGAAGGGAAAAAGCAAAAGTTTGTTCAAGGTTAATTCAATATCTTGAAGAAGATAACAAAGAAATTGAATGGGATAAATCATGTTGGGCTGACGGAGTAGTTTACCAAAAAGAATGTCTTGTTGGTAGAAGAGATAATGAATTTACCACAACTACTTATTTTGCTAATTTAAATGAAAGTTATGTTGGGGTGGATTTAAGTTTTGATATTGATTGGAGTGAAGAAATAAATTCAGGAATATATCATTCTACTTTTAATCTAAGCTTTTCAGAATGGAGTCGTAGGCTAGGCTTGAATCCAAAGCCAGCAAACATGAATTTCTTCTCAACAAACCACTACTTTGAAGAAAAAGAAAATCCTTGTTTTAGAGATATTCCAATTTTTCAAGCAAAATATTATGTTATGTTCCTTCAATATTTTGACGAGGCAAAAATAGCTTTGGACGATTTTGTTGAAAGAAGAAAAGACCTTACGAAATTTTTTAAAGGAATGAATCAAGAATCAACAGAACAGTTTGAGAAATTAATGGAAAGATTCAAGCAATATGAATGTCATGACAAAGTTGTAAGAATATGTAATTGAATCAGTAGATTTTAAAAAGATAATTTCCTTTTTCTTATAATAAAAAGAGGAAAATGAAAAACAATCTTGATTTAAGAAAGAAATTAATTAGCCACAAAAAATTAGCGCAGGAGAGAACTATTCTTGCTATAGAAAGAAATACTCTTGCTTACATAAGAACTGGCTTTTCTTCTTTCGTTTTAGGAATTGCATTAATTAAATTATTTGAAGAGCATATAAAATATGTTTATGCAGGTTACACCTCTCTCTTTATAGGAATAATATTAATCTTGCTAGGATTTATTTATTATCCTTTGAGAAAGAAAAAAATACTTTCTTATTAAAAGTTGAATGACCAATATAATTTATCTTTTAATATTTGTCGCGTTTAACAACGAGATATAAAGATATCTATCAAAGAAAATTTTATCTTAGGTTTTACGTTATGAAAATTTATTAATGAGAGATTTACGAAAAGCAACGAGTCCAATATACACAATCATTAGCAGGAAGTTTCCCCCCGAAAAGTTTTTAAACTAAATTTTTTATTAACTTATATCAAAATTTTCTCGCGAAAATTTTTAGATTACTTTCCTTAGGAAAGTTGAACGACATCTTCGGATTGCACGAAAAATGTCGTCCTTCAAATAAGAAAAGGGAAAATCGAAAAAAACCGCGAGGTTGTTTTCAAATGGCAAAAGAAAAACCAAATATGAATGTAGTGTTCGTCGGACATGTCGACGCTGGAAAGTCAACAATAGTTGGACAACTCTTATTCTCAAGTGGAATTGTTTCTGAACAGGAAATGGCTAAGCTTAAAGCTGAAGCTGAAAAACACGGAAAAGCTGGTTTTGAATTCGCTTATGTTATGGACAAGATTAAAGAGGAAAGAGAAAGAGGAGTTACAATTGATTTAGCTTACAGAAAAATAATGACTCCAAAATTCCAAATCACAATCATTGACGCTCCTGGACACAGGGACTTCGTTAAAAACATGATTACTGGTGCATCACAAGCAGACGCTGCTTTCTTGGTTATTGCTGCTCCTGCAGGTGTTCAGCCTCAGACAACAGAACATTTATGGTTGTTAAGAACAGCAGGTGTAAAAAATATTTGCATAGCAATAAACAAGATGGACGCTGTTGGTTATGGGGAAGATAAATTCAATAAAGTTAAAGAAGAGATTGGAAAGTTATTGACAGGTGTTGGAATAAAACCTGAAAGCACAACTTTCATCGCATGTTCTGGGTTAAAAGGAGATAATATTGTTAAGAAATCTGAAAATATGTCTTGGTATAAAGGCCCTACAATTATGGAACAAATGGATTTGTTCCCAGCACCTGAACCACCAACTAATTTGCCAATGAGAATGCCTGTTCAGGATGTTTATGAAATCACAGGTATTGGAACAGTTCCAGTTGGAAAAATAGTTTCTGGAATTATGAAACAAGGAATGAAAGTCAAGGTTCTTCCTGGTAGAACAGGAACAGGTACTGAAGGAGAAGTTAAAACAATTGAAGCTCACCATGAAACTCTTCCTCAGGCAGAAGCAGGAGATAATGTTGGTATTAATATAAGAGGAGTTGGAAAGAAAGATATTGCAAGAGGAGATGTAATTTGCGACGCTGCAAATCCTATTCCTGTTGTAGAAGAATTCATCGCAACAATCACAGTTATTAATCATCCTACTGTTTTGGCAAAAGGATACACACCAGTATTTCATATTCACACAGCACAAGTGCCTTGCCAATTCATAGAATTAATTGCACAGATTGACCCGAGAACAGGAGCAGTTGTTAAAGAACATCCTGATTTCTTGAAAAACGGAGACACTGCAAAAGTTAGAATCAAACCAATTGGAAATTTATGCTTAGAAACACAGAAAGAAAATCCTTTCACATCAAAATTCTCTGTTAGAGACGCTGGTGCAACAGTTGCAGCAGGAATGTGTACAGAAATTGTGAAGAAAAAATAATTCTTTTTTGTTTCTTATTGAACAAAATGCCAAAAATCCAATATTATTGTGATAACAGATTCCACAGCGACGGAATTTCTGCTGCAGATATTTATGGAAGAGAAGCATATCATCTCCCTATGGAAAAGAGATTTATGACTCCATCACAAATGAAAGCAGTTGATGAACGTTCTACTCTTGAAATTATGAATGAAGACGGGGAAATCCCAACCTTTTTCTCTCCAAGCTTTAGGACAATTCAATAAAAATGTTTCTAAAATAATTTTTCTATAACAATAATAATTAAAAACTCTTCTTAATATTCTTATGAATGCATCCTTACAATATCTACAAGATAGATTTTGAAGATTTTTCTATCGCTGGAAGAGTTGCCTTAGTTGCTGCTAAATCTGAAGATTCTGCTGAAAGAATTTTGAGGGGAAACTATTTGGGAAATTATAATCAAACAAAAAAACCAAGATTTAAAGTTAAAAGTTTGGAAGAAATCTCTTTTAAAGTCTGGGAAAAGAAAGATACTGGGTTTAAATCAAATAAAGAGGGAGTGATTTATTCTGGACAATAAATCTTTTAACTACAACAATTCTTAAAAACTTCTTCATCTTAGTTGTAATATGTCAAATCTTGAGAAAAAATCTTCTGAACCGTTTGAATATAATTTTACTGATTTGATTATTTTAGGGAAACCCTTAAGACATATTCCAAAGATTATGAAGGAGCCTGATAAAGTAGTCAGAGGATATGAATTCCTTGTAATGGGAGCTTTAGTTGCTTCACAAGCTTGTTGTTATTATTTCGGTCCACAATTATTTCTTGGAAATTAAATCCAAAACTTTAAATATCCTTTTTCCCAATAATTCTTGTTAGAAAAATATCAGTTGATTATTATTAAATCACATCACAATAATTCACTTTAAGCATTCATGCTTTTTTTGAAAGTTACACTAGTAACAAATGTAATCAGATATTTTTCTAAATAAAATCATAAGATTTTATACAATTAAAATTAATAAATAGAAAATGGCAAAAATAAGTCCAGTATCAATAAAATACATGATACATGCTAATTTCACTGCAGAAGGAGCATTGGAAAAACCAGATGTTATCGGAGCTTTGTTCGGGCAGACAGAAGGTTTGCTTGGAGCAGATCTTGAAATGAGAGAGCTTCAGAAAGAAGGGAAAATAGGAAGAATTGAAGTTGACCTTCAGAGAAACGACAGAAGAACAACTGGAACTATAAAAATTCCAACAGCTTTAGACCAGTCAGAAACAACTTTGATTGCTGCTGCGATTGAGACAATTGAACGAATAGGACCAAGTGATGCTCAGTTAGAGGTAGAAAGAATTGAAGATGTTAGAGGAAGCAAGAGAGATTACATAATTGAACGTGCAAAAAAGTTAATGGGTGGAATTCAGGGCTCTGCAAATTCAAGAGAAATATCCAATGAAATCAAGGATTCTGCAAGAATAAGCGATGTTCAGGAATACGGAGATGAAAAACTCCCAAGTGGAGATTTATCTGGAAACGAAATCATCGTTGTTGAAGGAAGAGCAGATGTTCTTAATTTGATGAGAGCAGGTGTCAAGAATGTTATTGCAATGAACGGAACAAAACTTCCGGGATCAGTCAAGAAATTGAGCGAAGAAAAAGAAGTAACTTTGTTTGTTGATGGAGACAGGGGAGGAAAGTTAATCATTCAAAATGTTGTTGATAATGCAAGAGTGAAATACATCGCAATTGCTCCTGATGGAAAGGAAGTAGAGGAATTAACAGGTAAAGAAGTTTTAATGAATTTAAGGAAAAAAATTCCTGTGAGGGAATTTCTAAGCAGGGAAAAATTTTCAAACAGATATTCTGGAAAATCTGAGAAATCAGAGGATCCAGATTTATCTGGAAATACTGAAAAAGATTCCTTGAAAGATTCAAAAAAAGATATGAATAATATTGAAGAAAAATTAAAAGAGATTTCAAGAAAAAATAAAGGAACAGGAAAATCAGTTCTTGTTAATGAAGATTTGGAAGCAGTGAAAAGCATTTCAACAAAAGCACTTGCATCAACATTAAAAAGATTAAGGGAAAAACCTTTTGCAATTGTGATTGACGGAACAGCAACAAATTCAATAATTAATTCTGCAGAGGATGCAAGATGTCAGATTATAGTTGCAAAGAACTTTGCAACAACAGACACCAAGATTAAGCTGATGAGTTTTTAATAATTCTCCTTAATTTTCCCCCTCGCTGAAACAATCAGTAACAATCATTCACTTTTTGTCCCTAACACATAGTTCTACCTTTGTAACTTTTAAATTACGACAGACGAAAAGTTTATAAATAAAATCCTATGTGAATAACCACAGAAAACAAAGTTTTCTGATAACTAAATTAAATAAAATGAAAATGAATACAAAACAAATTTTTGTTTCTTTTCTAGCAATAGCAACTGTTTTGATTTTAGTAGCTAATGTTAGTGCTGGCTTGGCAGTTAATACTGTTAAAGTTGATGACACAAATGTTGCGAACAATGATGTTAGTATTGTTGCTGGAGATACAATCTCTGTGAAAGTTTCTTTCACTTCAGATGTTGATGCGTCTGATGTAAAGATAAAAGCAGAACTTGAAGGCGACAAGGTAGACGTTTACGCTGTAACAAACTCTTTTGATGTTATAGCAAACCAAGTTTACCCTGAAAAAGAACTAACATTGAAAGTCCCTTATGAACTTAAGGACCAAGTAAGTGACGACATATCTCTTACCATCAAAGTATGGAATGGGGATTTCAAAGACACACAAGAATACACTCTGAAAGTTCAGAGACCTTCATACGACGCATACATCATGTCAATAAGCACAACTCAGACAATCAAGGCTGGAGAATTGTTCCCAGTTGACGTTGTTTTGAAAAATGCAGGTTACAACGATCTTGATGATTTATATGTAACTGCAAAAATAGCTGCATTAGGTGTTCAAAAATCAGCTTACTTTGGTGATTTGGTTGCTGTAGAAGACAACAGTAATGACGATGACGATGTTGACACTGTTAGCGGAAGAATCTATTTACAGGTTCCTTACAACGTTGAAGCAGGCGTCTACGACCTTGAAGTAATTGCTTCAAACACAGACACAACTTCAAGCACTGTTAAACAAGTCGTTGTTCAAAATGAACTTCCAAATGTTGCAATAAAGTCTGGTGACGACCTTTTGGTTTTAAACCCGACAAACACTTTGAAAGTTTATACAGTTGTAACACCATCTGACCAGCAAGTTGTAGTTGTTCCAGCAGGTTCAAGCAAGACAGTTTCAATAGCTCCTCAAAATGGAGATTTTGAAGTTCAAGTTTTTGCTTCCGGCGCTTTGGTTCAAACAGTTCCTTTCACAGGAGCTCAGGATCAGGGAACATCAGGAACAAGCTCAGTTGTTATCCTTACAGTTATATTGGCAATAGTATTCTTAGTATTGCTAGTTGTATTAATTGTATTGATGGGAAAGAAATCAGACAAAGCTGAAGAATTCGGAGAAAGCTACTACTAATTTTTCTTTTAATTTTTTATTTTTTATTAAGTGGCTTTTTCTTTTTTTATTTAAATCAAAATCCCTTGAGGGAAAAACAGAATAAAATGACAGAAGATAGAACAAATTCAAGAAAAGAATTTTTTGGAAAATATGGGAAAAAAGTTCTTCAAAGGAAATAAATAAATCCGCTCACTTCGTTCGCTAAAGTGCTGCTCCAAAGTCGCAGATATTCATAAAATTGGTTAATGCTAAAACACTCTCCCTAAATTTTTCTCCTTGATAACTAATTTTATAACTGAGCGCGTTAGCGCGAAGCGAATCAAACTTTCAAACTAATAACCTTAGAAATTCCATCGTGCATTGAAACTCCATAAAGATTTGTCGCATTTGTAATAACCTCGTCGTTGTGGCTGATAACAATATATTGTCCTTTCTGCATATATCTCTTCAACAGACCTGCAAGTCTTTCAGAATTTCTTTTGTCAAGTGCAGCATCAATTTCGTCAAGCATGTAAAAATGATAAGGATTTAATTCCTGAATCGCGAAAATCAACGATAATGCAACAAGAGTTTGTTCTCCTCCTGAAAGAGAGGTAACATCAAAATATTTTCCGTGTCCTGTCTTGACAACAATTCCAATTCCTCCCTCAAAAGGTTCTTTTTTATTTTCCAATTCCAGAAAAACCTGTCCTTTTGAACTCAACTGAGAAAAATTCCTTGAGAATTTTTCATTCAAAGAATCAAGTGTCCTGAAAAAAGTTTTCTTCTTTTTAACATCAATTTCATGAATTATCTTAAGAATGCTTTCTTTTTCCTTCTCAATAATCACAGCTTTTTCTTTTACTTCTTCATATTCTTTTTTCACAGAATCATAAACTTCAAGAGAACGAAGATTTACAAAACTTCCTATTCTTGAGAGAACTTCTTTTGTCTTGGCAAGTTTTTCAACAAGACTATCTCTGTTAGTCCTGATAATCTCAACACCTTCAAAATTATTCATGTCTGCCTCAAGATTTTCAGCTTCTGCATCAACTCTGGCTTTTTCTATCTTAAAATTATTAATTTGCTGTTCAAGATTATTAATCTCGTTCTGTTTTACAAGAAGCTCTGATTCTTTTTCACGAATTTTTTGTTCAAGCATTCTTTCTTCTGAAATTAATTTTTCAAATTTCTTGCTTAATTCCTCTTCTTGTTTTCTCTTAACAGAAAGGAGCTTTTCTTTTTCATCAAGAGTTTTTTTAACTTCTTTAAATTCTTCATTTAAATCTTCTTCATCTCTTGACAATTGTTTCAGGGAAATTTTTGAACGTTCAAACTCCATCTGCTTGAAAGAAATCTCCTGAGTAATATTCTCCTTGCTTCTAAAAGAAATCTCCTCAGCTTCTATCTTTGCAGTTTCATATCTCTGTTCAATATTTGAATATTCTTCAAATTTCCTTTCTAAATCCTTCTTTCTTTTTTCAAGTTCTGAAATTTCTTGCTTTAAATTTTCTGTTTTTTCTCTCAAAGATTTAATCTGGTTCTTTTTTTCTTCAATGTTGGAAAGAAGATTAATATCAGAAGCCCTCTTGGAAAGTTCAATTTCTATCTGGGAAATATCCTGATTTAAAATTTCTTTTTTCTGATAAACTTCTTTGAGTTTTTTGTCTGAATCAGAAATTTCTTTTTTCAATTCTTCAATTTTTCCAGCAGTCTCATTATCTATTGAGTCCAAATGTTCAGGAGTCATCTTCGTCTTGCAAAGAGGACATATGTCCAGTTTTGAAATTTTCTCCTTCAATTTTTTCTGCTTCTCAATCTCATATTCATTTGTATATGCAATTTTTTCAAATTGTTTTTCTTTTTTTTCCAATTCAGAGAGAATTTCTTTTTTCTCAGAAAGAGAATGTTTCAGGAAATTTATTTTTTTTTCATCTGTGTTTCTGTCAAACAAATCCCTTGACATTGAATTAATTTGCTTCAATAAAAAATCAGATTCATGAGAATAGTTTTGGAAAAGAGATTTCTTGTCTTCCAACCTGTCTTTTATCGTCTTTAATTCAGACTTAATCATGTAAAATTTTTTTCTTTGCTCTTCAAGTTTTTCAAGCTCTTCTTTTTTCTTTTCAATATCTTTTTTGTTTTTTGCAGTAGAGGGAGTTTCTTTTTTCAGTTCTTTTATTGAATTCTCGTCTTCATTGATGGTCTTCTCAAGTTCTTGTTTTCTTTTTGTGATTTCTGAAAGTTTTTTCTCGTAATTCTCAAGTTTTACATTTAATCCTGCAAGTTCTGCTCTCAAGTTTGCAATTTCCTGATTAAGTTTTTCCTGCTCCAATCCAGTAGATTTCTGGATAGTGGAAGTTATAGAATCAATTTTGTTTCTGAAAGTATCTTTTTCTATCTTTATATTTGTAATTATTTTTTTTAAAGATTCAATATCCTTATTTTTCTTTGAAATATCAGACATTATTCTTTCAATCTCTTTCTTCTTTCTGATTAAATCATGAGTAATTATGCTTGCTTCATATTTTTTCACATCTTTTTCAAGTTTCTTGAATTTCAATGCTTGCTCTCTTTCTTTTTCCAAATTATTCAAATAAGAAGTTCTCTCTCTCAAAATAGAAGAAATCTCTTTCAATTTGTCCTCTGTTTTTTCCAATTCCTTGAGAGATTTTTCTTTTCTTGATTCATAAACAGAGATTCCAGAAACTTCTTCAATTATTTTTCTTCTTTCTTCTGTATGCATTCTAACAAAATTTTGAATCTCTCCTTGGAGAATTATGTTGAATCCATTTGGATCTATTCCTGCCTGCGCTAACAAAGTCAAAACTTCCTGTCTTGTTTTTGTTTCATTGTTTATTTTGTAAATCCCAATTCCATTTTTCCTTACAATTCTCTTCACAGAAATCTCTTTGCTATCTATGGAGAAAGTATTGTCAGAATTATCAAAAACAATTTCAACACTTGCTTCTTTTGCAGGAGCTATATTTTTGGTTCCCAAGAAAATAAGATTCTTTGATTTCGCAGCCCGCATTGATTTCGCACTTAATCTTCCAAGAACAAAACACAACGCATCAGAAATATTACTCTTCCCAGAACCATTCGGCCCAAGGATAACATTTATTCCAGGTGTAAAAGGGAGTTCTGTTTTACGAACAAAACTTTTGAATCCGTGCATCTCCAACTTTTTTATATAAGTCATAGAAGAAATAAACTAAGGAGATTTTTAAAGATTAGGATGATTGTTCTTTACAAATTATCTAAAGGACTTTTTATGTTTATTAGATTTGGAGAAGCCATATGAACATAAATCAAAGAAGTCTCTGGAGATTTATGTCCGAGCATAGCCTGAACATTTGTAACATCATAGCCGTTTTCAATTAAATGAGTTGCGAATGAATGTCTTAAGGTATGGGGATGGATTTCTTTCCAGTTCCCCAACTTTGCTTTTTTAGAAGCATTTCTGATTATTTTCTGAATACTTCTCACATGATATTTTTTATTCCTATTTGATTGAAATAAAAAATTATCTCCTTCAAGTTTTCCCATTTCAATTAAATTTTTTATTTTTTCCTTGACAATTTTTGACAAAACAATTAATCTGTCTTTTCCGCCTTTTCCGTTTCTGACATAACCATAGTTTTTATCCAATTCTAAATCCTTAATTTTCATATTTAATAATTCAGAAACTCTCAAACCAGAACTATAAAGAAATTCAATCATTAATCGGTGTTTCCAATTTGAAATTGCATTCAGCAATTTCCTAATTTCTTCTTTTGTTAAAACTGATGGAAATCTTTTGGGTCTTCTGTTGCACCTAATATCTAACTTCATCTTTTTATTTAAAACATCTTCAAGGAGAAACCTTATTGCCATATGATAAACATGAAGAGTGCTACCTGCTATATTTTTCTCAGATAATTTAGATAAAAATTCTCGCGCATCTTTTTTACTAACTTTGTCAATTGTTTTTCTGCAACTCAATAAAAATCTCTCAGCACATTTTTGATATGTTTTAATTGTTCTAGGAGAATATCTTCGTCTTTTGCCCTCTTTTTTTATTGCTTCATCAACATCAATAGGAACATAACTCATAAAACATTCAATAAAATTTGTTTTAAATAAATAAGTTTTAACTTCAAAATAAAAACAAAAAATCCTAAGTCGTTATCTAAATATAACTTTTTCAAAGCCACATATGCTCAAATTTAACGAAGTTCGCATATGTACTGTTATATTCAATCGTCGTGTAGATTTATTAAAAGGGGTTTCCGCCTTTAGTGCTACGCACATTTAGCCTTTTTCTACGAAAAAGAATTTTATTAGGGGGATTTCCTAAGTCCTGCGGACAGATAGTCTGCTACGCAGAAAATTTATCACACGCGTTTAAATAACAAGATTTATTAATAATTATGCCAAAACATTATATAAATGAAAGAGCATGAATACGTTAATGCAGTTAGGGAAATTGCTTTTTACTTTTTGGCAGCTCCAGCAGTAATTTTGATAGGAATGGCTGTTGTAGGTACAATTTTGGATTCATTTCTAAATACAGATAACACCTTTTCAAAACTGTTTGTTTACCTTGGAGGCATTCCAGGCATAGGTGCTTACTATTACAAAAAGTGGAAAGAGTTCAGTAAATCGAGCATTAACATAAAATCCAGCGAAGACATAAATAAATCTATTCACAAACTAAATGAAGTATTAGAAAAATTGGAGAAGAAATTATAATGAAAAAGTATAACATCACTCTTGAATCTGCGTATGCACTTTCAATGATTATATTATCCTCCATAGTCTACATAACAATTCTTGTCCTCGCTTTCACCTTTCTATATGATGGATACCTTGAATGGTTCGCTAATAAGCAAGGAACAGAATTTGGATTTTACACAGGCATCATCGGAATAATTTTACTTGTTGGTGTGCTTTGGGCTTTGTTTCCAAAGAAGAGAGATGGAATTATTTTAAAGAAAAAAGATGCTCCTAAACTCTTCGAATTAGTAGATAAAGCAGTTGCTAAAACACAAATTCATCCAATAAATACCATCAGATTAGTGCCGGGTTCGTCCATCGCAGTAACGGGCTTATTTAACAAACAACTGCTAGTGGGTATTGCTTCTTTGAGATACATAACTGAAAAAGATTTTGAAGCTATCCTTTATCATGAAATTGGACATTTTGCGGCAAAAGATACAAAAGTTGGTAGCTTTTTAGGAGTTTACTTTGAAACGCTGGAAAAACAATATATATCTTCAGTAAACTTTTGGAATTATAGCCCACATTATGCAATAGCGATTATTGGACTTCCTTCTTTAGCTATGAGTTGGCTATTAATGCATCTTTTTTCATTCCTTTATGCACCTTACAGCAAATATAGAGAATACAAAGCTGATGAATTTGCAGCTTCACACAGCAATCCTAAACAATTTGCTAATGCCTTGGTTCATTATTCCGCTTATACTTATGCACATGATGTTATCATGCCTCAAATTATCGTTCAACTACTAAGTGAGAATAAAAAACTAACAAATGTCTACGCAACGATGACAAACTATTGGCATAAAGAAAATGCTGAAGCTTCGATGAATGCCGTTTTGAGTGATAAAGAACAATTTAAAGATTCTCATCCATCTCTTCAGAACAGATTAAAAAATCTTGATGTTGTCAAGGTTAGCGAGAATGAGGGAAAAACTTTGAAAACGATGTTTCCCGAATTTGAGAAATTTGAAGAGCAACTAAGTGATGATTATACCATCAGAATCGGGATAAATTCAGGATTGTTAGACAGGTCAACCAAAAGTTTGGATTAACATGAAAAAAGAAACATCAATACTTGTAAAAGCAGGATACCTGCTCGGAATCATCTTTTGCTTAGTTGCATCAATATCATTAGTCTATGCTTCGTATATGATGGTAAGTTGGACTTTTTCTGAACATCCAGACATTGTTTATTCAGATTATTCAAATTCTTATGATTATTACGAATATGAAACAAGCGGACAAGATTCTGACACTATTAGTGATACTATTGATGGGGAGACAATAATATTTCAAGAACTCGGTTTTGAAAACTATGCGGGATTGGTCGATGTCTCTTATAACTTGAATGTTCCATCTGATACTGACCCTGATGGTCTTGAAATATACTTTATTAAATCTGTGAATGGATATCACCAATTTGCTAATTCTTACGATTCAATCGTAACCGATTATAAATCATGCCAAAAGAAAAATGTCATGACGACTTCAGGAAGTTGCACCATAAGAAATGGAGGAGGGATTATGATATATAACACAGCCAATAAACCAAGAAGTTTCACCCTTAGTTTTACAATAAAGTATAACCCTTCTTTAATTGAATCAAATTAGACTAATACCTAATGTTCTTTTTCAGAAAAAGAACCAAAAACAACGGAAATCCCCCACTCTTCTTTTT
>JAUYIO010000080.1 GCA_030688225.1 Nanobdellota archaeon
AATATCTTTCAAAAATTCCAAACACTTCATTACTTCAATCTTCCAGAAATAGGTATACCATCCTTTTCTTTTGTCCTTTTTTCTCATGGAAGAAACAAGCCCATTATCAGCAAGTTTATACAAAATATTTCTTGTCTGATTTATTGTAACATTAAGTTTTTTCGCGATGATAAATTCATTAACATAATTTTTATTTTGCAGCAAATCTACAATTAATTCCCATTGCTTACCAACGACAACTGCCACAGCTTCTTTAAGAAATTTATCAAGCATTAAGATATTAAAAATTAAAGATATATAAACTTTAGGTTTTAATTTAAAATTCTGAAACTAAAAATTAAAAATCCAAAGGATTTTTAAAGTTATATTGTATTTTATATATATTAAAAGAGATATATTGAAAATGGGGTGGTTTAACAAGCAAAAAAAGAAAAGCGAGGATGTTCCAAAAGAACCTCCAAAACTTCCTCCTTTACCAAAACTTCCTGAACTTCCAAAAATAAATGAATTTAACAAATCTCTCCCAAGATTGCCGGGAAAAACTCCAAATATTTCTGAAGAACAAAAAAACCAAGAATTTCCCGAAATGAACAGGTTTGGACAAGAAGAACCAACTGAATCTCAAATTCAAAAACAAATTGAAAAATTTAGAAGTGAAATTCCTCAACAAAAAATGAACACTCCAGGAAAGCCAATGAAACCGAAAGAAATGCCTGAAAAACACATTGAAAATAAAGAAATAAAAAAAATCTCAGAACCTGTTTTCATAAGACTTGATAAATTTGAAGAAAGTTTAAGAGTTTTTGAAAGAGCAAGAGAACAGATTAGTGAAGTTGAAAAAACACTCTCACATACTAAAAGAATAAAAGAGGAAGAAGAAAAAGAACTTGAAAAATGGGAAAAAGAAATAGAAATGATAAAAGAGCAACTTGAGAACATAGATAAAAATATTTTTTCTAAGACAGAATGAGCACCAAAGAAATGATTTATGTCCAGTTAGGACAAGAACAGGTAATCCAATCAAAAAAGAACACTCTTTCATCAGAGATTAATCTGTTAAATATAAAGAAAAATATGAGGACTTATCATGCATTAAGAAAAGAAGAGTTAAAAGAAAAATTAAAACTCTACAGAAAAATAAAGGACATGATGAAAATAGTGACGAGATTACAGAACACTCTCCCTAAAATAAAAATCCCAAAGATAGTCTCAGAACAAAAAGAAAAAAAGGAAAAATCATACATTGAAGAAAAAATCAAGAACACAAAACTTGAAAAACAAGATACAGATTTAGAAAGGCAACTCAGAGAAATCCAGGAAAAATTAAGAAGACTTGAATAAGAGCAAACAATTTTTAAAATCAAACTTCTTCTCTAAAATATGATACAAAGAAAAGAACTAATAAAGAGATATATTGAATTTTTCAAATCAAAAAAACACAAAGAAATACCAAATTCTTCTCTCATCCCTAATCTTGGAGGTTCAGATACAGGTGTCTTATTCACAACAGCAGGAATGCATCCTCTTGTTCCATATCTTCTCGGACAAAAACACCCTCATGGAAAAAGATTATGCGGAGTTCAAAAATGCATAAGAACAATTGATATTGAAGAGGTAGGAGATTCCACACATCACACTTTTTTTGAAATGCTTGGAAATTGGAGTTTAGGAGATTATTTTAAAAAAGAGGCAATAGAATATTCCTTTGAATTTCTAACAAAAGTTTTGAAAATAAAAAAAGATAAAATATCTGTTACATGTTTTAAAGGAGACAAAGATGCTAAAAAAGATGAAGAGTCTGCAAAATTCTGGATTTCACAAGGAATCCCAAAAGAAAGAATAAAATTTCTCTCAAAATCAGATAACTGGTGGGGTCCTGCTGGAGAAACAGGTCCTTGCGGCCCAGATACAGAAATGTTTGTAAATAGCATTGAAATCTGGAATGATGTTTTTATGGAATACAATAAAAATTCAAATGGAAAATTTGAACCACTAAAACAGAAAAATGTTGATACAGGAATGGGTGTAGAAAGAACTCTCGCCACATTAAACAATTTAGATGATAATTACTTAACAGAAGTCTGGAAACCAATAATAGAAGAAATAGAAAAAATTTCAAAACAGAATTATGAAAATCTTTCTACAAAACCAAAAATGAGAATTATTGCAGATCACATAAAAGCTTCTGTATTTATTCTCGCAGAAGGAATAACTCCAAGCAACACAGAACAAGGATATGTTTTAAGAAGATTAATTCGGAGAGCTGTAAGATTTGGAAGAGAATTAAGAATAAAAAATTTCGCATCAAAAATTGCAGAACCTGTTTTCAGAATATATGATGACTATCCTGAACTAAAAAAGAATAAAAAATTCATCATGGAAGAATTAAAAAAAGAAGAAAATAAATTTGAATTAACTATTGAAAGAGGAATGAACAAATTCAAGAAATTTTCTGAAAATAAAAAATTATCAGGGGAAGAAGCTTTCTTGTTGTTCCAAAGCTATGGTTTTCCTATTGAAATTACAAGAGAACTTGCAAAAGAAAATCAGGTTAAATTAGATGAAAAAGAATTCCAAAAAGAACTTGAAAAACATAAAGAATTGTCCAGGACAGCTTCAAAAGGGAAATTCAAATCAGGACTTGCAGACAATTCAGAACAAACTACAAAGCTTCACACAGCAGCACACTTGCTTCTTGCCGCAATTCAAAAAGTTCTCAAGGATAAAGACATAATGCAAAAGGGAAGCAACATAACTCCTGAAAGATTGCGTCTGGACTTTTCCTTTCCAAGAAAATTAACAGAAGAAGAGATAAAAAAAATTGAAGATTTGGTTAATGAACAAATAAAAAAATCAACAAATGTAACTCGTGAAGAAATGTCTCCTAAAGAAGCAAAGAAAAAAGGTGCTTCAGGAATTTTCAATGAGAAATATGGAGATAAAGTCTCTGTTTACACTATAGGAGATTTCTCAAAAGAAATTTGCACAGGCCCTCATGTAAAAAACACAAGAGAAATAGGAAAATTCAAAATAACTAAAGAAGAATCTTCAAGTTCAGGAGTAAGAAGAATTAGGGCTAGCCTGGGATGATTATTCTAAATAAATAGCAGGTTTTCCAGGTTTTGCATTCTTGCTTTTGTTTGTAGGATCATATTTATCCTTCTCATTAACTGCAAAAATTTTCACAGGTTTTCCTATCTTTTCAGAGATAATATTCTCATCATAAATATTCTTTTCCATAGGAAGAACATAAACATAAACTTTAGTTTTAGTTTCTCCACGACTTTCAATTATTTTGAAAATATTCAGAATATCTTCTTTTATTTTTTCAATCATCTCTTCTTGTTTCTCAAGCTTCTCATCTATTTTTTTCTCGTCGCAAACAGGCCACTTTTCAAGAGAGATAAAATTTTTATTTCCAAGATTACTCCATAATTCTTCAGAAATATGAGGACAAAAAACAGAAAACATTTTCAAAAAATTCTCAGCATCTTTTTTTGAAATATCTTCTTTTTCAAAACTTTCAAAAACTTTTCTCAATTTTATTATTGCAAGATTATATTTGAAAAATTCTATATCTGAAGAAATTCCTTTTATGGCAAGATTAATTTTACTCTCAACAATTTTTGAGGATTTCCCAAATTTTCTCTTTTCAAAATAATCAATCACTCTCTTAACAAATTTCAAGCTTCCAATAATTCCATTTTCGCTCCAGTCAATATC
Source organism: Nanobdellota archaeon (assembly GCA_030688225.1). Lineage (GTDB taxonomy): Archaea > Nanobdellota > Nanobdellia > Pacearchaeales > GW2011-AR1 > JAUYIO01. The sequence continues at coordinate 3,724 of JAUYIO010000080.1, forward strand.
CTTGTCAGGACTTGCGACAGAAACCAAAAACATTCTTGCAGTGTCAATTCCATATTTCTTTGAAACCTTCTCAGGAAGAATAACATTTCCTCTTGATTTAGACATCACAAAACCATCTTCACCATGAAGCATTCCTTGATTAAACAATTTCAAAAAAGGCTCATCTTTTTTTACAAACCCTAAATCTCTCAGAGCTTTTGTGAAAAATCTCGCATAAATCAGATGCATACAAGCATGTTCTGCTCCACCAATATACTGATTAACAGGCATCCAATAATTTACTTTATTTTTTTCAAAAGGCATTTTCTTATTCTTAGAATCACAATATCTCAAATAATACCAGCTTGAATCAAAAAAAGTATCCATAGTGTCTGTTTCTCTTTTCGCTTTTCCATTGCATTGAGGACATTTCACCTCTACAAAATTCTTATTTGTCTTGAGAGGATTTCCTTTTCCAAATTTTACTTTTTCAGGAAGTTTAACAGGAAGATCTTTTTCTTTAACAGGTTGAACACCACATTTATCACAATAAATAATTGGTATTGGCGTCCCCCAATATCTCTGACGCGAAACAAGCCAATCTTTTAATTTGTATTGAATTTTTTTTCTTCCAAGTTTTTTATCAGAAAGTTCAACAGATATATGTTCTTTTGCTTCACGATTGTTCAAACAATTGTGCGCACCTGAATTAATCAAAATTCCTTCTCCAGTATAAGCTTCTCCAAATTTCTCATTAACTTTTTTTCCTTCTTTGCTTATAACAATTTTTACAGGAAGTTTATACTTCTTTGCGAATTCAAAATCTCTTTGGTCATGTGCAGGAACAGCCATAACCATCCCACTTCCATAATCAGCAACAACAAAATTTCCAACCCAAACAGGAACTTTTTCTTTATTCGCAGGATTAATTGCATAACTCCCAGTAAAAACTCCTTCTTTATCAAGTTTATCCAAGTCTTCTTGTTTTGTTGATTTTATTTTTTTTAAAAAATTCGCAACAATTTTTTTCTGCTCTTTTGTAACTAACTCAAAAAGTTTGGGGTGCTGTGCAGAAACAACCATAAACGTAACTCCAAAAAGTGTATCAGGTCTCGTCGTGAAAACAGGAAATTTTTCTCCATTAATTTCAAAATCAATTTCAGTTCCGAAAGATTTTCCAATCCAATTTTTCTGCATAATCTTTATTCTTTCAGGCCAATCCAACTTATCAATATCGCTAAGCAATTCCTCAGCATATTTCGTCGTTCTTACAAACCACTGCTCCAACAATTTTGTTTCTACATCTGTATCAGAATGTCTCCAACATTTTCCATTATGAACCTGTTCATTCGCCAAGACAGTATCGCACTTTGAACACCAATTCACAGGAGCTTTTTTCCTGTAAATCAAACCATTTTCCAAAAACTTCAAGAAGAAATACTGATTCCATTTGTAATATTCAGGATTGTGACTCCATAAAATTCTCTCCCAATCATAACTTAATCCAAGTTCTTTCATTTGCCCCACATAATTCTTAATCGCATTTTCTGTGAATTTCTTTGGATGAGATTTCGCTTTTATCGCTGCATTTTCAGCAGGCAAACCAAAACTATCAAAGCCCATTGGATAAAGAACATTAAATCCATTCATTCTCTTGAATCTTGCATAAATATCTCCAATAGAATAATTCAATGCATGTCCCATATGCAATCCTGAAGCAGAAGGATAAGGGTACATTTCAAGAACATAAAATTTCCTTTTATTAGATTTTTCTTTTACCTGAAAAATTTTTTTTGCTTCCCACTTCTTCTGCCACTTTGATTCTATTTTTTTAAAATCATATTTCATATTTCAATAAAGCATACAATGTTTAAAAGTTTATTCAAAAACAGGTTCACCGTAATTCACATGATGATTACTTGCTTCAAATCTCGGGAATGAAACCAGTTTAAAATATTTCTCCAAAAGATATTTTCCATTTCCATTTCTATAAAAATAAATATGTCTTTTTTTAACTGTAAAAGAACTGGCTTCAGAAGGGATGTCTATCTTATCTCCTCGTCTTACTTCAAACTTTTTAATAAAATCATCAAGAGCCATTTTAATTAATTAGAATTTAAGATGACTCTATAAAAGAGCCAAGACTAACACTAGCACTAGAACTAATAAATTTTGTGTTAATCTCATAAACATTTAAAATTGTAAATCTTTAAATATCTTTCTCTCTTCTGGATGTTATGGAAAAAATTCAAGCATATCTTGTAGGAGAAATTATTTTCAGCAATACTTCTGAAGCCCACATGCTTTACAAAAAAAGTTCTTTCGGAGAACCAAAATCAGACAAAATCCAATATTCTCTCCCAGAAGCATTATTCCTTGTTGAAAAAAATAAAATGGATGTTTTTTCAAAAAATAAGAAAATAACAAAAAACGATTTGTTAAAAAAGTTCCAAAAAATTGACAAGAAAATACAAATCAAATACCCTGTATTCAAAGATTTGAGAGAAAAAGGTTATTTGGTCAAGACAGCTTTAAAGTTCGGTGCAGAATTTAGAATATATGAAAAAGGTTCTCGCGCAGGAAAAACCCATGCGAAGTGGATCGCATTTGTAGAGCACGAATCAAAAAAATTAACTTGGCATGAATTTTCTGCAAAAAATCGTGTCGCACATTCCACAAAAAAGAATCTTCTTCTCGCAATAGTTGATGAAGAAGGCGACGTTACTTATTACGAAGTTGGTTGGGTTAAACCCTAACTCAAACATCAAAAAACTTATAATCTCATTCTTTCTATTTGGATTATGCCTGCTACAAATTCTCAAGATTTCAAAGAGAGAATAATCTCAATCATAAAAAGAAGAGGTCCAAGCCTGCCAGTACACATTGCAAAAGAAATAAGTCTCAGCATACTTTTCACATCTGCTTTTCTGTCAGAATTAATAGCTGAAAAAGAAATAAAAATAAGCGAAATGAGGGTTGGAAATTCTCCAGTATATTACATAGAAGGGCAAGAACCAAATCTTGAAAAATTTTCGCAATATCTGGGAAGCAAGGAAAAAGAAGCATTTAACTTGTTAAGACAAAGAAGATTTCTCAGGGACAAAGAATTAGAACCTGCAATAAGAGTTGCTTTAAGAGAAATAAGAGACTTTGCAATAGCATTTAAAAAAGATGAAGAAATTTTCTGGAGGTATTATACAGTTCATGAATCAGAGTTTATAGAAGAAAAACAAACTCCTCCTCAAAAACAACCAGAGGTAAAGGAAACTGCTCCTGAACCAACCAAAGAAATTGAAGAAGAAAAAGAAACAATTTCCAAAAAACCAAAGCCGAAAAAAACAAGAGAACTCAATATCTTTGAAAAACCAATAAAAAAGAAAGAAGAAAAAACAACAAAAAAGAAAGTTTCAAAAAAACAAAACGAAACCTTCTTCAACAAAGTAAAAGAGATTCTCTCAAAAAGGTCAATAGAAATATCAGACATTGTAAGTTTCAATAAAAACGAATTAATTCTTAGAGTAAAAGATAATAACAAGGAAGAATTGGTAATAGCCTACAACAAGAAGAGAATAACAGAAGAAGATTTAATAAAAGCGTCAAAAAAAGCTTCAGAATTAAATTTTTCATACACAATATTAAGTCTTGGAGAAATTCCAAGAAAATTAAAAGACCTGTTAATTGCTGTTGAAAACCTTTCAAAAATAGAAAAATTAGAATAAAAATCTTTAAAAACCTGTAATTAAACCAATATAATATGGGAAAGATAAAATCAAAATTAATTAAGAGAACTGCAAAGTCCTTACTAAAAAAAGAAATAGGATTTTCTGAAGATTTTGAAATAAATAAGAAGATACTTGGAAGTGAAATGCCGAGCAAAAAATTAAGAAATCAGTTAGCAGGATTCTTAGCAAGAGTAAAAAAACAAGAGAGAATTAGCAAACCAAAAATATTGAAAGCCGAGAAGTGAAATGGAACAGAATGAAAATGTGATTTTTGTCGGAGCAAAACCTTTTATAAATTATATCAAAGGCGTAACTATGCAATTCACATCAAAAAACAAAACAGAGGTAATAATCAAGGCCAGAGGAAAATTCATAAGCAAAGCTGTTGATCTTGCAGAAGTCATAAAGAAAAAATTCTCAGAAAATCCAAAAGCAAAAGTAAAAAACATAAAGATAGACAGTGATGATTTTGAAAACAAAGACGGTAGAAAAGTTAAGGTATCTGAGATAGAAATAACAATAATGAGAAAATAATTATTTTTTCTTTTTAAGCAGTTTCTTAATATCTTCAAGGTTATTATTAATCTTCTCCATCTCTTTTTTCTTCTTTCTGTTTATCCAAAGATTAACAGCACTAAAAATCAAATATGCAAGAATAATCCCTCCAACTGCCTGAAAAAAAGTTGTAAGATTTGAAACCTTATCTATCAAAATTTGGACAAGTTCAGGATCTGTAAAATTCTCAATTGCCATAATAAGAAAAAGAAATAAGGGTTTTTAATATTTGCCAAAAATGAAGGCTTTGTTTAGGAAGTCCTGATTTAAGATTACTTTTTACACAGAATTATTTAACATCTTTATAAAACTCTCAAAATCATTTCTTGGGCTTAATTTTTCTTTTAAATTCTCAACATCTAAGTTTAATCTTAAATTATTGGATAATAATATTAAATTCCTCTCAGGAATTCCCACAACTCCCGTAAAGATTCTTTTGTAATCTTCTATCGTTGTTTCATATTTCTTTCTATGTGCTTCTCTTAAAGATGGGACAAGATAAAATATTTTGTCTTTAGAAACTTCAAATCCTCCAGATAATTTATCAACTCTTTCTTTTTCACTTTGTCTAAACTTATCTACATCAAATATTGTTTGACCTTCTTTCATTTTTTTCCTATCGTATTCTGCCCTTTTATCTGAGAATAAACCCTGAATCCATCCAACTTTTAGTTTAAATTCTACTATGGCAAGGGTCTTACCTTCTTTTTCTATTCGTATGTCTGGAGAAAAGAATTTTCCATTAATTTTTGATTGAACTCTCAGTAATATATTCCAATTTAATTTATTTAACAAAGAAAAATTAAAGAATATTCTAGAAATAAAAAATTCTGCATCTGGAGTGGCAGATTGGTGATATGAAGAATGAAAATTTTCTTCATTTAACCTATTTAATCTTGTCCCCCCATATATTTTCCGTATGCATTCTAAAATATCTTCTGTTACATTTTCATCTTCTCCCAACTTTTTAGCGATACACAAAGCCATATTATCTAACTTATCATAGTATTCTTTTTTTATGTTAATTACCATTATCCCACATCACACCATCCACGAGACTTAGTTGAGCAATCAGAGTTTAATAATCTAATAGAATCTTTGAAGATACTTTCAGTGTTCTTTGGATTTGTTTTCAATTTATGTTTCTCCACTTTCCGTTGCTTTTTGCTTTAATCAATTTTAATTTATTTCCTCTAAGGACTTTATAGACAACTTCACCATACTTTTTTATTTTTATAGTTTTGGTGTTTCTGAAGGGCTTTTTGATGGCTGAAAAAGTTGGTTTGAATTGAATTATAATTTCTCCCTTACTATTCCAATAAATTTCATATGTTCCTTTCTCTGTTATTGTTTTCATTCTATATTAAAATATACCTTTTATTTAAACTTGTTTAATTACTTAAAGATAGTTTATTTTTTACACGAAAAGAACTATTTACACAAAGCCAAAAATGAAATAGAGAAATCTTTTAAACTCGTCTTTTTTCCTAAAAGGGTCTCTGTAGCTCAGTGTCAGAGCGCCGCTCTCATGAGCTGAATAAGTTCAGCGAATAGTTGAACCTGTTCAACTGGGTGAGGCGGAGGTCGGGAGTTAAATTCTCCTCAGAGACATTTCAACATTAGAAAAAGAAATTCTCGCCAACAGCAAAGCGAGGACTCAGAGACATTATCCGACCGAAGCCGTGGAGGAGGCGAGCGATTTCTCAGAATCACAACAATTCTTATAAATAATCAAAAGAGTTTTATCGGATGATAAATTGGTTTGAAAAAAATAAGGCTGCATCAGTAATAATGATAATATTAATTTCAATAGAGATATTCTACATCTCTTCTCTTCCTGGTTCAGTGGAAGTTGGGGGAAACGAATGGATCGCAATAACCTATCACTTCACAATTTTTTTCCTATTGACTTTTTTTATTTTTACTTCTATTATGAAAAATGAAAAGATAAAATTAAGAAAAGTATTATTTGTTGTTTTGATATCTCTAATTTATGCTCTCTTGGACGAAATCCACCAGATATTTGTTCCATTAAGAGACGCAAGCATAAGAGATATTTTGATAGATAGCATTGGAATATTCTTTGCCACTGCGATTTATATTTATACAAAAAGAAATAATTAAACAAGAGTTTTCAGACCATCTCCATTTTTTCTTGGAATGATATGAAAATGAACATGATTAACAACCTGTCCTGCAGACTCAAAATTATTATTAAGAACGTTAAATCCTTCAGCATTATTCTCTTTCATCAATTTCAAAGTTGTATTCTTGATGCAATCCAAAAGTTCTTGTCCCAGACTTGAAGGCATATCCAAAGTTGTCTCAAAATGATTTTTTGAGATAATCAAACTATGTCCTTTTGCCACAGGTTTAATATCTGGAATTGAAAAAAAATTATCATTCTCATAAATCTTTTTGGAAGGAATCTCTCCAAGAGAAATCTTACAGAAAGTGCAATCCTTCTTGTTCATAAAAAAAAGAAAAAAAAGGAATTTAAAAATTTATCTCCTTTTCTTTTTCTTAGCCTTTTTTTTCATCATGCTTGCTTTTTTCTTCATCTTCTCAAGCTTAGTTACTTGTTTCTTGAGAGATTTTATTTTCACAGCAAGCTGTTTTGGTGTTTTCGCTTTAGCCATTACATTTATCTCCTCTTTTTAATTAGTATACAGAAGAATTTATCTTTTAAAAAATTTTTTATTTTTCTAAAAAAATAATTTTAAGATAAACATTAAAAAAAGTCCGAAAATCAAGAATAATAAAATATAAATATTTTCTTTAGAGGTTTTTCTATTTTTAGATATTTCAGGAATCAAATCAAAAAAAGAGATATACAAAAATCCTCCTGCAATTATCGGAAGAAGATAAATTGAATAATTATTCTCAAAAACTCCAACACTTACAAAAATTACACCTATAATTGCTAATAAAGCTGAAAGTAAATTAAATACCAAAGCTTTTATTTTTGTGAACCCCCCATAAACAAGAATTGCAAAATCCCCTATTTCCTGAGGGATCTCATGTGCAATAACTGCGAAAGTGGTTGCAATTCCAACAGAAAAATTGACAGAATATGAAATAGCTATTAAGGCACCATCAAGAAAATTATGAAATCCATCCCCTACTAAATTAAGATATGAAAAATGCTTGGTTTCTTTTGAATGTCCTTCAAAATTCTTGTGGGGATGATGCCAGTGCAAAAATAATTCTATTATGTAAAAAAACAAAAATCCAGAGATAAGGAAGAACAACATATTAAGAAAAGTTAGTTTTTCAAGAGATTCAGGAATAATATGAAAAAAAACATCTCCTATTAATGCTCCTGCTGCAAATGCAACTAAAACAAATAGAAATTTTTCAATTTTATTCTTCCTAAAAAAAATGAATACAATTCCAACAAGAGAAACAAAACTCACAACAAAAGCAGAAATTAATGCGGCATAGAAGTTATCCATATTATTCACCAAAGAGATAAAAAGAAATTGGTTTAAAAGGTTTTCATCTAACAACTTTCCCAGCTTTCTCAAAATCAATTTCTTGATTAATTAATCTCTTTAAAGTTTCTTTCAAATCAGAAATCTTAACACGAATTTGTTTTGTCGTATCTCTGTCACGAATTGTAACATCTTTGTTTTTCAAACTATCAAAATCAATTGTAAGAGCATAAGGAATTCCCGCAGAAGCGCTTCTCAAATACCTCCGACCAATGCTTCCAGAAACATCATAATCAATAACAAACTCTTTCTCAAGTATTTTCTTAATCTCTTTAGAAATTTCAGTTAATTCAGGTTTATTCATTAATGGGAAAACCGAAACATCTACTGGTGCAACATGATAAGGAATTTTAAAAATTGTTTTTCCTTCTCCTTCTTCTTTCTTTTCATAAAACAAATCAATCAAAGAGTAAGTCGGCCTGTCAGTTCCAAAAGCAATCTCTAAAACATGAGGCGTGAATTCTTCCCCATTTTCTCTTTGTGCTATTAATTTTTCCCCAGAAAATTTAGAATGCTGTTTCAAATCATAATCAGTTCTGTCGTGAACCCCACAAACTTCTGTCCATCCATAATTGTTCAAGTTAACCTCCACATCCCATGCATCGTCGGCATAAAATGCTTTTTCATTTGGATGGTGTTGTCTCAATCTGATTTTTTCTTTAGGAATTCCAAAACCAATAAATTGTTGGTAGGCTAACCATAAACACCAAGCATATGCCTGAGTTTTAATAAATTTTTTACTTAAAGCTTCTTCAACGCTAATTTCTAAAATTTCTTTTTCATTTTCCTGACTTTTATAATCCCAAAAAGGGAGTTTATCTTTTTTTATTCCCCCAAATTTTTCCCAAGAATTTTTTTCATCAGGGTCAATAAAAATCTGTCCTTCTGCTTGTGTAAATTCTCTTCCCCTCAAAACACTTTGTCTTGGAGAAATTTCATTTCTGTAAGCCTTTCCAATTTGAAAAACTGCAAAAGGAAGTTTCTTTCTGAAATAATTGTAATTTCTAAGGAAAGGCAAATAAGTTACCGTCGCTGTTTCAGGTCTTAAAGAAGCTTCTGTATTCATAACATTTGTCTTCATCATCAAACTTTGGTTTTCTATTTTTTTTTCAAAATTTCCTTTGCAAGAAGGACACTGAATATTTTTATCTTTAATAAAGTTCAAAATTTTCTCATCGCTCCAGGAGTCAGCAGAAACATCATGATTTTCTTCTATGAGTTTATCAGCTCTAAAAACAGATTTGCATTTAGAACATTTTATTATCCTATCACTAAAAGTTCCCAAATGTCCTGAAGCTTTCCAGACAATATCAGGTAAAACAGTCGGCCCTTCTAATTCCCTAAAATCATTTGAATTAAAGATTTTTCTAACAGAATTTTCAACTTTATTTTTCAATAACTTTCCTAAAGGCCCGTAAGTATAAAACCCTGCAAGTCCCCCATAGATTTCGGGTTCAGGCCCCCAAATCAAACCAAATTCTCTAACAAAACTCAAAAATTCTTTGCTCTCTTTTCCAGAAGTTTTTGGTTCTTCATTTTTTTCAGCAATATTTTTCTCTTCCATTTTACTTTTATTAGAAAGGTTCTTTAAAATCTTTTTCATATTTTTCTCAGCTTCTTTTCTTGTCTTTCCCAAATAACCCAACCCCACAGATTTTACTTTATCTCCAACACGTTCAGATTTTCTAAGATAATAATAATCTTTTCCAGAAACTTTTTGCTTCGCAATATAAACCATCTCTTATAAACTACATATTTATATTTAAATCTTTTGTTGTAGTTTATAAGCGGAGGGTGGGACTCGAACCCACGAATATCCGGGTTTTGCACTTCATTTGAGCGAAGCGAACACCTCTAGAGATGTTACCGTAGAAGAACCTGGGTTCTTCCCGTCTGCAACCGAATGCAGTAGCCGCTGTGCCACCTCCGCATAACTAACAAAAAGATGAAGTATAAAGTTTTTAAAGATATTTCGTTTTTGAAATATAGGCCCCTGTAGCTCAGCCTGGATAGAGCGACTGCCTTCTAACAAAAGGAAGTTAGCAGTAGGTCGCAGGTTCAAATCCTGTCGGGGGCATTTGTTATCTTTAGATAACAATTTAAATTCTGATTTGAACCTCAGTATAAAATCCCGAGCGATTTCGTGGTAGAAGTGTAATCCATATTCTCCTTCGTGCGAGGTCGCGAGTTGTCGGGGGCATTTTCTATTTTAACGATAATAAAGAATCAAAATCTTCAAAAGGATTCAAAGGGTTTCCTCTTCCAAAAATATGTGAATCATACATCTGAAAGATAAATTCAGCACCATTCATTTCTGTTTTAGGAAAGACATCTCCATTATAACTCATATCCAATTTTGCATAATCCCTCATTAGAACCTGCTTAACTTTATTAGTATCTGCAACATTAAGCCCATTAATTTTTCTTGTTGCTGCAGCATCATGCGTATCAAGAATCCCTATTCTGCTTGAACAATATTTTATTTCAGGAGTTTCCCTACTTTCTGGATTTTCAGGGTAAGAATTCATTAGTCTGTAATAATGATGCCTTTCAATAACAGCCTTAACATCTTCATCTTGAGATCCATAAATACGGTAATAATCAACATGATTTTTCATTTTATCCATATCCCTCTCAGTAAATTCTTTTTCTTTATCTACAATGTCTTCAACAAAACTTTTAGCCTCATCATGACACAAAGATGCAGCAAAGAATTTTTTTCTCCATTCCTTGTCTTTAATTCCTAAAAAATTCATGACAGGAATAGAATAAAGTCCTATTCTCAGCGAGTGCAAAGTTTGATTTGGTTTTTTAAAACGAATGCTATAAGAATTAAAAATATCTCCTTGTTCCATCAAATGACGCCGATTAATTGGATAAACAGGTTCATTGCTGCCATCACTTTTCTTTTCATATTCAGGAATCTCAAGATAATCAAATATTTCAATTATTAAGTGTCTCATAGACGCTGCAAGGTTTTCAAAATATTCTTCCTTATTCAATAATTTTTTTAGCAAACTCATAAAAATCCTTACAAGATTTCTTATTTAAATATTTTTCTTACTTCACCTCAACAACATCCAAATCTTTTGCAAGATGAGAATCCCTAAAAACTTTTTTTGCTTCATTCAAAATTTTCTCAGGATTTTTTTCATACCTTTGACTTATGTGAGTTAAGATTAATTTTCTAGAATTTGATCTTTTTGCAATTTCTCCTGCTTGTCTTGAAGTCAAGTGCAAATGTTCTTTCGCTTTCTCTTTCAATTCTTCTCCAAAACTAGATTCACAAATCAACAAATCAGAATTCTTAACAAAACTCAAAATATTCTTGTTGTTCAAAGTATCTAAAACAATTGAAATTTTTTTGTCTCCTTCACGATAAGTTAAATCTCGCCATTTAAATTTTTTCCCGTCGTGTTTTACATCTTTTCCTTCTTTCAAATTTTTCAGCAAAGGCCCAAAAGGAAGTTTCGTCTTTTTCAATTTATTCTTATCAATTCTTATTTGTCCTTTCTTAACAAAACTATACGCATTCGTCGGAATTCCGTGACTCATTGATTTCGCTTCCAGATAAAAATCCTTTGTTTCAAAAAATTTCCCTGAAACTTCATCAACATTTATCTTAATCTCTTTTTTAAATCCAAAAACTTTCAAAAGTTCTGCAAAAAATTTCTTCGTCCCCTTCGGCCCATAAACAAAAAGTGTTTTATTATATCCGCTTGAAGCAAGAGTTTGTAAAAGCCCTGGAATTCCTAAGATATGATCACCGTGCCAGTGAGTAATTAAAAGTCTCGTCAACTTGCATGGATTCAAGTTCGCTTTCCTAAATTGCCTCTGTGTTCCCTCTCCACAATCAATCAAAATATTCTCTTCATTTCTCGTCAGCAAAATCGCAGTATGATTTCTCTTAGCACTTGGAATTTGGTCAGCTGTTCCTAAAAAAGTTATTTTTATTGTCATGATTTATAAAAGAGAAAAGAGTTTTTATAATTTCCCAAAGCTCTCACTAATCAAAGCCATCTAGAATTCTCGCCAGCGAAAATCAAAGGCTATAACGCTTCAGTTATTCTTTTTTCAATGCAGTTGAAGCAGGAGAGATAAAGATAATTGTATCTCCACGAAGGAAAGTCAATCCAATGTTTCTTTTCATTTCGTTGTTTTGCATTTCTTTTGTGTTATCCAAAACCAAATTGATATGGATGTCAAAAGCAAGCAAAGTTCCAACAAATTGTTTGTCTCCCTTCAAATGCACCAAAACTTCTCTACCTTTAGAATTATTCAACAAATCTAAAGGTCTTTCAATTCCGTTAACCATTTTATTTATTTTTAATAGCGAATTAATTCGCTAAACACAACATAATTTACAGATTTCTTTTTATAAACATTTCGTAACAAAAGAAATAGAAAGCTATTTAAATTAATTTCATCCTCTCATTATTATGAATAAAGGGAAGAAAGTTTCAGGCGGAAGATACACAAAAAACCGAAAGAAAAAACTATATGAAATAGCAGGGCAAAAGAAAAATACCAAATTAGGAGAAGAAAGAAGAAAAATAAAAAAAACAAAAGGTGGAAACAAAAAAACATTTTTGTTGGGAGTGAAGTTTGTGAATATTCCAAAAAAGAAAAAAGCAGAAATAAAAAATGTTGTAGAAACCCCTTCAAATAAATTCCTTGCTCGTCAGAATATAATAACAAAAGGAACAATTGTTGAAACAGAATTGGGGAAAGTAAAAATAACAAATCGTCCAACACAAGAAGGAATCCTTAATGGGATTTTAATAAAATAATTCTCTAACTTTTACCATTCAATCATAACTATAATAAAGCAAAGCTTTATAAAAGAAAATGTTCTCTAAATATTTATAAAGGTTACTATTAACTCTTGAATACTAAAATGAGCTTCATTAAAAAATGTCCAGAATGTGGAAGCATAAATCTTACATATGATTCCCATCTAGGAGAAGTAATCTGCAATGATTGTGGTCTTGTCGTCGAAGAAAAAATGGTCGACACAGGAATTGATCTTTCTGGAAAATTTGATAAAAGCGAAAAAAAAGGACGTGGCGGAGCTCCAATAAGTATGCAAAAATTTGACAAAGGACTTACAACAAATGTTGGAGAAATTTCAGATATTTATCGTCTTGACCCAAAACAAACAAGAAAATTCTTAAGATTAAAAAAGTGGCAAGAACGTGTAAGCACAAGCATTGAAAGAAACTTAAGACTTGCGATGGCTGAATTAAGAGTTATTGCTTCATATTTGAATCTTCCAAACGTCGTAAGAGACGAAGCTGCAAGAGTTTACAATTATGTTCTTCAAAGAGGATTAGTAAGAGGAAGAAGCATGGAATCAGTAATAACAGCGTGCTTATACACTGCATGTCGTTCCTATAACATTCCAAGAACATTGGACGAAATGGCAACAGCATCAGATGTTGAAAGAAAAGAAATCGGAAGAACTTACAGATTCATAATAAGAAAATTAAAAATTAAAGTAAAACAAAGTTCACCAAAAGATTATGTTTCAAGATTTTCTTCTGTCTTGAAATTGTCACCAAAAACACAAAATGATGCTTTGAAAGTTTTGAAACAAGCAGACAAAGTTGAATTAACTTCAGGAAGAGGCCCTGCAGGAATTGCAGCAGCCGCACTTTACGTCGCTGCTTTAATGAACGACGAGAAAAAAACACAAAGAGAAGTTGCAGATATTGCGGGAATAACAGAAGTCACAATAAGAAACAGATACAAAGAGCTTATAGAAAAATTAGATTTAGAAGATAAAATAAAACAAAAAGAAAAAGAGTTGAGCAAGAAAAAATAATTCTAAAACCTTTTATATGCAGAATTTCTCCTAACATCAAGCGGAGATGCCGGAGTGGTCAAACGGGCAAGATTTAGGCTCTTGTAGCTTAGTGCTTACCTAGGTTCGAATCCTAGTCTCCGCATTGAATAAAATTTAATTAACTCACAGAAATCAATTGATTATATCTCCCCATAACCTCTTCAACATAATTATCTTGCTTCGTTATTTTATTTCCACTAGAATCTACTCCACAACCCCAACCATTATACCCTCTAACAGCAGCTTCCCAGCCGTAATATTTTACATTTTTATCAGAACATCCTTGGAAAACCAAACCATTTTTGTTTGCATCATAACTTGCTCTCAAAATCTGCGCACCAACCTCAATATTTTTTTCAGGGTTGATTAATAGTTCTTGTTTGCAAGCAAACTCCTCGCTAGGAAGCCCATATTTTCCTTTATGAGCTTGGCAATTTATTTGCATCAAACCAACAGAGCTATCAGATTGCGCATTCTTATTGCAAGTTGATTCTTGTTGCATTAAAGAAACTAACAACAAAGGATCAGGAACAGAATTTTTGTAAATAAATTCCCCATCTTTGTAAAGCAAATTTACATATTGCTGACAATTGCCACTAACACTATTTGTTTCTTGAATAGCTCTAATTACTTGTGCTTGATTTCTCTGGTTATTAAAATTATAATTAACATCTTTTCTATCTTCAAGAACTCCTGTTCCTTTTTCTCCAAGATTATAACCAAAAATAATAACAGCTCCCTGAGAAGAATCTTTTCCAGAAAGTTGGAGAGTCAAATCTAATATTTCCTTTGACAATGCTCTAGAAACAGAACTGCCCATATTAGAAACACGCACATAATTTTCAGGACCAGGATACAATGCAATATTCCATCCGTTTTCATATTTTAAATAAATATCCATAACCCGTGTTTGTTTTACAGAAAATATTCCTCCAGAAGAGTATCTAACTTTGTCGGTAATCAACTCAGCATTTCCTCTTGCTCCAAAACTAAATGTTTTTGCCCAAGCTCCTTCATCATTTACAATAACTCTTTTCATGAGTAAAATTAATCCATCTTGATAAGATTGCCCATCCAAAGTTAAAGTAAATTCTCTATTCTTATCAGACAATTTTGGAAGAACAGCAGCACGTGTTGCCTCTTGCCCTGTTATTGCTCCTGTTGCCAAAGAAGCTAATTCTAAACTATACCATTTACTATTATCAACAGACCAATACCATCCATCTGTTCTATATGAATAGTAAATATCCTGCCCACCAAAAGTATTCCCATCATCAAATTCAAAAATTGGAGAAACAGTCTCTTTAATTTCCTCGCCATAAAAAAGTTTATACCATAAATCAACTTCTTCATCTGTTAAATCATCTGTAACTATCCCTCCTTCTTTTAATACATCTCTTTTCTCTTCAGTTGTTTTTCCATCCGTTGTTCCACTCGTTCCTGCACCATCATCTCCTCCTTCAGGTTTATTTTTCTCAACCCAATCTTCGTAAGCTCTTTCTGCCAATTCAGCAGAAGCATTTCCTCTCCACAACAACAAATAAGCTTTCTCATTATTAAAGACAGCCCGATTAATTAACTCATCAGTTATGTAACCTATTTTTTCCAAAGTATTTAATTTCTCAATCTCGTTTTTCTCTTCATTGATATCAATATAATTTCCAATAGATCTTAATTGCTCAATAGTCTTGTCTTCAACATCTCCCAAAGCATCATCCAATAATGAAGTATTTGCAAGAATTTTTTTCACACTATTTGTATCAAGCCAACATCTTAATTTTTCATCTCCACAATATCCAACATCTCTCCACCTTGAATTTTCATTATCCCAATTTACATCTGTTCCTTGTCCAGGACTATTTGAAGAACAAATTCTCACAATACCTTCATTTAAAAGTTGAGGATTAATTGCCTGTTCTGCTCCTGCTTGCAAGTTAGGATTCAGGAAAGGATTCAATGCAGAAAGGCTTGCACTTCCAGAAATACATTCCTTCTCTGTTGAAACTCTTGTATTTGCAACTTGGTCTGCAACATATTTATCACTAAGGTAATTCAATGCAAAGTCTGTTGAAACTTGTGTGAAACCGCATTCATCTTGCCCGTTTACATTAACACATAATTCTTTGTAACCTGCAGGAGCTGTAAAATCAAGAGTATCAGAATCAAAATCCCCTTTAGCAATATAACTTGTTGCAACAGTCACTGTTGGATTATCATAATAAAACGAAGTTCCAGAAGGGCTCTTCAAATAAACATTATAATAAGCTCCTCTATCTTTCCCAGCATAAATATGATAAAATACTTTATATTGCGAAATAGGAGGAACAGTTGCAGTAGTATATGGGATTTCTTGGAACCATGCAGAGTATTGTGGTGGTGAATCTGGTTCTGTTAAAGCATCTATGAAATCCCCACTTGCAGAATGAACTAATGAAGGGAAATTCTTACACACTTCTGTTCCAACTTCTTCTGTTGAACGTGCATTAAATGCTTCGTAAGAATTTGCACCATAATATTGAACCATATAATCTACAGATTTTCCTGCAACACTATAAGCGCCTAAAACATCAAGATATTCTCCTCCACCTCTCTGCCCTTCTCCAGAAACCTTTGACAACAAATTAGGAATTAATAATTTTGTAAATGGAACAGCTTGTCTCCAAAAGAAATCACACATGTATATACTATGAATTTGATCGCAAATTCCAACTTGCTCTCCTGTTTCCAAACTATGTTGCAAACAACTTTGATAATTTTTATAAACAGAAAGAAGAGAATCAATTCCTGCATTAACACCTGTCAAACAAACAGGAACATAAATTCCTTCCTGGTAATTCGGAGCACACAATGCAACACTTCCAATAATCCCTGATTGAACAACATCTTTAACAGGATAAGTTCCTCCCAAATCACACCTACTCGTCGGACAAATTACAGGATCACAAACATTAAACATCGCATAACATTCTTTAGCAGACATGAAATCCTGACATTGCATTCCTGGAACATCTGCAGCAGGATTTCCAATTCCAATACTTTGCCCAAGAATATTTATTTTATCTCCTGCTTTTGTCCTTCCTTGCTGATAAGCAACTTGGGCCTCATTAACAGCTCTTATTCCATTATCAATAAGAGTTTTTGTTTTTGATTCGTCCAAACCAGGGAAAGTTCCATAAAATTGTCCTGCAACATTAAATCCAACACAAGTATCTCCTCTCTCATATCCATCAGGCCTTCCATCTTGCCCAACATTACACATATAAAAATAAACAAGCCTTCCTGAATCATCATAAGCTCTCAAATTTCCAGTAACTGTTTGTTTTGTAACAGCATACCAACCTTTATTCACATCAACAGGAACAATTGCAGGATAACCTTTGTAAGGGTCTGTTTCAAAAAACCTCACAACTCTGTCTTCCTGCCTTATTGGAGTGTTGTAAGAACCCTCGTCGTATTTTGTAAATTTAGAAAATTTTGTAGGGATAATTTTGTCTTCATTTCCAACTTGAATTGTGTTTCCGGAAATTCCATTATATTCAAAAACTTTTTCTACAATATATGTAGAACCAGCACCACTTAAAATTACAAGATATTTTTTTCCATTATATGTTATAACCTCTGAAGGATAATTAATAATTTTTCCATCATCATCTTTATCTTTTAAATTTGCACCAGGAACTTGACTTGCTAAAATCGTTCCTCCAGAATATTCTCCATTAATAGCATCTTTATCTCCGTAAGCAGTAACTCCTAAATTAATTCCAGAACTCTCCATCTCTTTTTGCAAAGAAGTGTATAGTGCATAATTCTGCGTATTTGTTTTTATATTTGTTAAGATTTTATTCTTCTCAGCTTCTGCAATTTTTTTAAGCTCAGTACTTGAAGAAAAATCATCAAGAATCGTTTGCAATCTTTCCAAATCTCTTGCTTGAGTTAAAGTAACCTTTCCATCATCATAACCTCCTGAAGACAATGCTTCAGAAACATCAACATAAGAGGAGTTCAGATTCAAACTATTTTTTATTTCAATTAATTTTTCTCCAACATTCTCTTCTGTAATTGATTCCTGTTTATCCATGATAGAAGCAACTTGCTCAACATCTCTTTCAATGTCATCATTTTTATCCAACAAACAAGCATCAACAGAAACATATTCTCCATCATCTTTAGCTTGAGTACATATATCAAACCACCCTCCACTTCCCCTCATAACTTCTTGTCTTGCAATTCCTTTTCCATCAAGATTAGCCAGGAAATTTTTAGCAGTAAAATAAGCTCCAGTAGCAAGGCATGCGGTTTTCAAACTTTTAACAGCTTTTCCAAGTTTTTCATTATTTGCTTCCCATTTATTAATAGTTTGTGTAACAGAATCCAATTTCTCCAGAGTTTTTTCAGGACTTAACTGAATAGCTCTTTTCTCAATTCCAATCTTGAAAGTAAAGTTAGCTTCAGTAGTTTCATATTTTACATTCGGGATTACAGAAACTTTTGCAACTTTCTCCAAATTAATATTTCCTAACGTGAAGATATATCCTCCTCCAAAACTCTCTGCAACATTTTGTTGTAAAGTTTTTGTGGGTGTAGAAAAAACCTTTCTTAAAGATTCTGCATCAGAAGAAGGTTTTACATAAACAGAAACTTTTGCAGAGTCTTCTGTTAAATCTGTCAATTGGATGTATTCTCCTTCTTCAACCAGATAAAATTTCTGATTTTTAGTCAATGTGACTTTATCAGTCATTTTTCCCTCAATAAATATTTCTGCACTAAATTCATCAGGACTTGGTTCTGTAACTCTTTCAAAAGAAATTGTTCTTATAATTCCATCAACAGAAACATCTCTGCTTGAAATTTCAGAACTTGAAGCTCTTGACATATCTCCGCATAAACTATTCAAAGAAGATTTTAATTGTGACAAAGGATATTTATCTTCAAATTCCTCACACAAACTAATCATTGTTCTTTTCTTCCCTGTTTTATCTGCAAGTCTTATCTTCTGAAACAAAGCTTTCTCTCCAAAAGTTTGTTGATCATTCTTTAAAGTTTCAAGAGAAAATTGCTCAATAATACTATCATAATCATCCACTGCATTATCAAGATTCTCGTCAGAAAATTTAGAATCAACAGGCTCTGCAAAATTTATAATTTTAACATTTCTCCCTTCAAGATTTTCTAATTTAGAAAAAGAAATCTTCTTGTAATTATTTCCTTCAAAAATAGATCTCATCAATTTCTCAGAATAACCTGTAAAAGATCTTCCTATATCTGCAAGAGCATTAACAAGAGGATTTCCAGTATCGCTCTTTCTTTCAAGATTACCAACCATTCTTGCAACATCTCCAAGCTCACCTTCTGTTAATTTATCTCTCTTTTCAGAAATTGCGACAAGATAAACATAAACATCATCAACCTTATTTCCAATTCCTTTTGTTCCCATATAACTTAAATAAACAAATTTTGAATTATCACTTGCAGTGTAAAGATAATCTCCTAATCCATAATCTTTTTCCTCTCCATCAATGTTTAATTTAATCTTCGGAGAAGTCTTTAAATCAAAAGTTTTTCTTCCAAAATCTGTAAGACAAGTTATACTAACAGACTGGGAAATTCCTTTATTGTCTATATTTTTAACCTGACATTTATTATCAAAGAATTTCTCCTCATCTGCAACTTCAACAACATCACCATTTATTTTTAATTTAACTCTTGTATCAGGATTTTTTATTTCGTCAAGCCTTATCTCAACTCCTGCCATGCAATAAAATCCAGGAACATAAGTCCTCTGAGAAGTTTCTCCTTTCTGCAATGTAAAATTAGAAGTTGAATGAAACTCATCCTCATAAATAGAAATAGTGGCATAATCATTTGTAATTCCCTCTGCTCTCAAAAATCCCTTCCCATCCCAGAATTCATATTGATTAATCCTCTGAGAAAATTCTTCATCTGTAAGTTCAGGAAGATAATAATTTGTTCTTCCAACTCCGAAAGCATTATCTGCATCATATCTCAAGGTCGCTGTCAAAGTTCCCTCAACATAATCCGGCATTGCAGATTCATTTCTCTGTTGTCTCAAGACAATAACTGCATAACCAATATTATTCAAAACAGGAGAATTTAACAAAGTTGAGGAACTCGTTTTAATTGCAGCTTGTGCAGGATGAAAACCAATTCCTGAAACTTCTTGAGGATAATCTCCTCTGAAAGAAATATGGTCAATTGTTTTTACATCTATTAAAGGATTTATTTTTGTTGCTGACAACTGACAAAGTACAGCGACATTTCTTTCCTCCAATAAATCACTTCTTACAACAGCAGGCTCACAACCAAAAGGAGCAACCTGAATTATAAAATCTTGTCCTGCCTGACACATTCCTTCATCAAAATGGCTAAAAGGAATATCTGTTCCATACCTGTTATAATTAAAAGAATTTGCAGTTCCAGGAGCAAAATATTGAGTTTTGGAATTTATATATGCAGAAGATGCGAAGCTGATTAAAAAAATTCCAATTAATAAAAGAATTACAAAATTTATTTTCTCTTTTTTTATTTTTTCTGTCATCTAAAATAAACCCCCAATTTTTTATCTTCAAATAAAATATGGTTATTTTGTAGTTGGTCAAGATTTGTCGGAATCTGGAGAGATTCTGCATTTATCTCTATAGTATTTGAATTTCTTAAAGAGGATTCAAGAATATAATAATCTTGTTTTCCCCCACCTGTCAAAGCATTTGAAATAAGCTGCGAAGGCATTTCAATATCAAAACATTGTTCTTTTGTAAATCCAAATAAACCACCTAATCCTGGTTGAGGAACATCTACACATTGTTGTGTGGTAGTTGCTCCAAGGTTAAAAGATGAATTTGAATAAACTTGAACTTGAATTTCATATTGTCCTTCACTTAATCCCACGCTTTTTTGTTCAGGATAAGCAACAGTTCTTGAACCTCTATCAGAAGTAAAAGTAATTATTGCATTTTTATTTGAAACCATTCCATCTATTCTTAATTCAATATCTCTCTCATAAACTCTATCCATTATAACGTCAAGACTTCCTGAAGAAGTTGTTGTGTAAAGATATTTAGCATCTTCAAATCCTTCTGCTCTTGCAAGAACATAACCATTCACACACCGAGGAAACATTTCTTTCAAGAAACCTCCTTCAGTTTCCCCAATATTACATTTTGTTCCAAAACATTCATAAGATATTTCTGCATCAACACGATTCAGATTAGTATCATAAACATTAACATTCACCTCTGCATTTTTATATTCACATAATCCTGAATTTTGAGACTCAGAAGCACTTGCATCTAAAGATTCTCTCGGGACATTTCCCTGAATAACAACTGCTACTGGGAACTGGAATGTCTCCTGAGTTTCAGGGTTTGAAACCTGAATCAAAACAGGATATTTCAAGTCATAAACAAAATGATAAGGAACATAACAAAAACCTAAAATTCCTAAACCAGGTTGATTTCCTACAGGATTTGCAATAAGAATATTTCCATCTGTCGGATTAATTTCAAAACTATATGCCCAATTTTTGGAATTAATAAATCTAACATCTTCATCAACACCTAATTTTGTATTAAAATAATCATCAACATCCCCTTCTCCTTTCAAAGCAAGAGTATTTGACTCAACTGCGTCTTGCACTTCTTCAAGAATATCATTTGCATTCCATATTTTTGGAGAACAAGTTAATTCAACCCCGTCAACAGGAGCATAAAGCCTCAAATTATCAACTGCATATTTTTCAAGGAATAAATCTTCTTGTTCCTTGTTGTAAATTTTCTTAGCAGAATTATAAAGCCCTCCAAGATTAGATTTAATATTCACTTGATGATTTCTAACTAAAATCTTATCTTCTTCTTTTTGAACATTTAGATCCATTGTTAAGTCTAATCTAACGTCAGTATCAGAAATAAAAATTCTTGCACTTGGTTCCCCCTTATCAATTTCAAATCCCTGACCATAATATGAATCAAATCTACAGTTATTTATTCTCTCTTCTACAAAATTTGCAAGTTGATTTTCCATTTCACTCTTTGAAGGAACTTGCTGTTTTTCCACATTATTTCCAGAGACATAGTACCAATAAGGAATAGGATTCCCTAAAAAATCTAGTTGGGAGGAAAAAGGCATATAATTTGAGCCAGGTTCAAAATCAGGTAATTCAATATATCCTGCCTGACTTTCCATAACATCAATACCAGTATAAACATTATCTTCCAAACAGGACAAGAAACTTGCATAAACAGGTTCAATACTTGAAGGAATATTTGTCTTGAATACTCCTCCTCTAACCATGAAGAAGATAGCTACAGAAGCTACAAGAACAACTGCAATGATTATGAAAATTGTAACTTGCCCTCTAAAATTTTTAAAATAATTATTCATTTTTCCACAGCCACTCCTAATTTCTTTTTTATCAAATCCAATATCTCTGTATTGATGTCTTTCTTTATAGAACTCTTAAATTTCTCCCACAATTTCTCATCTTCTACTAAAAGCAGATATTTCTTCATTAATATAAATCACCTCTCTTTAACTCAAAAGAGATTTTCCAGATATATAAATGTTTCTTAATAAATAAATTAGTTACTTAGTAAGTAAGTTAGTAAGATTATTATCTCAACTTCTTTACCCTAAAATAATTTATTCCTCCAAACAAAAGGAACAAGCCTCCAACAAAGATTATCCAAATATCATTCTGCAAAATAATTTCAGGAACCTCAAAAAATCCAAAAGGATAATTTACAAAATAAACCCCTAAAAGAAAATACATCAAAACAATAAACCAATTCGCCCCTTTCTTTTTTTCAATCACCTGTTTTGACATTTCAAAAAAAGCAAACTGAAATATATAAATATTTTTATATGGCTTTTAATTTATTAAATAATGCAGGAATTTATTTCACAAAAAGAGATAGATGCTCTCCTTAGTACAACAATTTCAAAACCCTCTGATCAAATAAGAGATGTTTCTCCATATCTAAAAGGGTTTGAAAATGAAAATGTTTTAAAATTGTTTTATAGACATAAATTTGATAACAAAGATTTTCTTGAAATAAGAATAAGTTATGAGAATTCAGTAAGACACATAACAAGAAAGGTAGCAACTCCTCGTTCAAATATCCGAACAGAACTAAGTTATTCTGGAAAAGATTTAATTGAAAGATTAAAACTTATGCCGTACATGTTTGATAAAGATTATATTAGAATTACATTATTAAATGGAAAATTCAGAGAAGAACTTGAACTCCCTTTAATATACAAGAAACTCTTAAATCTAAATCCAGAAATACAAAAAGTAATAAATGAAACCGCAAACGATAAAAATAATCCTTCAAACAGATTAGCTCTTGAAGATTTATTATAGAATTCTTTATAAATTTTGATTTAGTTAATTTTTTAATGCGATTTCATTCGGATTGCAATAAAGAAATCGGGTTCAGTGTTTAGTGGAGATTTGAGCGATTTCGTGGTAGAGACAAAATTAGATATTAATAACTCATGCGAAGTCGCGAACAGAAAAGAACCAGCGGGTTCTTTTTAGGTCCTGTAGTCCAATGGCTAAGACGTGTCCTTGACGTGGACAAGACCCCAGTCCGATTCTGGGCAGGACCATTTCATTAACTTTAAAAACCACATTTCTTTTTTCAATTAATGAAGATTCCAAAAGCAACAAAGAGATTTTGTCCATATTGCAAGAAAAAAACAGAACAAAAAATAAAACTCGTAAGTAGCGGAGCAAAGAGAGGTTCTCTCAAGAGAGGTTCAAAACAAAGAGCACAATTAAGAGGGAGAGCAAGAGGAATCGGAAATTTTGGAAGATGGAGCAAACCAGCTGTAACAAAATTCAAAAGAAAATCAAAAACAACAAAAAAGACAAACATAATGTACACTTGCAAGGAATGCGGAAAATCAAAATACAGAAAGTCTGAAAGAAATAAACGAACAGGAAAACAAATACAAGAATAAAATGGCGCAGGCAAAAAGAAAAAAGAAATTTTTTGATGTGGAAATGCCCATAATCAAAAAAGAAACACAAGCGCAAGCATATGAAATTAAAGATCTTGATGGGAGACTTATTAATTATGATTTGACAAGAATGCTTAGAGGAAAGAACATTGTTCTCCAATTAAAAATAAAAGTAGATAAGGAAGAAGCAACAGCAATCCCAAGACAAATAAAACTCCTTTCATCATTTATGAGGAGGGCTGTGAGAAAAGGAACAAATTACATTGAAGATTCTTTTTCAACAAATTGTAAAGACGCCCAAATAAGAATAAAACCTTCTCTAATAACAAGACGAAAAGTCTCAAGAGCAATAAGAAAAGCTTTGAGAGAAAAAGCAAGAGAAGAGATAACAAACTATGTAAAAGATAAAACCTCTGAAAAATTATTTGAGGAATTATTGAAAAATCAATTTCAAAAAGACCTAAGTCTAAAACTGAAAAAGATATATCCTTTATCACTTTGCGAAATTAGAGTTCTTAAAGTTGAGAAAGAGTTGTAACAACAATCTTTAAAAATAATTTACTTCTAACATTATTATGCCTGCATAGCTCAGTGATAGAGCAACTGCCTTGTAAGCAGTAGGTCGGGGGTTTGAATCCCTCTGCAGGCTTTTTTCTTTATAATGCAAAACTTAAAAGGGTAAGAACTCTTTTTATAAAATGAAAGAGAAAAAAATAAAATTACAAATGGAATTTAATCCAGGTTTGCAAAAATATGAACCAAAATTACCTTTAAAAAAATCAAAAGGAAAAATAAATTTTAATTGGAAAATCTTTATCTTAATTTTAATGGGAATTGCTCTGTTTGGGTTTTTATTCTATTATCTCTTACCTTAATCACTTCAACTTAACTGCAGTTCCGTAAGCAAGCATTTCAGAAGCCCCAGCCATTATCATTGATGTCATAAATCTAAAACCAATAACAGCGTCGGCACCAATTTCAATCGCTTGGTTCACCATCCTGTTATAAGCTTCATCTCTTGACTGAGAAATCATCTCTGTATAAGTTTTGATTTCCCCACCAATAATGTTCTTGAAACCAGCACCAATATCCCTTCCAATATTTCTAGCTCTGACAGTATTCCCACGAACAACTCCGAGAATCTTAACAACTTTCTTTCCAGGAATTTCTGTAGCAGTTGTTACAATTATTTCTTTCATTTAAATTAACCTCCAGAAATTTAATTTAGATAAATGATAAATATCTGATTTAGATTTCATTTTCTTTCTCCT
>JAUYIO010000089.1 GCA_030688225.1 Nanobdellota archaeon
ATTATTTATTTTTGATGATATGTCTTTTTCATTTTTTTCTTTTTTAGTTTCTCCTTTCTCAATTTTTATTTCAATATTTTGTTTTGGCTGTTCGTACCATGAATTAGTTGTTGGTTTTTCTTGTTTATAATCTGAATTATTTATTTTTGATGATATGTCTTTTTCATCTTTTTCTTTTTCAGTTTCTTGTTGTTCTGTTTGTTGTGATTGTGTTTTTTCTCCTGATTGTTCTACGTGTCCTATTTCTCCTGTTTGTTTTTTATATTCTGGAGTGTTAACAGTATTGTATTGTGTATCTGTTATTGTTTCTTGATCTCCCCACATCCTAATAGTTTCACTATCGTAAAGACAGTGTGGATTTGTTTTTGCTTGAGTCCAATCTCCTTGTTTATAATCTGATTGTTTGCCTTTGCCATTAAGTTGTGCAAGTTCATCTGTCTTCTTGTAAATTTCTTGAGCTGTTGGACACATCTGTTCTGTTTCTTCGAGATGTTTTTGAGTGATGCTCCAGAGGGAATCGCCTTTTTTGACTGTGTACTCTCTTGTTGATGGAATTTTATCTTCTGTTGAAAGAATTTTCTTTTCTTTTCTTTCTTTAGTTGTTTGAGTTATTGAAGAAATAATTGTTTCATCAAGAGATGAACTTTTCTCTTTTTCTGGAGTATAGTTTTCAGTTACATTTTGTGTTGTAGTGAAATTTGGGGGTATATTGTTTTTTTCTGAATTATAATGTCCTGTTGAGAATAATATTGCAGCTGTCAATACTCCTATTGATAACTTTTTAATTGTTGAATTAATATCTTTAGATCCATATTTTATTATTGTTTTAGATATTTCTTTTATTCTCTCATAGCTTTTTTTAGTAATATCAGATAGGTCTGGTAGATTTATCTCTTTATTCAAGAATTGCCAAGTAGCATTGTTTGTTATGTTTTCTTTTGTTTTTTCCCAATCCTGCTTTTTCCATCTATCATTTCTTCTTTTTCCAAAAAAATCACTAAATATATCGCTGCCAAAGATATCTTCAAAATTATGACTTCTAGTTGGGTCATAATATTGGTTGAAAGGATTATTTCGCATATTCTCAAAATTATTATCTCCTACACTTCCACATATATCATATTCTTCTCGTGTTTCTTGATTGCTTAAGATTTCT
>JAUYIO010000001.1 GCA_030688225.1 Nanobdellota archaeon
AATATAAATATTGCAATTGTTAGTAGTATGTTTTGGGAGGAAATTACAGAAAATCTCGAGAAATACTGCGCTCAAAGCCTAAAAGCAAATGGAATAAAGGATGAAAACAATAAAATTATTAATGTTTTCATTTACCGCTCCTGATTAAAAATTCATTGCTGATACGGAAATTTTCAATTGAATGTTCCATTCTCTTACGAAAGTATATCTTTTCTTTTAAAAATGATTGCCGCCAATCCGAAAAAAACAACTATATGACCAAACAAAATTGAAACAGATTTAATTATCTCACCCAAATCAACCGGGTCATCAAAAAATAACCTCCAGGAAAGCATATAATTTGTAAACAGGTATGGTCTTATCTCCTGGAACACGTTTATCTCAATTGCAGAGATAATAAGAAATACAATAATAACTGCCATAGTTGTAATTATAGGTCCAATTGCATTTTCCACAAGAGATGAAAAGAAAAAAGCAAGTGAAGCTACAACAGACATACTTAATATTGCAAAACCATAAGCAAGAAAAAATCTCCATAGTACATCGTCCCGTGCAAAAATTATTATATTCTCCGGCTTGATTACGATAAGTTCACCGACACTAAAAATTATTAAACCCATACCTAGGCTTAAAATCGAAAGCCATAAAACTAATAATGTTGTATAAATTATTCCGGCAAGGAATTTTGAGGTAACCAGTTTAATCCTGGAAACCGGTCTTGTTAGCAGCAGCCTGTAAGTTCCCGCAGTTGCCTCGCCTGCCAGCAAATCACCGGCAACCAGCGCAACTAAAAAAGGAATATGCACCGCAAGAGTATTAAGTATTATATAAGAGATTAAATATCCGTTAAGCAGGTTGCCCACAAATATAAAAGACTGCTGAAGGTTTCTTGTCATAAAATCAAGAGATCTTTCTCCTTCAATCATCATTGCAACCTGGATCAGCGGAACAAGAAATGTAATCGCAATAAAGCCTATATAAGTCCTCCACTTTTTAAATATTTTAAACAGCTCGATTTTTATAATCTTTACCATCAGGATTCTTTATCAGTGAGTTTAAGAAAATACTCTTCAAGAGAACGTAAAGGAATTACGGCATTTACAGGTATATTATTTTCAACAAAATATTTATTTAATAAAGGAATCTCTCCCGGTGAAAGAATAAAAATAAATCCTTCTTCATTCTGAGATTCTAATTTTTCAATCCATTTGTTTTCTTTAATAAGATTAAAAGCATCTTCTTTTTTATCAACTCTGAAAGTAACTTTCAATTCATTTGCATTTAAAAGATCCTGGACATAACCTTCAACCTGCGTGGCGCCTTTATTCAGAATTATCATTCTTGTTGCAACAAGCTCTACTTCATACAGAATATGAGAAGAGAGGAAGATAGTCTTGTTCTTTTCCCTGCTCAGACTAATTATTAATTCTCTTATTTCCTTCATTCCCTGCGGATCTAAACCTGTTGTTGGTTCATCAAGAATAATTAAATCGGGATCGTGCAGAAGCGCCTGTGCAATTCCGAGTCTTTGCTTCATCCCGTGAGAATATGTTTTCACTTTGCTGTTAAATCTTTTCTCAAGTCCTACAAGTTCCAGAATTTCCATAATTTTATTTTTGGAAGGATTAATACCTGAGAATTGTCCAAGGATTTCAAGGTTCTTAAAAGCTGTTAAATAGTCATAAAAATCAGGCTTTTCAACAATTGCCCCGACTTTTTTCAGTATTTCATTCCTCTTTTCTTTCAGTGACTTTCCAAAAATTTTAATCTCTCCTTCTGTTGGAGATATTAAAGACAGAAGCATCCTGATTGTTGTGCTTTTACCTGCACCATTTGGTCCAAGAAAGCCAAACACATCACCTCTGAAAACATTGATGTTCAGGTTATTAACCGCTTTAACTTCTTTAAACTGCTTTGAAAGGTTTTTTACTTCTATAATTTTCTCAGTCAAAATGAAGCTTTCTTTTTTGATAAATTCCGGGCTGAAAAATAAGCCCTTTTCACCGGGCAAGTTTTATAAATTATACAAACGGAAAATTGCATACATGAATTTAACTAAAATCACGTTCATTTATCTTTAATGAAAGAATTCGTGGATTACAACATTTTTTTTGTCCTACATCAAAATATAATTTGAATCTTTCAAAAAAAATTTTCAATTTTGCATCGCTTCTTCCCTGAATGAAAATTTTTTTTCAAATTCTCTTGGCAAATTTTTTTTAATTCTTTTTTTTTATTAGTTTGCGATCAGGTTGGACAAAGTTAAAAATCAGTAAATAATTAA
>JAUYIO010000002.1 GCA_030688225.1 Nanobdellota archaeon
TGATTTAAAAATAAGAAATAACAAAGAGCAAATATTGAGAGAAATTGATAAGTTTGACAAGCTTCCTGAAAAAGAAATTAGAGATAACTTAAAAAAATTAAAAGCTGAAAAATTACTTGACGTTTTGAAAAAAGGTGAAAAATACTTTTCTAAATTTGAATCTTACAAAGAAGTTATTATTTTAATGGATTATTGCAAAACTTATGGACTTGAAGTTAAGTTTTCACCAACGGTAATCCGTGGTTTAAGCTATTACAATGGAAGTGTTTTTGAAATAAAATCAAAAGGAATAAAAGAAACAATTGCTGCAGGAGGAAGCTACATAATTAGTGGAATTCAATCAACAGGATGTTCTTTTGGTTTGGAAAGAATTTCAATGTTAGCAAAAATAAAAACACAGAAAGAAAAAATAATTCTTGTTTCATTAGAACAAGACAAGCAGGCAATTAATCTTGCTCAGAAATTAAGAGCCAAAGGAAAAAATGTATTTATTTATTATGGAAAACCTTCCAAGGCACTGGATTACGCAAACTCTAAGAACATTGATAAAGCAATTTTTGTAGGTGAAAAAGAAATCAAGTCAAAGAAATTCAAAATCAAAGACATGAAAACAGGGAAAGAAAGTTTTTTGAAGATTTATATTAATTAAGGAAATCTGGGAATGTGTGCAAAAGACATTTCATATGCAAAAGTTCTCATTTCCCATGTATCAAATTTTCTTTCTGTTGTAAATGTTACAAATTTCTGTGGGACATGATCTCTCAACCATCTTCCCAATTTACTTTTCTTTCCAAATTCATGAATGAGGTTATCAAAATTTTTATATCTGCAATGAATATACCCATTTGGATATCCTTCTCCCCCTGTTTGAACAGTTACTTCTACTTCTCTAATCCTATATCCCTCGTCCATTAAATCTAAAATTGCATTAGCTTGTTTCATCCCCTTTGGAGTACCAGAATAAGTAAATCTAAAACCAAGTTTTTGCAATTCTTTAATATTTTCTAAAAATAAATCTTTTTCTTGTTTTCCCTGCATCATTCTAATAAATTAAGATATTTTATAAAGATTTATTCATCTTATCATATATAATGAAAATTCTTTAATCTAAATAAAAAATATCCAACTATCTAAAAAATTTATAATTTTCTATTCTAAACCTTTTTTCCAATAAATTCTGCTAATTCAATCCCAAAATAGAATGCAAGAGCATGCAAAATCCACCAAAAAAATGATGGGAGAAATATACCAAATATTACAAATGGTGGAGGAGAATAAAGTGCATAGATTCCAAAAAATTGAACCAACCCAGTATAAGAAGACACTAAATAATAAAATGAAATCCATGTTCCAAATATGAATGAAAAGATAATTTTTTTCCAATGTTCTCTATATGAAAGAGATGAAAACCAAATTAAAGAGAATAAAACAGCATTTGCAAATTTGCTAAGATAATAATAATTTGTTTCTCCAACTCCTGTAAAATGAACAATAAAATCTATCAACCAAAATACAAGAACAACAATTATTATTTTCAAGAATAAATTTTTTGTTTTTATTTTTTTCATCTTTATTAAAATCACTCCACAATTATTCTTCCTTTCATGTAAGGATGAGGAATACAATGATATTCATAAACACCTTTTTCTGTAAAAGTGTGTGAATAAGTCTCTCCTTTTGAAAGATATTCTGAATTAAGTTCGTTCCCGGAATCAGACGTAATTGTGTGTTGAGCAGAATCATAATTTGTCCAAGTTATAGTCTCACCAACTTTAATTTTAATTTCAGAAGGAGAAAAAGAAAAGCCAACAACATCAACATTGTACGTTCCATTAAAATTTTCTGCAGAATTTTCATCTCCAGAACTTCCATAATCATAAGAATATCTTGGAGAATTAAGATATATTCCTCCGGCCACTAAGAGAATTAATATGGTTACTACAATAATCACCACTTTTTTCATCAACACCTGAACAAAAAAGACTTTTTATATTTTTTCAAAACATTTTTAAAGTTAACAATGGTTTAGAATTTAACGTCTTAGACGATTTACTAGATTAACTGAAAGGAGGTTAAAATGTCAGAAGAAAACGATTCAATAAGTGTTAAGAAAGGAGACATTTGGAAATATTCCACTTTTGTTTTGATTGCTCTAGTTATAGTTGGAGGTTTTTTTGTTCTCTCAAATAATTCTCCTACAAATAATGCTGTAAATACTGGAAATGCAGGAGCAACAGCAGGAGCTGCATCAGACTTAAGCATAATTACTGAAAATCCTTCTTTGTTTCCTTCCCTTGGACCTGAAAACGCCAAACATGTTGTTTTGGAATTCTCAGATTTTCAATGTCCTTATTGTGGAATGGCTTCAGGTTTACCGTCGTGGACATCACAATATGTCTCACAATATGGTGATTTGATTGGTTCTGCAGGAAAAGTACAAGAAATGGCTGAAAAAGGAGAAGTAAGATTTATTTATGTATCAATGAGTTTCCTTGGACAGGAATCTGTTTATGCTGCTCAGGCAGGACTTTGTGCAAATAAACAGGGTAAATTCTGGGAGATGCATGATGAGATATTTAAAGCTTCAACAGGCCCACAAGAAAATGACGGAAGATACAGCAAAGAAAACTTGAAGAATATTGCAAAGAAAGTTTCAGGTTTAGACACTGGAAAATTCAACAGTTGTCTTGATAATGATGAAACACTTTCAGATGTTCAGCAAGCTGCAAGTATTGCAGGTCAATTCGCAAGCGGAACACCAACTTTCTATGTTGATGGAAGACAAGTTTCTGCTTCGTGGACTCAGCTATCAAGTTTGCTAAATTAATTTTTTTATTTTTTTATTTTAATTTTTTTAAAGAGAATTTTTCAATAATTTTTTTATTTCTAACTTCTGGATGAAATAAAACTCCGTAAATTTGTTTGAATTTATGTTTTATTATTGAATTGTCTGTGTTTGTTTTCCCGAGGATTTTAAAGTTATATAATTTCTTTAATGAGAGATTATGGAGAAAATATCCTTCAACATTCCCTGTTGTTACCAAAAAATTTTCTCTTATATTTATTTCTTTCATTACTATCTCTCTTTTTTCTTTTAATTTCCCACCAAAAATAAGTCCGATAATCTGCATCCCTGCACAAATTCCTAAGATAGGTTTCTTATAATGTTCTATCCAAGAGAATTTTTTTAAATCATTAATATAATGGAAATCTTTTAAAGAGGTTCCACAAATAATTATTCTATCTGTATTGTCTAAATCTTTATCTTTTATTTCAGAATAGTGTTTTGTAAAAAATTGAATTTTACTCTCTATTAAGATTCTCTCTATTGGTTTTACAAATTCAAAATAATGAAGTTTTTCTCTGCAAGTTGAGATTATGAGAATCATTTAACAGAAATTTCCCTCCTCCAACTATTTTTATTTCCAGAATCCTTAAATGAATTCACAATTAATTCCTTCTTAAACAAAGGGCAATCAAGAACAAGAGTTTCAAATTCTCCACCCTCGCCGATTTTAGAAATTTTGTATTTTTTATTTAGTTCAGAGATTTCTTTAATAAATTTCTCATCAATTTTTTTTCCAAGCCATTTTTCATCTAGAGGATATGCAAAAACACCAGTGAGAATTATTTTAAATTTATTCTTTATTAAATCTTTAAGATATTCATCTTCATTAATTTGCCAAAGAGGATTAAAACACTCAATATTCAATTTATTGCAGATTTTTTGAATTCGTGAAGATTGATATACGCTTTGAATAGCTCCTGCCACAACACCTTCAATTTTGTATTTTTTAATTGCAATTTTTATCGCTCTTTCCAAATCTTTTAATTCTTCTTCTTTTCTCCCTAAGCTTTTTTGAATTATTATTGGAATTTTCATAATTTCTGCCTGTTTTTCAACAACTTTTATAGAAGGAGTATGAAACATATACGATTCTTCATTCTCAGAAAAAATAGAAATAAAACAAGATAGTTCATATCCTTGTTTTTTCGCAAGCCATGCTGCATATGTTGAATCTTTTCCTCCTGAAAATAAAACCCCGAGTTTCATAATTTGAAAAAGAATAAATGGTTTTTAAGAGCTTTCTTCACCAATCTCACCAAATTCTCCAAGCTCCTCCTCAATTTCCTCTCTTAAATCTGCAAAAGGATCAGGATTATTTTTAAGATAAGTTTCTTTCATCCATATGTGGATTTCTTCAAAATGTCTTTCCTGTTCCAGCCATATTTTTTTTTGTGTCTCAAGATGCAACAACGGAGAAAAAATCATTATTCTCTCTTCTTTGTCTAATCCTGCAAAATCTGTGAAAGAAATTTTCTTCCTCTCCTCATTTTCATCAAAATGTTTGAACAATTTATCATAAATTTCTTTTATTTTGTCTTTTATACTAAATTTCCTTTTAGGAATTGAAATTCCTGTTTCTCTCAAAGCATCGGTGTTAATTATCTGTTTCTTTATTCTTCTATTTTCAGTAATAATCGCCTTGTTCAAGGATTCAATCAATTCTTTTAATGTGACTTTTTTGAATCTTGGTAAAGGACTTCTTGGAATAAGTTCAGGAATTTCATCTTCAAGTTCTATTCTTTCCAGGATATGTTTTGGTTGTTCCTTTTTCCCAAAGAGAATGTCATCTATGCTTTTGATATATTTATTCAAAAGAATCTCAGACTTAATCCTTAAAAGAAGTGCTGCAGCCAAAAGAACCTTACTGGAAATGAAAAAATCAGCTTCTTCAAGTTTCTGAATAGTGTCAAGATATTTGTCAGTGAGAATAGTTAAATTCACATCCCAAGGATCTAATTGCTCTGTATTAATCAAATCATAAATTATCTCTTGCCAACCAATCTCACGACTAAACAATAAATCATGAATTTGATTCTGTTTGGATAATTTTATATCCTCTTTTTCCATGAATTATAGAACTAAAAGGATTATATAAAATATACTAATCTTTAAATAGGGATATTTTCTTATGATTTTATGGGGCTTGAAAACAAGACAGAAGATCCCTCCTGGAAAGATGTAATTAGATATAGCTGGCAAAAAGAAAAAACAGAAACAACTAAAGGTTTAAGAAATTTCTCTGCGGGTTTAATCAATTCTGCAGCCTATGGGTACATACTTCCTTCTACATTAAGAGTTATTGGTGAAGGAAAACTTCCGAAATTCCCAATAAAACCAAAAATTGAAAATGAAAATGATGCTACTTCTTATGGAGCAGCAAGTGTTGTTGGTTTAATCTTTACTAATCTTTCTCAAATATTTTTATATGCACATCTGGTGGATAAAGGTCATCCTGAAGCACTTTTATTGCCGATTGTTACAAATATTTTATCTGCAGGATATGAAATTAAACAAGATTATAACAAAACTAAAAAAGAGATGAAAGATAAAAGGATTATATAAATCTGATGTAGTTTATAAATTCTAATGTTGTAGTTTATAAGAAACTTAATCAAAATTCATTTATGAGAGGTACTAAATTTTTTAATCACCACTTTAAACTAATTACCGCTCGTCATTCTGAAAGAGTAACATAACCGAAACATTTAAATAGAAGATGATGTTCTATATTCTATCACCTCTTTTTACCCAGGAGAGGCTTCAGGTTATCTGTTTTGACTGACTTGAAAACTCTCCCAGGGTTTTATGTTAATAAAATCCATCTAAAGATGAAACCCGACATTCAATCAGGGTTTTATGATTATTCAATTAAATTGATTAGTAAAAGATTTACGGGCTTATTAACATTGACTGTTGCCCAATTATATTCTTATTTTCACTACAACAATATTTAAGAAACATTTCTTCTTGATTAGATAATGTCTGAGAAGGATTCTCAACAAGAATTAATTGCTCTTGTATCAAAAAGAATTTCTATTGCAAATTCCTTAGATAATCTGATAAAACAATTTGAGAATATAAATAATGAGGTTCATGATACACTTAGTGTTGATTCCGAGTCTTCAGAGATTAATGGTGGGAGTTTAGATTTATTAAGATTAGAAGTAAAAGAATCTCTTGGAGATTATCGTGACAGTGTCTTAGAATTATATCGCGAAAAAGAAAAAAGATTTGAGAAGAAATACAAAAAACAATAATCACTTCTTACTCTCAAATTCTGAATAATGACATTTTCCACAATAGGATCTTCCCTGAGATTTCATTAAAAAAACTCCTGGCCCGCATCTCGGACAAAAAGCTTGTCTTGTAATTTTCTCTCCTTCAATTTTATATTTTGAATATTTTTTACTCGTAGGTTTATTCTTGTGAGGTTTTTTCCCTTTTTTTACACTTTTCTTTTTTCCCATATTAATTATTCTGTTTTGGCCTCTTCAGGTTTAATTTCAGATTCTTTTGTTTCTTCAACTTTTTGTTTTGCCTCTTCTTCTGCCTTTTTTTCTTCCTCAATTTTCTTAGCCTCTTCTAAAGCTTTGGCTTCAGCTTCCTTTTCTTTTTTTGATTTAAATTCTGTTTTCTCTTTTTCTTCTTTTGTTTTGTAAACATTTGCAATTATCTTAAAATGGTTAGAACCAAATTTTCCCAATATTTGTTTTATTTTTATTCCATCAAGAGAAACCGAGAATTTTTCAGAAATCAATTTTTCAGCTTCATCTTTTTTTGGAGTTATCTTAGCAACAACTTCAATTTGAATTTCCTTTCTCCCAAACAAAGGATTTTCTTTTTCCTGAATTATCTTAATTTGTTCCATTTTATCGTGTTTTAATTGCGAAATTTCCTTTATCACTAAGTTTTAATTTTTTCGCTATTTCTGATTTTTCAGGATTTAATACAAAAATTCTCCCTTTGAAACCTTCCGTGGATTCACTTGATTCACATCCAGAACATTTTTCTCCTTCATATATTCTACTGCAAATCTTACATGCTTTTTGTTTTGTCATTTTTTCTACCTTTTTGATAATTTAAATAAACCTCGCACGTTTCAGGCGACGTACAATCAAGTACATATGTTTCTCTTCCGTTAACACCACATTCGCCTAATGCATTTGTTTGATCCTCAAGTCTTAATTTATCACAAACCTTTAAACCAAGTCCAGTTTCTTGTTTCATTTCTTTTTCCCTCCTGTTTTTCCTTTTGCAGCTTTTTCTTCAGCTTTCAATGCTTTTTGTTCTTCTTTATTTTTCTTAATTTGATCTTCCTTAATCCATTCAATTTTTCCCAATCCTGGTTGCCTCATCGTCAATCCTATTTTTGGATCTTCACCTTTGTGACTAATTGCAACAATTCTTGCCATGCATAAATCTCCTTGCTTTAAAGTTCTTTTTGAATTTTTTCCAAGAAGAGAATTCGCCTTGCTGAAACTAACATAATCATCCATTGTTTGGCTTATATGAATCATTCCTCTCATAACACCCATATCAATAAATGCTCCGAAATTAGTTATCTCTGAGATTATTCCGAATGTTATTTCTTGAATTTCCGGCTTCCAAATTAATAACTTAAATGTTGAATTGTAATATGCAGCTCCGTCTCCAGGAATTATAACTCCTTCTCCAACTTCCAAAACACTAATCACATCAATAACTTTTCCAAGTTCCTTGTCATAGTAATCTTGATAAGTTGCCCGAAGCTGTTTTTCCACAGCATCCATTGTAGGCAATCCGAATAATCTCGGTTCTACTCTTACATAATCCTCAACTTCGCTTAAATAAAACATATGAAAATTATAATGGAAATTGGTTTTTAAAGATTTGGGATTGATATATTGGACCTTGATAATTTATTTAAAGATATAAGATAATTCTGAAACATGGAAAATCCAAGATTCAGAGAATCTTCTGGAGAGATTCAGCTTATTTACGAAGAGCCTGCAAGAGATTGAAGTATCAAGAGAATTACTGAAAAAATTCCTGAGAGGATAATTAAAAAAGGAGAAAAAGCAATCCAGGAATATTCCTCAAAAATTATTAAGAGATACCAGGAAAGATGGAGAAAGAGAGAGAATAAAGAAGACGAAATAAGAGAAAATCCTATTCCTATTCAAACAAAATATAAAAGAACTTTTCTTGAAGGGAGAATAGTTGAAGCGACTTCGCGTTATATAAAAGTAGAATTAGTAAATCCTGTGAAAAGGGAAGAAGTTATTAATTTTGGATTCGCTTCTGCTATGAATGGGAAATCTGTTTTTAACAAGAACTGTGAAATTTCAAAAGCAGGTTATAAAGGGGCTTATGAAGCTCTCAGAAGAGCTTATGAAAATGCCTTGAACAAACCAAAAAAAGATTTGGTTGAAAAATTGAATAAAAATAATGTTTCTAAATAATCTCCAACTTCTTTTTTCCACGAATAATTAGTTTTCTATTCTTTATTTTTTCCTGTATTCCTTTGTCAAGTGTTGCAATAACAACCTCTGGATTTTTTCTTGCAAATTTAATTATTCCTCTATCTGTTTTTTTGTCTTTTAAATCAACTCTTTTGAAATCACTTTCATTTATTAATTTTAGAGATAATGCAGAAAAATAATCTGCCTTTGTTCTGTCTCTATGTTCAAGCATTTTCAGTTCATTCACAACTTGGTCAGGAAGGATAATCTTTAATCCTTTGTCTTGAATTTCATCTACGAAATCTATTTTCTGTTTTAAACATGTCAATACAAAGTTAGTGTCAAGTAATACTTTCATAAATTAAAAAGAATATTAACCTTTAAATAATCTTTTTTTGTTTATATTTCAAGGGTGCGTAGGCTAATGGTAAACTGAGTGGCTCCAGCGTAATACACGGAGATCCCACTATTTGGGGGTTCGATTCCCTCCGTACCCATATTGAGGAATCGAAATAAATTAGTTTAAAGGAAATATTCAAATAAGGAGAGAGCGCGAGAGAACCTTTGGTTCTATCTCGCGTGAGATTCCCTCCGTACCCATTTTCATTTATTTCTCTCTCTCGTTAGTTTTTTAAACAAAAAAGGATTCTCTGCATTAAGCCCGCATCGCATAGTGGTATTGCACAAGATTGGAAATCTTGGTCCTCCGGGACCCGCAGGTTCGATTCCTGCTGCGGGCGTTTTTTATGAAACCGAAAAATTCTGCGAGGAGTTCCTCCATCAAAAACTTTTAAAAACTTTTGTGCTATGAATTTACTATGCAAAAAAATTTTAAACCAATAACAAAAGAAACAATTATCAATGAAATAGTTGAAAAATACCCTGAAACAATTGTAGTTCTAATGGGTTACGGGCTTCATTGTGTTGGTTGTCATTTTTCAGGATTTGATACTCTTGAATCAGGAGCAAAAATTCACGGAATGGACAATGAAACAATAGAAATGATGCTAAAAGATTTGAATGAAATTGTGAAACAAAATAAAAAATTGAATTCCTAAACAATCCCTTCTTCTAAAAGTTCTTCCCAAGATTTTAATCCTAATGCGACAAGCGCTTCTTTGAATGTTAATATCGGCTTACCATATTTTGCAAAATCGTCTATCGCAATTCTAGGACAAGCCAATTCTATAAATGCGTCAATATGATAAAAATTCATAATTTTATCAGTGGTTAATTCATTCATGGTAATCAAAATAACATTTTTCCCTTGCTGTTTAAATTTATCAATTAAAAACTTTGGAGCTCCAAATCTTTGTCCTGGTTTTATCTCAATTATTACTCCGACGTTATCTGCCTCTTTTAATTTTTCAATTGAAATTGCTCTCTGTTTGATTATCTTTTCTTTTATCCCTTTCATCTCGCGAACATCGTCGTTATAAACATCAATTAAAATAACTGGTTTATCAACAGATAAGCAAGCTCCCATAGAATGAAACTGATTTCCAATAATCACAAAGCAATCAACATTACCTTGAATATTTTTTAATCCTCTGTATTCACATCCAACCACATGCCCATCATAAGCAGCATGTCCTATTTTGCTTGAGAGGAAAATCTTCTTCCCATTATCTTCATAAAACTTTTTTATTTTTTCAATATCATGTCTATGCTGAATTGAATAACTCAATCCAATTCTCTTGAATTTTTTAAGTTTCAACAAAGATTTTTTCAATAATTTCTCAAAGTCAAGTTCATCTTTTACCTCAATGTACAAGATAGGGAATTTAGAATCAATAAATTTCGCATGTCCAAAATGAACAATCAAATCAACGTTTAGAGCTTCTGCTTCCTGAACTGCAATAGAACATCCTCCCCAAGCTGTCTCCCCGGAAAAAATAGTCTCAATTCCTAAACTTTCAATTTCTTTTGCAATTTCCATAGCATTTTGTTTTATACCTTCTGGCAACTGAACCAAAACTCTCTTCGGTTTTATTCTCTTTAAGTCTCTTGTTAATTTATCAAGTTCAAAATTTAATACCATAAAAATCTAGAATTAAATGCAGTTATATGCTTTTTGGTTTATTGTAAGAATCTCTTTAGAGGTTCAACAGCAATTCTAGACCATGTTTCAACATCACATTCTTGAGAATTACAAATTTCTTCCAATTCTCTTAGAGAAATCATATGTCCTGAACCCATTTCGTTATCTTTTGGTTTTGCATATCCTTTTATTTCAACTAAATACAAAATTCCAAAATGAACTTTTCCCACGTCATTTGTATCGTCATTAATATATCCAAGATTTCTCATTCCTAAAGTTTCCCCCTCAATAATAATTTCCTCTGTTAATTCTCTTAATCTGCTTTCCCTAATAGGATTTTCAACTCCGTCACAGGGTTCAACATGCCCGCCAACTCCCCAAGACCATTTTCCCTGCAATCTTTTCTCTGTATAATGTTCATCTTTTGAAGATCTTTGATACGCAAAGACTTTTTTGGTTTCAGGATTCACAACAAGCATATATCCTATTGGTTGTTTATGATTAAAATCAAGTTCAGAATTTCCTTCAGGATGATTTGCAGGTTCTAGCGTTGAACCTCTTCTCATTATTTTTAAATTTTTTAATATTGATAACTCGTAATCTGTTTTTTCAGCTTCCTTAAATCCTTGAAAATAGTTTCCATTTGAGAATAAAATTTTATTTTCAACAACAATTATCTTTTGATCAGCTTTAGACATTTTATTTTAATTTTCATTTTCTCTTTTTAGTTTTTCTAGATTTTAAAGATTTATCTTCTCTAAGAGTAGTTTCAAGATTAATCTCACACACATCATTATTGCAGAATTTTTCAGGAACAATATCTTCATCTCCTCTCCTTACATCTGAAAAATCTGGTTCTGATAAGTTTTTAATTCTTTCAAAATATTGTTCTTTTGTAATTGGTTCGTAAGGTAATTGTTCATATGCATCATCTTTGCTTGGCAACATACTTATTCCCTTTAGCCTATACTGAAAATAATCTAATGCTCTTGATATTTGATGTCCTTCTGTATCTGGATCAAATTTTATTGTACAACTAACCTGGTTATCTGCCCAATGTTCTTGCATGAAAGCTGCAAGTGAAAGCTGTTCCCACATTGAAACTTCTTTTTCACTCCTTATTCCTTTTCCAATATGTATCGGAAATTCTACAAGAGTTGAGCTTTTATCATATTTTGCATCTTCTAAAACAAATCCTGCTTTTTTTAAAGGTTCAATTAATTCACTATTTTTTGCAAGAGTCACTCTTCTAAGATAATATTCAGATGCAGGATAATGGACCCCAGGTGTTGCACCTGCCAATAAACTAACAGTTCCAGAAGGCTTTACAGAGGTTGTTTTTATTGAACGAGGAATTGTAAGCCAATCACTATAAATTTCATCATAATGTTGGACAACATCATATCCTTCTCTCAACCAATCTTTAAGTTCCCCAATTCCTCTCTCATTAATGAATTGGGCAATTCCGCTTACAGAACAACCTATCCTTCTATTTCTCAATAAAACTCTATTTGTTTCCTGCCAATGAGTTTCACCAAGAGTAACTGTTTTTGCGAACATATAGGCAAATTTTAAAGTTCTCAAGAAATCTTCTTTATTTTTATGTCTGTTTAAAGGATTTTCAACTAAATCACATAGTTCATAACTT
This sequence comes from Nanobdellota archaeon, assembly GCA_030688225.1. Taxonomy (GTDB): domain Archaea; phylum Nanobdellota; class Nanobdellia; order Pacearchaeales; family GW2011-AR1; genus JAUYIO01. The sequence goes on from JAUYIO010000002.1 coordinate 11,979, forward strand.
TCAAGACTTTGTTCAAGACAAGGATTTCCTCCTTTTGCTTTTTTATCTTTATAGTTTGCAGGATCACCCATTCTTCCATATGCTCTCATATTTTCCAACCAAGCTAATCCTGGTTCTCCATTTATTCTTATTCTTTCTGCAACTTCATCATAATTCATTCCAAGTTCTGCAAAAATAGAATTATTACTAGTCCATCCGTAATCTTTTCTTTCAGGATTTCTTTCATAATTTTTCAAATCTAAAAATTCTTCAGAATTTGGATCTCCAAAAGCTATTTCTGCAGTTCTTCTAACATTTCCTGCTACAACGCATTTACCGATTAAATTTTCTAAATCAACTATTGCAGTTGCAGTTATAGGTCTATTTCTTTCTCTATCTAAAACTCTTGAAATATTCTCGTGCAATTCTTGAAGTGGTTCTGGGCCAGAACTTTTTCCACCAAATCCTTTTATCAATTTTCCAGCAGGCCTTATATTTTCGTAAGAAAAGTTTATAGGACTTATTCCTAAAAAATAACTTTGAATTTGCCTTCTTACACTTTCTACCCATCCTTCTCTTGTGTCCGGAATAACGAAATGTTCTGCATCCCTTCGGTAATCAGGGCCTTTTACTATCAGTGTTCCAGCACCTTTAGTGTCAAATCCAACTCCAACTCCAAGCATTGACATATCCATTAAAAAAGTAAAAGGCAAATCCAAATCGTTCTTTAAATTCTCAGTTGAAACAAAAGCACAATTATTCAATGCTGCATATAATCCTCTTTCTTCTGTAATCTCAGAACCCATCGCCCAAATTCCTCTTCCAGGAGGTAAGAATTTCATATTGAATATTTTATCATACATTTCCTGAGCACTTTCTTGAGCCTTGTAATCACTCCACTCTAAACCCCTATCAAGAATCCATCTTTTTTGCATGTTATATGTTCCATTAACAACTCTTTCAACAGTATCATGCCACTTCTCATTTCCATTACTTGGTTTAACTCTTGAATAAGTTCTCATGTAAGTTAATTCCCCTAAACCATTGAATCCAAATTCAGGTTTTATTTTTCCATACTTTGCAACAAAAGAATCTTCCAGTCTAAAATATTCATAGGAAGAGTCATGAAGTCTTTCAATTATTCTTTTTTGAACAGAACTTAAATATTTGTTTTCAGAAATTTCTTTTCGCCAATCCCAACTTTTATCCCATTCCCAAACCATTTACCTCAACCCCTTAATTTCTTTTTTAAAATCTTTGATGTCTTGAAAATTTTCATAAACAGACGCGAATCTTATGTAAGCAACATTGTCAATTTTTTTCAGATTTCTCATGACTAATTCACCAATAAAAGAACTCTTCACCTCTTTACCCCTCTTTCTTAAATTTTCCTCAATTTGGTTTATCATCCTATCAATTTTTTCTTTGGAAACAGGACGCTTTTCCAATGCCCTCTCAATACCCTGCTTCAGTTTATTTATATCAAATTTTTCTCTTCGTCCATCTTTCTTTGCAACATAAAAGTCTTCCCTTTCAATCTCTTCGTATGTTGTAAATCTTCTTTTACATTTCAGGCATTCCCGCCTTCTTCGTATTTTCCCTTCTGAATCTCTCTTGTTCGTAACTTTAGTTCCAGAATGGGAACAAAATGGACACCTCATTATGATACAACATCTTGTACTTGAGTATTGGTTAATACTCAACAAGTTGTATTTATTAAGTTTTAAGAACAACTCTTATTTAAACTTTTATAATCATCTGAAAGTGGTTTCTATACAAAGTTTAGGAACTTTTAAAAAGAATAATCTCTTTAAGTCATCATGGCAAGTTATTTATCAGGAATATCTACAGAGCTTGGAATTTCTTTATGGTTATTAACAATAATTTTAATCTGGTCTTTTGTTTGGAAACTTCTTGCTTTGTGGAAATCTGCAAGAAAAGGACAAAAAGTTTGGTTTGTAATTCTTGCATTAATCAACACAGTTGGTATCTTGGAAATTTTATACATTTATGTTTTTTCCAAAATAGGAGAAAGAAAAACTGTATCTAAAAAAGTTAGGAAAAAGAAAAAGAGATAACTTTCTCAATAACTTCAATCCTGTTTGAACTCTTCGCTTTATTTATAAATATCAAATTTCTAATTTAATTATGACTGAAAAAAAATTCCTCCTGATTTCGTTGGAAGATGAAAAAGTAAAACATCTCTCAGAAGTATTGGGAAATAAAACCTGTAAAAAAATAATTGATTTGCTTGCAGAAAAAGAATTATCTGAACAAGATATTTCTAAAGAACTTAAATCTCCGTTGAATACAATAGAATATAATCTCAAAAAATTAGAAAAAGCAGAATTAATTGAAAAATCTAAAAATTTCTTCTGGAGCAAAAAAGGGAAAAAAATAATTATGTATAAACTTTCAAATAAATCAATAGTTATCTCTCCGAAAAAAAGTAAATTAACTTCAAAACTAAAATCAATAGTCCCGACAATTCTTGTAGGAGGAATTGGAGCAATTGCTATAAAGTATCTTACCTCTCCAATTACTCAAGAAGACAATATCCTTTCAATAGAATCTGCAGCAACTATTGCTACTTCTGAAAGTTTTAGTTTTGTAAATTACCTTCAATCACTTCCAAACTGGTATTGGTTTTCTTTCGGGATAATTTTAGCAGTGATTATTCTCACAATTTTAAATTGGAGGAAATTGTAATTAAATTCAGGAGGGCATACAAATGAAAACAAAAAACGCAAAAATCAGCAACTCTGTTTTAATAACTCTGATAATAGTTGTTGGAATAATCTTTGTAAGCTACATCGGGATAAATTCTGTAAATCCAACTTCAAACACTGTTACAGGACAGGGAACAGCAACGATAAATGTGGTTCCGGATTTAGTTGCAGTTTATTTTGCAGTTCAGACCAACGGAGATACAAGTCAGGAAGCGACAGATGAAAATTCAGAAATAGTAGATAATTTAATAACAGAATTGCTAAAGCAAGGTTTTAGCAGAGAAGATATAGAAACAACTGGTTTCAATGTTTATCCTGATTATTCATGGAATAACGGGGTTCAAAAGTTAAACGGATATTCTGCAACACACAATGTAAGAGTTAAACTTTCAGCATCTGAAACAGGAAAAATAGGAAATGTTATAGACGCTGGTGTTGGAGCAGGTGCAGGGATTTCTTACATTAATTTTGAATTAAGCCAGGAAAAACAAAATGAATACAAAGCCGAAGCATTGAAATTAGCTGCAGAAGATGCAAAACTAAAAGCAGAAGCAATTGCTGAAGGTTTGGGAAAAGATTTAGGGAAATTAGTATCAACTTCAAGCTCTGATTTTGATTACTACCCTTGGATGTTATACGAATCTGCAGGAGCAATGGATGCATCTGAAGCAAAAGCAGCAACGACAAATATCCAACCAGGAGAACAAGAGATTTCAGCACGAGTTACAGCTGTTTTCAAACTAAAATAATTTTTATTTTTTTGTTTTATTTTTTGAATTTTTAATCGCTCGCATAAATGCTCGCTTAAATTTACTTGCTCATAAATTCGCAAGATATAAAGAATTTATTAATATGAAAACCCCTGAACATCTCCATTAATTATTTTTTTTATAAATTGTGAGCAACTTGTTGCAAACGTAATAAGCGAACGGAGTGAGCGACTATCACATCCTCTCTAAAACTTTTATTCTCTCGTCTATAGGAGGATGTGTCTGAGTTAAACCAGACATTTTTTTCTTGAAAGGATCTGAAATAAACAAAGGTGAAACAGCTCCTGAAACTTTCATTGGCTGATGTTCTGTTTTTATTTTTTTCAGCGCTCCAATTAATCCTGTCGGGCTTCTTATAAACTTCACAGACGATGCATCTGCAGCATATTCTCTTTTTCGTGAAATTGCCATTTGAACAAGAAAGACAACTATCGGAGCAAGAATTGCAAACACAATTCCTATAATAATCAAAATCATACCACCTTTATTATCATTATTTCTTCCTCCAGAAAACCACAAACTTCTCAAGAAAATTTCAGAGATAATTGCAATCATCCCAACAAGAACAGCAGTCAAAGTCATAAATCTTATATCGTAATTTGCAATATGAGATAACTCATGTCCGATTACACCTTCTAATTCCTGTTTGTTTAATTTTTTTACTGCTCCTTTTGTAAGACAAATTACCGAATGTTTTGGATCTCTGCCAGTCGCAAAAGCATTTATTTGTTCTCCTTCCATTATGTAAATTTTCGGCTTCGGCATCCCACTCGCAAGACACAAACCTTCAACAATATGATGAATTTGTCTGTATTCACTTTCAGAAGCAGGTTTTGCCTTTACAGATGCAAGTGCAATTTTGTCAGATTTATAATAACCAACAAGAATGTAAGTAATTGAGATTATAATCCCAAAGATTAAAATAACAAAGAAAAATTCAGAATAAATTGCCCCTATCACATAACTTAAACCAATAAGAATAGCGAAAATAAAAATAATTAGAAATATTGAATTTCGTTTGTTTCTTGATATTTGCTCGTGGAAGGAAATATTTGACTGCATAATTTGAGAAGTGAAGAGATATTTTTAAGTGTTTATTTTTTAAAAAGTTCAAATATATAATCATTTTTTTAACTGAGAAATCAAATTGAGAATAGCCATTTTTCTCTTCCCAGGAGTATCTTTATCTTTAAGTAACTCTCTCAACTTTATAGCATAAACCCAATATCTCTTTTCCATAGGATAATCTTCTTTATCCCTAAATTTTTCAAGATTCTTCAATGTTCCATCTAAATAAGCTCCCAGATATTCATTAATTCCCTCGTCATAATACCAGTATTTTTTAGCAATTTCCTGAAATTGAATTTTATTTTTGTTTAATAAAATATGAATCCATTCGTGCCTTAATAAAAATTTCATTTGCCATTTCGTTTCTCTCTCATTTCTTGGAGTAGTCAATAGAGCCAAGAAATCATTTTTACTAAATCGTTTTTTTAGTTTTTCCTGAAATTTTAAAAGCTCCTTTCTCAATTCTTCATTATTAATTTTTTTAATCCATTTTTCTTCTTGTTTTAACTCACTTTTTTGTGAAATTTGTCCTCCATATCTTTTTAGGCAATCCTGAAAATCTTTTGAATTTACAAATTTATTAATATTCTTTATTCTTTGTTCTGTTGTTTTTCCATATTTTTGATAAATTGGATCTGGGCAAGTTCCAATATATTCTGTTAAAATTTCATGCCTTACAGAAATCCATAAATGCTTAAACCAAATTGGATTATACTCTAAATCAAATTCTTTTGCTAATTTTTTTATTTGAGATTTTGCTTTTTGAATATACATGGAATTTAAATATGTCTTGTTTTTATTAATTTATCGTACATGTTCTTTCCCCTTACAAGATGTAATATTAAATATAAGCTTCATTACAGGGAAAGATTATGTCTTCACTCATTATTGCAGTTTCAAATTTTTTAAATGCCTTTGGATTTATCGCTGTTAAATTATTAATTGTGTTTAAATAATCTTCAAAATTTTCTGCGAAAATTATAAATTCAAAATCCCACGGAGCAATTTGTTTTACAACATTTATTATTTTCTCGCTTTTTTCTGAATATTTTAAGATATTCTCAATTTCTTCTTTACTATATGAGCTTAAATAGATAAATGTCTTGTATAATTCATATCCTATTTTTTTATAGTTGATATAGATAGTGTATCTTATTATTATTCCTAATTTTTCAAGTTTTTTCATTCTGCTTCTTACAATATCCAGTGTGGATTTGGTTTTGAATTCTAGATCAGAAAGATTAATCTTTGAATTGTTATATAATTCCTTAAGAATTTTTTTTTCAATTTCATCAAGTTCATAATTTTCTATACCTTCTGTAAAGGTTATAAAAGAAGATTTCTCATTGACTAAAAAATTTTTTTCATGAACACTTACACTTGCTAAGGAAGTTAATCTTGAATCAATAATTAATTCTTTATATTTTGTAAGTATCTCTCCTTTTATTTTAAATAAATCCTCATTTGATTTAATAAAATAGGTTACTCCTATATTCCAAACTCCTTCAGCAACTCCAAGCCAATAAACCCTCTTATCTTTTTTTAATTCTTCAATTAATTTTTTTCTCTTTTCTGGAAGATTGATTAAATTGAGATAAATTGTTGAAGTTCTATACCCTAATTTTGAATAATCAATCCATGTCCTATAACCTAAGATAATTTTTTCATCTTCAAGTTTTTTTATTCGGTATCGGATAGAATCTTTGCTTTTACCAACTATTCTTGCAAGTGCAGAATCTGAAATTCTTGCATTTCGTTCTAATTCAAATAAAATCCTTTTATTAACATTATCTAACATATTGAGCATAATATGGATATATTTATATATTTTTCCATTTTTAGCTTAAAAAAAGGAAGAAAAATTTATATATTAATAGAGTATCACTTTATCATGACAAAAACATTTGAACAGTTATTGAAAGAACATGGATACGAACATGGCAATAATGAAGAATCTTTTCAAAGACTTGAACAATCTATAAAAGCCTATTTGGAAATTCAAAAAGCTATGTGGTATGCAGATATTATTATGAAGAAAGATGTTTATGTTGAAGTACCTGCTGAGGTATCAGAAAAACGAATTAAAATAAGAAGAATCCCAGACCAGCGAAAGATAACTTCTAATACTGTGAGGAATTTGGCAAATAGACAAAATTCTTTTAAAATTAATAACATTGGCCAATTATTAAGAGATTATCATCAATTAAGAGAAGAAGATGTTCTTGAGATTAATCCTCCCACATATCTTTTTGAGAGCGGTAACCTTGACGAGATGATTAGGAAAACCAGTGATCTTTATCATAAGTATCATATTTTAAGAAAAAATATCCCTATGTGGGCATATGGAATTGGAGGGAAAAATAAAATCAATCATCCATTAAAATATATCCTTAATTTAGAAAGAACTACTCAAGATAATCTTAAAAAAATTAATGAATTTAAAGAAGAAATTAGAATGATGGAATGGAAGAAAAAGATTATTGAAGAAAATATGGCAAAAGATTATTTTGAATTATCTTCAAGACTTCCAATAGCTTATCTTAATCCACAAGATGCCATTACATTTTTTGAAAGAGAAACTGGAATAAAATTAAACAATCCAGTAAAAAAGGAATATAAATATACAAAATTAGTTTTTTAGTTTAATATCTCTCTTTTAAAACTCAACCTTCGGCACAGTTCTCGCCTCTTTCGGAATTTCCAAATAAGGTTTTTCTTTTTTGTTGTAAATTCGTGCAAAGAATATTCCTGGGAAAACTTTTACTGAATTGTTGTAATCAAGAATTGAATCATTATAAAATTGTCTTGAATATGCGACTTTGTCCTCTATTGCTGATAATTCCTGCTGAAGATGCAAGAAGTTTTCATTAGCCCTTAATTGAGGATAGTTTTCTGCTATAGCAAGAATTGATTTCAAAGCGTTCTGAAGTTCTGCACCTGCTTTAACTTTTCCTTCAAATGTTTTTGCACTCATAAACGCCTTTCTCGCGTCAGTAACTTCTTTCATAATTCCTTTCTCGTGCTTTGCATATCCTTTAACAGACTGAATCAGATTAGGAACCAAATCAGCCCTTTTCCTCAACTGAACATCTATTTGAGAAAGTGAATTATCTATTCTATTGCTTAAGACTACAAATTTGTTAAAGTAATAAATAAACATTATTACAATTAAAGCAATCAATGCAATCAAGAGCCAGATTATCCAAGCCATATTATCAAAAGATATTATTTGTTTATAAATTTTGCCTATATCTTCTTTCTCCTCAATAAATTAGCATTGCTTACAACAGTTATAGATGAAAGAGCCATAGCAATTTCTGCTATAATCGGATGTAAAAGTCCTGCAACAGCAACAGGAATCGCTATTGTGTTGTATCCAAAAGCCCAGAACAAATTCTGTTTTATCTTTGAAAAAGTTGCTTTGCTCAGATTAATTGCCTGAACAACTCCGATTAAACTTCCTTTAGCCAAAACAATGTCTCCTGCTTCAATTGCTATATCTGTTCCAGTTCCCATGGCAATTCCAACATTTGATTGTTTCATAGCAGGAGCGTCATTTATCCCATCTCCAACAAAAGCAACAAAACCATGTTTTTGCAATTCCTCAACTTTTTTTGCTTTATCCTCTGGAAGAACATTTGCGATTATTTCTTTAATTCCAACTTCCTCTGCAATTGCTTTCGCAGTTCGTTCATTATCCCCAGTAATCATAATTGTTTTATACCCTTGCCTGTTCAGTTCTTTTACAGCAGAAACAGAATCTTCTTTAACAGCATCAGCAACTCCAATAACTCCCAGTACTTTTTTATTTTCTACAATAACCATAGTTGTCTTTCCCTCTGATTCAAATTTGTTTATTGTTTTTTCAAAATCCTTCAGATTTATTTTTTTCTCACTCATCAAAGTTCTATTCCCAATAATAATTTCTTTCGCTCCAATCTTCCCTTCAATTCCCCTTCCTCTTAAAATTTTAAAATTCTTTACTTCGCGATATCTTCTTAAGCTTGCTTTTTCAACAATAGCTCTTGCAATTGGATGCTCTGATAATTTTTCCAAAGAAGCAGAAATTTCCAAAAGATATTTTTCTTTTCCTTTAACCTTTGCATAAACATCTGTAACCTCTGGTTTTCCTTTTGTAATTGTTCCTGTTTTATCAAATACAATAAATTTAATCTCCTTCATTGTCTGAATTGCTTCTCCCTTTCTAATTAAAATTCCTCTTTTTGCTCCCATTCCAGAACCAACCATTAAAGCTGTAGGTGTGGCCAAGCCCAAAGCACAAGGACATGCAATAACTAAAACAGCGACAGCAATTCCCACACTCCTACTTAAATCATATCCTGTAAAATAAAACCATCCTAAAAAAGTCAATACTGCTAAAATTAAAACTGAAGGAACAAAAATACTTGTTATTTTATCTGCTAATCTCTGTATAGGAACTTTTTCACTTTGAGCTTCTTCAATTAATTTAATTATGTGGGCTAAAAAAGTATCTTTACCTATCTTTATGGCCTTAACATAAAGAATCCCGTCCTGATTTATTGTCGCTCCTATTACATTATTTCCTTTTATTTTATCCACAGGCATACTCTCTCCTGTCACCATGCTCTCATCAACAGAACTCTCTCCTTTAACAACAATTCCGTCTGTAGGAATTTTTTCTCCAGGCTTTACAATCATCACATCTCCTATTTTAATCCCAGAAATATCAATTTCAATTTCATTTTTTCCTCTCAACACTCTTGCTTTCTTTGCTCCTAGTTCTAAAAGTTTCATTATTTCTCTTGATGCTCTTCCTCTTGCCAAAGATTCAACATATTTTCCCGTCGTGAAAAAAGCCATAATCATCGCAGCAACTCCTGAATAATCCAGAACATCAATAAAAAAAGTCAAAATTCCAGTCAAGTAAGCAATAATTGTTCCTAAAGCAATTAAAGAATCCATGTTAAAATAAAAAGTAAATAATCCGCGAATTCCTCCTCTAATTGTTGTCCAACCAAAAATAAAAATTACAGGGAAACTAATTATTAAGAGAGCAATAGTAGATATTTCCATAGAAGGAAAAATAAAAATCTCAAAAAATCTTTCAAGAATCATTATTATTGCAATTGGAATTGTTAAGATCCAACTCCAGATTAATCTTTTTCTCCATTCACGAATTTCAGAATCTTCAACAGGTGTGTCATGGTGGTGTTCATCGTGATTTATCTGCTCGTGATTTTCGTGTTTGTGTAATTTATTTTTTTCTTCAATATCTATTTTCATTTTTTTCATGTCATGCATTTTGTGGTTCATTGTTTTATTTTCTTTTTCTTGAATTTTATGATTCATTTTATTTTCAGTTAAACCTAATTAATTAGTGATTTTTATTTTCTCTTACGCTTTTTTCTCATTGGTTTGTCCCAATAAGGGGATTTGCAATGTGGACAAACCACAGGGGTTTCTTTTCTTCTTGCCATCCACTTGTGAGAACACCTTTCACAACCACATTCGCATATTACAATTTCTTTTTTTGTCATGCAAAATTAAATCCCCTTTCATTTAAATACTTTACTATAGTAATATACCATAATAACTAAAAAATTAAACAACCTTAAATGTTCCCTGATACATGTTCATTGAACAAGCTATATTGAATGTTCCTTTTTTTGTAGGAGTAAATTCTATCACATTATCTCCAACACCCACAACTTTCCTAACATTAAATGCCGGGATAACTATTGATCTTGAACAGCCAGGAGTTCTTGAGACATCAGCTTCTATTCTTACAGGTATATCTTTTTTAAATTCAGAAGGATTAAGAACATAATTAGCACCTTCTGTCCAAAGCTTTACTATTTGCACATCTCCAGAAACATTATTTGTTGTTGCTTTTTCCCCTTTAATTAAAAAAAAACCTGCAAAAACTATGAGAGCAAAAGTCAATATGATAAAAAATAAATTTTTGTTTTTCATTGGAACAAAACACTCCTTGGCCCAAAAACCATGAACCACGTTGTGATAATTGTAAGAAAAAAACTCCAGGAAATCGTGAAAAATTCACTATCTTTATTCTTACGTTCCATTCCACTGTCTCTTGCTTCTCTGTATATCATATAATTCAACCCAAAAAGAATTGTCGCAGAGATTAAGAAGACAATTACTCCTGCAGCTCTTAAATTATCATTAATCATCATTAAAGCAGTCATTGCTCCCATTAATCCTCCCATAAAACCAGCCATTATTCCTTCCATTGCACCCATTACTCCACAGCATTTTCCATTCCACAAACCAAATAAAATTCCTATAGACATACCGACAACACTTCCCCAAAACATTCCGTTTGTTGCCCCGATAAAAAATCCTGGCAAGAACCCAGAAATCATTCCTATAGTCATGCCAATCATCATTCCAGACATGCATGCAAATTCTTTGTATGCTCTTATATGCCTTACAGAAAGCAAAATTAAAGAGTAACTAAGAATCGCGAAAAACAAAAAAAATCCATATTTAGGAACAAAATCAGAAACATTTCGCAGCCTTAAAAAATAGAGAATTGCTAAAATAACAAAAGATGAAGTTAGAGAAACAAAAATTGTTTTTATTAATTCCCCTTCAACATGATTATTACCAAGCTCTTTTATAAAATTTTTAATTGACATAGTAGATTACTTAATTATTCTTGCGAAATATTTTTTACTTCATATCCTGCCCTTTTCACCGCTTTCTTAATCTCCTCATCAGAAACAAAATCCTCGCATTCTGCTGTTCCCTTCTTCAGAAGCAGGCTCACAGAGGCATCTTTAACCCCTGGTGTTTTTTTCAAACTTCTTTCTATATTGTTAGAGCACGATGCGCAATGCATACCTGAAATTTCTATTTTTACTTTTTTCATCTTAACAATTGTTATGAACTGTTCTTTATAAAATTTTTTGTTTCAAAAATAAATAAAAAATAAAAAATTATCTTTTCCTATTTGCAGATTTTATTAACCAGTAAATTGCAGCAACAATTAAAACTATGAGCAAAATCCAGAATAACCAACTGAAGAACATCCAGCCAGAACCATAACTGCCCATCATCCATCCTCCCATCATTCCACATCCGTAACCATCAGCCACGTCTGCAGAAACAAAGCTAAGCAAACTTACAAAAATTGCCGGAATTACTAAACTCAAACTAAACTTTTTCATTTTTACCTCCTGATTTATTTAAACTCATTTTTTTTAGGTTTTTTCTTTTTCATTTTGAATTATTGATAATTTCCTTGATAATTTTTTCAACTTCTTCTGCTTCTTCTTTTTTTACTTCTTTAAAAAATTCTGAAATTATCGTCGGTTTCATACCGACAATTTTAACTTTTCCATTTTCCTCTAAAACATTAATTTTGCAGGGCATGCATAATGAAATCAGCCTGTTTCCATTTAAAAAACTATTTGCATATTTTCCAGAGCAAATTTCAATAATTTTTAGTTGTTCCTGTTCAAATCCTTTCACAGCCAATCTTTCTTTTATATCATAAACATTGAATAGAGTCCAGCCTCTAGATTCTACTTCTTTTAGCACTGATACAACTGCCTCATCAAATTTTTTCTCGGTTTCAATAATATATGCAAAATCTTTAATCTCCATTTTCTTTAATTTTTATTCATTGTTTTCTTTTAAATTACAAAACTAATTAATAACATCAATATCATAAATATTACTACCGCTGCCAAAAACCACGAATTTTTCTTTTCTTCATTGTCTTTAATTTCATATTTTCTGTTATGATTGTGTTCTCCTCCATGATTTCCACAACAGCCCATTTATCTGCCTCCCTGAATTTCCTCAATACTTGTCCCGTAATACTCCAGACAATACCATGTATTTTGGTGATGACTCAAATGTTGTTTCCACCAATTCAAATCATTTTCATATTCTGGAAGTCTGCATTCTTCAGGAATTTCTAATGAACGATATTTTTCCAATTCAGGATTCTTTTCTTGAACTACATTCCCGTTCTGATTAAATTTTAAAAAAACAGAAAAAGCCAAAAACAAAGTTAAAACTATTGCTCCAAAAATCAAATATTTATTTTCCATTTTTTAACTTCCTGTATTTATTTTTTTGGTAAAATAAAACACCTATTCCAATTATATTTGAGATTACTCCTACAATTAAAAAATGAAGAGTATATTTTGATAAAGATACCAGCCAAGACATTCCAACTATTGCGCCTAAAAAAGGGAGAAGATTCAAGATATAATGACTGCAACACAAAATCATGCTTACACCAGAAATTCCTCCAGAAGCAACTGTTGTTGAACAGCTTATTGCATCAAGACTATGATAATATGTAAATAATCCTACTTGCGTCCCAAAACCTCCAATAAGAAAGATTAACAAAAACCAATATTTTTTTATTATTTCTATCGCCATTAAAGGAAAATCAAGAGAGTACAAAACAATGAAATTTATCAATAAAACTATTAAAACTGCAATAATTCCATAAGCCCATGCTTTTGTTTTTATGTTCATTTAATCACTCCCGACAACAATCAAGTAATTTTTTTAATTTATCTGAAAATTTTCCTTTTTCTTTAACTTCAGTTTTAATTTCTTGCAAATTTATCCTCCAAAAAAGAGCATAAATCTCAAATGCGTCTTTATACATTTCTTTTGCTTCTTTTTTCTTTCCTTCATGCAAAAACTTTGTTCCAACTTCATATAATCTCATACTCGTTGCCAAAAGATGCTTGGACATGCACCAAATCTCTGCGTCGTTTTCCTTTACAATGAGTTTCAAATATTTTTTTCTTATTTCTCTTGTTTTTTCCAAAACATCAAGAAATTTTTCATCTTCTGTTTTTGCATAACTAAAAAAAGAATGTTCTTCAAGACTTACAAGATTCATCAAGGCGATTGAAAGGTCTTCTCCGCTAGACAAATCAAGTTTTTCTTCCTTGTTAAATTCTGAAATTTTTTTTATAAATTCTTTTTCGTTCATTTCAAAAACTTCCTGTTTTTGTTCTTGTACTTTTCTTTACCACTGTAGTTTTTCTTCCGACGGTTTTCTTTAGAAAATTGTCGCAAAGCCTTTAGGCTTTCTTTCTAAAAAAAACCCATTTCGTTCATACTATAACAAACTGAATTAACAAACTAGCAATTATCAAAAGAGAGAAAGTGATAAAAATTCCCTGATAAGAAATGCTTTTGCCTGTTTTATCTTTAATTTTTTTATTTATCTTTGGAGAAAAGAATACAATAAGCCCTCCAAACAAACTACTAACTAAGGAATAATCAAGAGCATATGTAACTCCGTATTCTCCTATAAAAGGAATGTATAATGGTCCAAGAGATTTTATTATAGGGATTAAAGGAAGAACTGTTAAGAGAAAAACCCCGACAATTATTATAAAATTCTGAAATGGAATAAATATTTTTCTTTTTTCAATTACTCTTGCAAACCACATTCCCATAGACATTGCAAAAGCTCCTATAAACAACGCAACAACCACTTTGCTAATTCCAAGCCAAACAGCTCCTGCAGCAGCTGCTCCTGCCCCAACAGTGCAAAGAGGACAATGAGCACTTATATTTTCAAATAAAAAAATTGGAAATACTAACAAAAATATTTTTTTTAAATTCATTTTATATCCTCATAAATTCCTGGTAAGTTCCGTCGTGATTAACACCATAAATTACAAAATCTCCTTTCTTATTTCCCGGCATTCCTGGAGAACCATAAGGCATTCCTGGAAGAGCTATCCCTAATATATCTGGTTTTTCAGAAAGTAATTTTTCAACAGCCTCCAAAGGAATGTGTCCTTCTACAAAATAATCTCCAAGTATAGTTGTATGACAAGTTCTCAATTCCTGAGGAATTTTATACTCTTCTTTGATAAAATCAATATCGCTTTTTGTAATAACTTCTACATCAGAATTTCCTTTTCCTTTGAAATAATTAACATAAACTTCACAGCATCCGCAAGTTAAGGATTTGTAAATTTTGATATCTCCCTCAAAACTATCAACAGCTATAAATTTTCCTGTTGCAGAATTTGTAAAAAAGAAGAAAATTCCTATTACAAGAATTATTCCTAAACTCCAAAATAATTTTTTCCCCATTTTAATTTTTTATTAAAAAGAAAAAAGAAAATAAAAAATAAATTTTCTTTTTCATCTTAAAATTTCCCCGAAATTTTCATTTTTAGTTTTTCTACCACTGTAGTTTCTTTTTCTAAAAAAGAAACCCATTTAGCAGCCTCCAACCATTGCTCCATAGGTGTTTGCTGTCTGTCCTGCAGATTGTCCTGCAGTTACTGCTGTTCCAGTATCTTTGAAAAACACTGCGTAGATAACAAGAAGAGCTAAAACTCCTATTACTACCCATAAAACAAGATTCCTATCCATTTTGATTCCTCC
>JAUYIO010000008.1 GCA_030688225.1 Nanobdellota archaeon
CAAAAAAAAATAGTTGATAGATGCAACAAAGTTGCAGAAAACCCTCGAATTGCAAGAGCGCAAACAGAGCCAGAAGATGAACTTGATTTAGGGGTTAATCCTGAAGAGTTACCGGACATATTATCTTATTTAAAAAATTGTGATATTTTAAAAACACGACCTTATTTTGGTCATTTTAAGGATGAATTTTATCCATTAAAGGTGTAATTTGGAAATCAAACCTCAATTTAAACAAGAACATCATGTTGAACTAAGTAATTTTTCTTCTCTTGACGAACAAATACTTGCAGAATTTTTGATCAAAGAAAAAGAAGACAGGCCTCATTACATAAAACATGAACAATGGGAATTGCTTGCCGGCCATAAAGCAAGATATATTGAGCCCAAAAAATATTTAGAAACTGCAAAACGACTCTGTTGTGAAAGAAAAAAACAGGTTGATTCTTATTTAGGAAACAGATTTATCAGGTGGACTTTAGGAGTGGATAGAGAAATGTTATCCGCAATAAACACATTCTCTGATTCTTTACAAAGAAGAATAAATTGTGAGCAAATATTGTATGAATCAATTATTGCAGGAGCAAAACAAGTTTCTTCTGCTAAAAATATTGACGTTCAAGAGTTGGTCAAAACTGAAGAAGGAAGAAACCAGATTTTTGCAGTGATGTTTCCTTCAAGAAATGATTATGAAAAATATTGTGAGAATCTGGTAATCCTGTCAGATAAATTACTTGATGATGTTTATGACGCACTAAAAACAATTGAACCAAAATTATCCAACTGGTCAAACAAACCATTTATAGGCGCACTTATAAAACAAGAATGGAATGAACACAGAGGAAAACTTCCCCCTCAAGAAACAAGCACTGAATTTTTTGAAGCAGAAATAAGATATAATAAAAAAAGAGCAGATCAAATATACACACAAGATTAATTCTTTTTTTCTTTGAAAATATTTCCTAAATTATTTCTTAGATGTATCGCCTTGTCAAAATTTAGTTCTTTAACTGCCATTTCGAATTCTACTAATTCTTTTCTTATTTTTTCGTTGATTT
>JAUYIO010000009.1 GCA_030688225.1 Nanobdellota archaeon
TGATCCCAAATTAACTGTCAGACTAGCTGAAGGTAGAAACCCTAAAAGGATTATCCTTGACCCGGGATTGGGTCTGAATCTTAACCATAAAATTTTCAGCAGAAATTCGGATAAGA
This sequence comes from Nanobdellota archaeon, assembly GCA_030688225.1. Classification (GTDB taxonomy): domain Archaea; phylum Nanobdellota; class Nanobdellia; order Pacearchaeales; family GW2011-AR1; genus JAUYIO01. The sequence goes on from JAUYIO010000009.1 coordinate 117, forward strand.
ATCTTATTGTTATTGCATCAAAAAAAAGTATCGGGAAGAAAAGAAGGATAAATAAATTAAATTCTCTTGGAGTTACCCTTTTATTTGCCAAGGAAGAAAAAGATGACAGGATTAATCTAAAAAATGCATTAAAGGAGTTATATAAGATCGGGATTGCCTCTGTACTTGTGGAAGGAGGCAGCCAGGTTTTTACTTCTTTTATTAAAGGGAATCTTTTTGATGATATGATTACATTTATTAGTCCGAAAATTTTAGGCTGCGGAATTCCTATTGTTAATAATATTGGAATAAAGCAGCTTCAGAAATCTTTAAAACTGAAAATTAATAATGTTGAAAAAATTGGTGACGATGTTCTGATTGAATTTTATAAATAATTTTTTTTGAAACTTTGGAAGTGAAGAAATGTTTACAGGATTAGTTGAAGAAACAGGCAAATTAAAAAATAAACTAAAAACAGGTGACGGTTTTCAGCTTACATTCAGCGCTGAAAAGATATTTGATGACCTTGAGATAGGAAGCAGCATAAGCGTAAATGGCTGCTGCCTTACAGTTGTTAAAAAAGAGGGTAATACCTTTTCTGTTGATACTATTGAAGAGACACTAAAAAAAACAAACCTCGGTGCTCTTGAATTAAACACCAGGGTTAATCTTGAAAGACCATTAAAGGCTGATGCAAGACTCGGAGGACATTTTGTCCTGGGACATGTTGATACAACAGGTACCGTTATTGAAATACAGGAGTTGTCCAACAGCCATTTTATGAAGATTAAATTTCCCGATGATTTTAAAAAATATATTATCTATGTTGGTTCTGTATCTATAGATGGTGTTAGTATGACTGTTGCTGAACTTGGAGAAAACTGGTTTGGTGTAGGTATTATTCCTTTTACCTGGCAGGAAACAATTTTCTCCGATAAAAAAGCTGGCGATAAAGTTAATCTTGAATTTGATGTACTGGGAAAATATGTTGAGAGAATTATGGAAGGAAAGCAGGACGATATTCCTGCCTGATTCTGATGAAAAAGATTGAGCAAAAAGTTCTTAAATTTATTTCTGATAAAAACCTGCTGGAAGAAAATGGTAATGTACTTGTTGGTTTAAGCGGAGGTCCTGATTCTGTCTTCCTTCTCCATTTTCTCAAGAAATATTCTAAGAAATTAAAAATAACAGTTGGCGCTGTACATATAAATCATATGCTGAGAGGGAAAGAAGCTGAT
>JAUYIO010000059.1 GCA_030688225.1 Nanobdellota archaeon
ATTTTGAAAAAGATTATGGAGAATATTGGAAACCAGGAATAAAAGAACCCTTTGAAGCATTATTTGAAACTGGAATTGGAGAGATAGCAAAAGGAATTAATTTTGGATTAAAGGACAGCACTACAAATATTGTGAAATTCCAAAATTTTTTAATCTCTATTAAAAGTCATAGCGAGGTTTTTGAAGAATCTGGAAAAAATTATGATTTCAGGAGAAAGTATAGAGAAATTAAAGATAAATATGATAGTCTAATTTTGAAAGCAAGGGAATGTATTGATGGGGACTTGTTGTTTTTTGAGTATGGGGGAACTTTGAGTATAAGTAGTGAGATAAGTAATGAACTCAATCATAGATTTAGAGACAAATATGTTGTTGTAGCTTATAGAAATCAAGGAATTGTTAATCTTTCTTTAAGAGGAAATAATGTTAAAGAAGTTTTAGAAGATGTATTTTTTGAAGAAGAATTTGAAGGAGCAAGTGGAGGAGGACATAGAGATGCTGTTGGAGCAAGAATAAGAAGCGAAGATTTAGGAAGGTTTAGAGATGTTTTAAAAATTGTTTTAGGGAAGAGAAAAAACAATGGAAATGAAGATGAAAAATAAAAAGATAAGGAAATATTTAATTTCCATTTTTAAAAAAGGTGAAAAAAATGGGAAATGAAACTTTTGGAAATGAATCTGGTCTTGTAGAGGCAGAAATAGAAGTTTATGGAAGAGTACAGGGAGTTAATTTTAGAAATACTGTTAAAGGAATTGCAGATTCTTTTTCATTGAAGGGATATGCTAGAAATAGGGAAAGTGGAGAGGTTGTAATTGTTGTCCAAGGTTCGAAAGAAAAGGTAAAAGAATTTATTTTGGAAATTAAAAAAAGTCCAGGGTTTTCTGATGTAAGGGATTTCAACTATGAATGGAAGGAAATTTCTATAAGGTATAAGGATTTTAGTGTTCCAAGAGAGGGGGCTATTAAGGATAGAATTAAGAGTGTTAAAAATTTAGGGAGATTTTTGTTTGGAAGAGAGATAAACGTTCCAGAACATGTAGTTATAATTCCTGATGGGAATAGGCGTTGGGCAAAAGATAAGGGTTTAAGTGGAAGTGAGGGTCATGTGAAATCTGCTACAATGGAAAATTTAATTTCTTTGTTGGAAGAGAGTAAGAGTTTAGGAATAAAATATATTAGTTTATGGGCATTTTCTACTGAGAATTGGAAAAGGGATGAGAAAGAAAGAAAAGTTATTTTTGATTTGCTTAGGGGATTGATAGAAAAATTGGAAAAGTATGCTCATGAAAAAAAGATTAGATTTAGGCATATTGGAAGAAAAGATAGACTGCCAAGAGATTTGATTAAAGAATTAGAAAAGTTCGAAGAGTCTACTAAGAGTTATTCTGAATTGAACTTTTCTTTATTCTTAGATTACGGGGGAAGAGATGAGATTGTTAGAGCTGTTAATAAGGCCTTAAAGAGTGGGGAAAAAAAAGTTGATGAAAAAAGTTTTGAGAAATTTCTAGATACCTTTGATTTGCCAGATCCTGCTTTGATTATTAGGACAAGTGGAGAGAAGAGAACTTCAGGACTTTTGAGTTGGCAGAGTGCTTACAGTGAATGGTATTTTTCAGATGTTTATTTTCCTGATTTTGATGTTAAGGAATTTAGAAAAGCTATTTCTGAATACAGCAGAAGGCAGAGAAGGTTTGGAGGGAATTGAATTTTTGATTCGATAGTTTAATAAATATTGGTGTTTTTTAATCGATATGGAAGAAAAAATTCAGGTGTTTATGATTCATGGCGGGACTACTTTTAAAAGTAGAAAAGATTATTTGCATTTTTTAAAGACAAGA
>JAUYIO010000031.1 GCA_030688225.1 Nanobdellota archaeon
AAGAGGCGCTTTAATGCTGAGCATCTCTATAAAACATCCTGATGCTGAAAAATTTATAGATGCAAAAATGAAAGAAGGAAAAATTACCGGAGCAAATGTTTCTGTCAGAATAGACGATGAATTTATGAAAGCAATTAAAAATGGAAAGAAATATATTCAACAATATCCGATTAATTCAGAAAATCCAATTTACAAAAATGAAATTGATGCGCGCGCGCTTTGGGAAAAAATTGTTCATAACGCGTGGAAATCCGCAGAGCCTGGAATTTTATTTTGGGATACAATAATCAGAGAATCTGTTCCTGATTGCTATTCGGAAAAAGGCTACAAAACAGTTTCAACAAATCCGTGCGGAGAAATTCCATTGTGCCCGTATGATTCATGCAGATTGCTTGCAGTAAATCTTTACAGTTATGTCAACGAACCTTTTACAAAAAATGCGAACTTCAATAAAGAATTATTTAGAGAACATACAAATTATGCCCAGAGAATGATGGACGATATAATTGATTTAGAGCTTGAAAAAATTGATGGCATTCTTGAAAAAATAAAAGACGATCCTGAAGACGAAGAAATTAAAAGAGTGGAATATAAACTTTGGGAAAAGATACAACAAAAAGCAAAAGAAGGACGAAGAACTGGAATCGGAATTACCGGCGAGGGAGATATGCTCGCTGCGCTTGGACTTAGATATGGAAGTGAAGAGGGAAATATTTTTTCTGAAGAACTTCATAAAGAAATGGCTTTGGAAGTTTATAGAGCATCAGTTGAAACAGCGAAGGAAAGAGGGGCTTTTGAAATTTATGATTTTGAAAAAGAAAAAAATAATCCGTTTATTCAAAGATTATTTGGTGAAGATAAACAACTTGAAGAGGATATGAAAAAATATGGAAGAAGAAATATTGCTCTTCTGACAGTTGCTCCTACAGGAACCACAAGTTTAATGACTCAGACAAGTTCTGGTCTTGAACCGGTATTCCAAATGGCTTATACGCGCAGAAGAAAAGTAAATCCAAATGATAAAGATGTAAAAATTGCATTCACTGATGAGGTTGGAGATTCGTGGGAAGAATATAATGTTTTTCATTACAAGTTTGAAAAATGGCTGGAAATTAATGGACACAATATAGATGATGTAAAAAAATATGATAAAGAAAAGCTTGATGAGATTGCAAAAAAATCTCCTTATTA
>JAUYIO010000036.1 GCA_030688225.1 Nanobdellota archaeon
CTCAATTGAGTCCCGCAAACAGAAGGAACATTATTGAAAGCAGAGCAAACAGCGCCTTTAATTGATTCAGCATCTCTTGCAACATCAACCTTAACTCCGTTAATAACAATCGTTGGCGAACCTGTAACTCCAAGCGCCTGAGCACGAGCAGAAGCATCAGACAACAAATCTCCTCCTTGAGAATTCACACAAGACAAAACTGCATCAGAATCAATTCCTAAAGATTTCATTAATTTTACAGATTCTGTTTTATCACAGCTAACATCCTGAGTCTGACCACATTTAGGATAAATATTTGCTACAAAACCGGAAGCATAATTCCAATATTTTTCAGGAGCAATTTTTTGTATGCATTCCTGGATTTTATTTTCCTGAGTTTCAAAAGCTCCATGTCCGTCGTAATACAAAACAGCCTTAAATTCTACACTATCTCCAAGCAATGAAACAACTTCAGCCATAGGAGCCTGAGCTTGAACACCATATGGACAATAACTCCAAATAAATAATTCAACAACAGGTTTATCTGTTTTAGGAATATCCTTGGAAGATTGTCTGTTATTGATATTCTCTTGAGGGAGGATTGAAATTAAATTATTCCCGATAATAAACCCTGAAGGCGTTACATAAAAAGGAACATCGCTTCCTTGGTAAAGAGTATTTATCTTGTAAATCCCGTCAGAACTTTCAACATTTTTAACAGTAAATCCAGGATAACCAACAGAAGAAAGATAACTAACCAAATTATCTCCTGCTTCTTTTTCAGAAATCACATTCCCTGAAAACCCGAGAAAACTATTCATTAATAATATAAGAACCAAAACACCAAGAATAAATGTTGACAAAATCCAGGGATTCTCTCTAATTCTAAAAGTCAAACTTTCTTTTCCCCCCTTATCTTCTTCCATATCCATTAACAAAATAGGAAATATTGTCTTAAAAACATTGTGGTAATTATACAAACAATTAAAAATATCTTTAACTTTTTCTAATCATGCCCTACAACATAATAGTCGGGAGAAACGAATCAGACAAAAAAGCATTTGGCGAAAGAGGTTTAACAACACTTGGGAAAGGTTATGTAAAAATGGGACAATACACCTCTCTTTCAAATAAAATCTTGATGGACATTGCAAGAAGCCACGTTGTCTTAGTCGCAGGAAAAAGAGGTTCTGGAAAGTCTTATACTCTAGGAGTAATTGCAGAAGAACTTTCAAACCTCCCAAGAGAAGTAAATCAAAACATTGCTTCATTAATTTTTGACACAATGGGAATTTATTGGACAATGAAATTCCTCAACGAAAAAGACAAGGAATTATTGCAAGACTGGAATCTCTCTGCAAAAAATCTTCCTGTAAAAATCTTCGTTCCATTCGGATACTATGAAAATTATCTGGACAAAGGAATTCCTGTGGATAAAGAATTCGCACTTGACATTTCAGAAATGAATTCAGAAGATTGGATTTTAACATTTGGTTTAGGAATAACAGAACCTGTTTCTGTATTAATACAGAGAACGATAACAAGACTGAAAGAAAAAAGAAATTTCAATATCAATGATGTAATATCAAGTTTGGAAAAAGATGAAAAAAGCTCACAAGAAATAAAAAATTCTGCAATAAGTTTGTTTGAAGCTGCAAAAACCTGGGGAATTTTCGCAGAAGGAGAAACAAAACCAACAAGAATAACAGATTTAATTTCTGCAGGAACAACTTCTGTCCTTGATTTAAGCGTTTATAATTCGGTTGGTGCATTCAACGTTAGAGCATTAGTAATAAGCCTTGTTTCAAGAAAAATGTTCAATCAAAGAATGGACGCAAGAAAGAAAGAAGAAATAAAAGACATTTCAGGAGGATTTAATTTTTCAACAGAGGAAAAAAAAGAATATCCTCTTGTATGGATGTTTATAGACGAAGCTCACGAATTTCTTCCTTTGGATAAAAAAACAATTGCAACAGATGCATTAATTCAGCTTTTGAGAGAAGGACGACAACCAGGAATTTCTCTTGTTCTTGCAACACAACAACCAGGGCAAATTCATAGAGATGTCATGACTCAATCAGACATAGTAATAGCACATAGAGTAACCTCAAAACCAGATTTAGAAGCACTGAATCATATCATGCAAAGTTATCTTATAGAAAGCATTAAAAAATACATGGACGATTTGCCTGGCTTAAAAGGTTCTGCAATAATTCTTGACGACAACTCAGAAAGAATTTATCCAATGAGAATCCGCCCACGATTTACATGGCATGGGGGAGAAGCACCAACTGCAATTAAAGCTGAAAAGAGATTGTAAATGGAAATAAAGAAAAAGAAAATTGCCGATAAAATTTATCTGCTCCGTTTCGCAAAACAAAGAGATTTAACATTAACATTTGTCAGGATTGAAGCATATTATGAATCCCCAGAATTCAAAGGAAAAATATTCACAATTGGACAATTCAAAAAATGGTATACAAAAGAAAACAAAGGGAAATTCACATATTATCAAGACTGGACAGGGTTTAATGTCCCTTCCAAAGTTCTAAAACCATTCAGAAAAGGATATTTTGACCCTCTTTCAGAACAAGAAGAAAAACTTCTAAAAATTTTTAAGAAAGAGAAAGGAGAATTTTATATTATCGCTGTTTATGGTAAAAAAAATTTCAGAACATTAAAACATGAAATTGCTCATGCACTTTTTCACACAAATAAAAGTTACAAGGAAAAAGTCACAAAAATAATAAAAAGATACAAAACAGGAAAAATAAAAAGAGATCTTCTTGCGTCTCATGGCTACAATAAAAAAGTCCTAATTGATGAGATTCAAGCTTATTGCGTTGCATATGAAAAAGTTTTAAACGCAAATTTCCCAAAAAAAATGCGAGAACAAGTTCAGGAAATTTTTGAGAGATATTATCAGATAAAATAGTTATTTCAAAACTCTCGCAACAATTTCTCTAGGAACCCATAGATAAGGAGAGGTTACCCACGGTTGAGCATCATCTAACCATTCAACTTTTTCAGAGACAAAAGGAATTCCTTCTAATCCTTGTTTCTTAGCAGTATCTAAAACTCTTTGCATATGAGCAGGATGTGCAACATACAAAATTTTATTTCCCAAACCTTTACTCTTAATAATTTTTTTGCAATGCTTAAAAATCCCTTCAGTATCAATTTTTGACTTAATCAAACTTGATTCTCCCTCGGCATAATTTTCCCCAACAAAATAAAAATTCTTTTCTCCACTTCTCATCAAACATTCTCCAATCTCGCTCTGAACAAGAACAGGGATTTCTTTTCCAAAATATTCTCTGGAATCAATAACTGCTTTAGCCAATTTATAATTGTGAGATTTTTCATCATAATTTGCTCCAAAAGCCATTCCAATAATTAAATTAGGATTAAATGAGGAATCAGTAAAATAGGTTCTCTCATTTACATCAACAACATTCAATTTCTTTTCTCTATAACTTGTAAGATTTCTAAAATCCATAAAACTCAATAAATTAACAATTTAAAAAACTAACTATTATAGAAATCTTTATAAGATATTTTATTTAGTGATTTTTATGAGTAACCTATCAAAAATTGCAGAAGATTTTGGAAGATTTGTTTTTCCAATTGTTGAAAGAATAAATGTTCAAGATGTAATGTTATTTGGAGGGGTTGCAAAAGGAGATAAAAATGCAAGAGATATTGATATCTTAATTATTCATAAAAACCCAAAGCTGGATAGATTCTCAAAATTGTTAAAAAAAAGAAAATTTTTCTCCACAATAGAAGCAATTTTATATTTGGGAAGAGAATTTCCAGAGATAAGATTAAAGGAGAATCTAAACAATGAACCAATATCAACTCTTGTTAAAAAGAAATTACTTGATACCTCCTATATGAATCTTTCATATTTCTCAAACCCAGAATATATGTCTTTATGGGACTCTTTAAATAGGGACCCAAACTTCGCAAGAAATATTTTTTCTTACGGGAAGTTATATAACCCTTTAACCGGAAAGTATGACACCCCTGCTTTATCAAAATATCAATTACCAGAAAGAAAAATCAAACAACTTGAAAATCAACCCTCACCCTAATTTTATAAGGGGCAATCTCTCCTGCTTTTTTAATCTTCAGGGTTTTAATTTTCTTTCTTGAAAGTTTTGCTTGTTTCTGAATTTTTTCAACAATTAAATTAATTTCATTTTCTTTACAAAAATCATAATAAAAAATTCTTGTTCCTTTCTTACTTAAGGAAAAAGCTTCTCTCAAAAAAGTTTCTTTAAGTTGAGGACGAGGCATAACTATAACATCAAATTTAGATAATTTTTTAGAAACTTTCTTGATATCTCCATTAATTAAAACAACTCTCTCTTTCAATTTATTCAATTCAATATTCAACTCTGCATATTTGTTAGCTTTCCTGTTTATTTCATTAGAATAAACTTTTTTTGCCTTTGATTTTTTTGCAATAACAATAGAAAAAGGCCCGACACCTGCAAACATAACCAAGACTTCATCACCTTTCTTAATCTTTCCTGCAATCTCTTTTCTCTCGTTACTCAGCCTTGGAGAAAAATAAGTATCATCAACATTAAATCTAAAAACACAATCATTTTCCCTGTATGAAACTTCTTTTGTTTTCTCCCCTGCAAGATATTTCAAAACAGGCTTCCTCAGTCTTCCTTTTACTTTTCCAACTTTTTCAAGAATTGTTTTAATTGCTTTTTGCTTTTTCAATATATTCCCTGCAAATTTTTTCTTCTCTTTCTGTTTAACATCTTTAGAAAAATTCACAATAGCAATATTCCCTAAAACATCAAATGATCTTACCATAATAAACAAACGAACAGAAAAAGATTATTAAATTTATTGATTAATCTCCAAATTCTTCTTCTATATCTCTCTCAAGTTTTCCAGCTTCTGCTTGTGCTTTTTTAATTTCATTACCAATTCCTCTTACCCAATTCCTAAATTGTTTGTTAAATGTTAAAATAGCGACAGAAAGCCCTAAAACAACCCATATTGTTATCAAAACCCCATTTGACCTGTCAATATTTTGATAACCTGCAATAAGCTTATAAATTAAAAATCCAGCAAAAAATAACCACAACATAACCTCAAACATTATTTTTCCAACAGTCATTTGTTGTACTTTCGTATTTGATAAAAGCATAGCAGAAATTAATATCATAACTATAAAAGGGACAATTACTGCAAGGGTTAATCCAAGAGCACTATAAGTTGTCAAAACTGCAAATACTTCGGAAGGAGCAAGATAGGCAGTAGCTAAAAAACTAATAGGAATTGCAATCAACCATTGTAAAGCTGTTTGAGAAGGAATTTTTGCAATATTTAATGCACTGAAAATTATGAAAGTTATGATAATCCAAAACAAGTATTTAGCAACATTCAAATCTAAACTTCCTTCAGACCAACTTGTAAAAAAATCACTAACAAAACTAGAAGTTGCATGTCCGGTAACAGCTGTTGAATTTTGAGGAACATTTGCATAATTCAATGCAATTGCAAAAACAAAAAATGCAGCAATTGCAAGTGCCACAAATTTTTTATCATAAGAAATTTTGTTAGAAACCTTTCTCTTAACCACCTTCTTTTTCTTCATAATCTATCTAAAGGATTATTATTTATAAACATTTCTTTAGTTTTGCACATATCTCTTCTTTTCAGAGATTTCCTTCTGCTTTCTGTTTTTTATATTTCTTATAAAGATAAATCCCAACAATCATCACACAGATAAAAATAATTCCAAGTACAATTAAATCTCTTGTGCTGAAATAAAAAAAAGTCGCCAAAAAAGTAAGAATCTCTTGAGGAGTCAGATAAGCTATGATTAAAAATCCAATAATGAGAGAAATAATCCCTCTAAAAAAAGAGTTTTCAGGAATTTTTACAGCTTTCAAAACAAGGAAAAGTAAAATAGTTGAAACTGCCCACAGAACATATTTTGCTATACTAACATCCAACCCATTTGAACCTGTAAAAAAATCACTAACAAAATTTCCAGTAAAAACACTATTTCCATTCTGGAAAGCATTCACAGAATTTAAAAGAAATATTCCAATAATTAAAATCAATAAAAGTTTTCTCATCCTTTTAATAAAAGAACATTATTTATTAATATTTCCCAAAAAGAAGATAAATTTATAAAAACATCTCCCTTACATCAGTTATGCAAAAAAAGAGTTTATTGTTCTATGCTTTAACAATATTTTCTATGAATTTTGTAAGTGCATACGGATATTATGGAGGTTCTCTTGGAGATGCATTGGACAGACTTGATTCAACAACAGTAGTGTTGGCTTTGTTA
>JAUYIO010000048.1 GCA_030688225.1 Nanobdellota archaeon
ATTAATGATGGACATGCTCGGATTAGGAAATATAGAATTTCTTATTGCAGACCCAAATTTAGAAGAAATAGTAATTACTTCTGCAAAAGAAAAAATAAGAGTGTTTAGCAAAAAATATGGGTGGCTAAAAACAAATATGAGAGTAGAAAAAGAAGAAGAGATAATCAACTACTCAAATATTATCGCAAGAAGAGTTGGGAGACAGATTAACATATTGAATCCATTATTAGACGCACATCTAGTAACGGGAGACAGAGTAAACGCAGTCTTATACCCCATAAACACAAAAGGAAATACAATTACAATAAGAAAATTCGCAAGAGACCCGTATACAATAATTGATTTGATAAAAAATAAAACTTGCAGTCTTGACATCGCGTCCCTAATCTGGTTGGCAGTTGAATATGAAATGAACGTCATAATTTCAGGAGGAACAGCCTCGGGAAAAACAGTTTTTCTTAATGCGTGTATGCCATTCATTCCCCCAAACCAAAGAATAATAAGCATAGAAGATACGAGAGAATTAATGCTTCCAAAATTTCTTTACTGGACCCCGTTAGTTACAAGAACTCCTAACCCCGAAGGAAAAGGAGAAGTAAGTATGCTTGACCTTTTAATCAATTCACTAAGAATGAGACCAGACAGAATAGTTTTGGGGGAAATGAGAAAACATGAAGAAGCAATGGTTTTATTTGAAGCAATGCATACAGGACATTCAGTTTATGCAACATTACACGCAGACTCTGCAAGTGAAACTGTCTCACGTCTTATAAATCCACCATTAAACGTTCCTCCAAACCTTTTGAAATCCGTCAATTTAAATGTTATAATGTTCAGGGACAGAAGAAAAGGAATACGAAGAGTTTTGCAGGTTGCAGAATTCCAATCAGAAAAAAATGATGCAAAAGCAAATGTAATTTACAGATGGTCTGCAGAAAAAGATGAAGTTGTAGTTCATAGCGAAAGCACGAGATTTTTCGAACAAATAAGCAGACATACAGGAATGTCCCAGAGAGAAATTGCAGAAAACATCGCAGAAAAATCAAAAATACTATCGTGGCTCGTAAAAAATGAGATAAGGGAATTGGGAGAATTCGGGAAAGTAATGAATTTGTATTATAGAAATAAAGAGCTGTTAGTTAAATCAATTAATAAGAACGATAAAAAAACTGTTCTTGCATAAAATGAGTAAAAAAATTAAATTTAAAATTCCATTTACCTTTTCAGGTTTGGATAAACTAAGAAAAAAATCGGTCTTTTTTCAAAAACCTTTTAAGCATAAGCCAAAATCAAAGCTCCAGAAAAACTTAGAAATTTCAGATATAGCCCTGACAAGAGAAGAATACTTAGGTATTTCATTAAAAACAACAACCTATTCATTTATTATATTATACATCTTGTCCAGCACTATTCTCTTTCTGACGAATATAAAAAATATGTTTATTCTTGCAATTCCAATAGCTTTTCTTTTCTCGGGATTTGTATTCTTCAGCCAGACAGCATACCCAAAAGTTTATGTCAGAAAAAAACAAAGAGAAATAGAAAAAAACTTAATTCCCGCATTGGAAGATATGTTAATCCAATTAAATTCAGGAGTCCCTCTTTTTAGCATAATAGTAAATATTTCCGTTGCAGATTACGGATTTTTAAGCGATGAATTTAAAAAAATGGCAAGAAAAATAAATGCAGGAATTCCTCAAATTAAAGTTCTTGAAGAAATTGGAAAAAACAATGCATCTGTTTTTTTTAGGAGAGCCCTCTGGCAGATGAGTAATGGAATGAGGGCAGGGAGCGACATATCAGTTGTAATAAAAGAAAGTATAAAAGCATTAAATGAAGAACAGATAGTGCAAATACAAAACTATGGAAATAAATTAAATCCATTGATAATGTTTTACATGTTAATTTCGGTAATACTCCCCGCACTTTCAATAACCTTTCTTACAATAATCTCCTCAATGGTAAGCCTCCCAAAAACAATGACAACTCTTCTTTTCATAAGCCTTTTTGTCATCGTCGTTTTTATACAAATAATATTTCTCGGTGCAATTAAATCAATAAGACCGAGCCTGTTATAAAAAAATGAAAAAAACAAGAAATAAAACCCCTGCAAAAATCCACAAAAAACCGCAGGAAGCAGTAAAACAAACAGCAGAAAAAGAACAGAAAGCAGTAAAACAAAAAGAAGAAAAAGAGAAACAGCAGAAAGCAGTAAAGCAAGAAAAAGAAAAACCCCTGAAAGCAGTAAAGCAAACGAAAGAAGAAAAGAAACTGCAAAAGCAGGAAAAAAAAGAATTAAAAAAGCAGGAAAAAAAAGAATTAAAAAAATCTTCCAAGCCTAAAATGCTTAGGTGGATGAAAATATCGGGGATTACAGGAATTATAATGTCTTTAATATTCCTAATTTACTCATTAATAGCACTATCT
>JAUYIO010000049.1 GCA_030688225.1 Nanobdellota archaeon
TAAAAATTTTGAAAGTCTCTTTCTCCCATAAACCATTTTTTACTCTGAGCCAATATAAAAAAAGATCTATTCTCAAAAATTTTGTCCTCCAATATTTTTTGAAATTTTTCTTTGGAAAATAAAGAGCATCTACATTAAAAACAACGTTTTTTACCTTTATTTGCATAATTAAAACAAGACTTGTTATTTTATAAAATCTTAGAAAATAAAGAGGACGACTTAATGGGTTCGCATCTTTTCAGAAACTAAAACCATTAACATAGGAAGCTTAACTTCTGTGTTCGGAATGGGAACAGGTGTTTCCAACCTATTATGGCCGTCTTCAAAAATTCAAGATTTTGAGTGTTTATAAATTTTATTATCTAAGAAAATAAGAAAAAATATCAAAATAAAACTTAAATAGTTCTTTAAAATTTTTATTTAATGAGTCTTGAAAAAAATTTTGAAAGAGGACATTCCAAAGATTATTTATATAGGGAATTTTTCAAACCTGCATTAAGGGAAATTATGCCACAACATAATGTTAAAACTCCCTATACAGCTGACTATGTAGCTTTTGTTTTGTCTGATTTTTCAGTAGGGAGATTAAAAGAAATTCAGGATTTGGTCGTCAGGATGAGCAAACAAAAGAACTCAAAACTTCCAACGAAAAATTTAGAACAATTTCCTTTGACATACATTGAAGATTTGGAAAGGCTCGCATTCTCTGCAGGAAATGCAGAAAAAGAAATAAATAGACTTATAGGAGATTATTCCTTAGTTATGCTTGGAATGTTTTCTGGATTATTTAAGAAAAATAGATTCAGAGGGATTGCAAGAGGATTCAACAAAAAAATATTTTTGGAAAGAGGTTCTTTAAACTACAATAAAGCTGGAAATCACCAATGGAAAGATATGAATTCTTCTGAATTTTACATTTTATCAGAGAAATTTGAGAGCATAGTTTATTCTATAAATGAATGCAATAAAAAACATTGGCACAGGTGGGGAGATAGATTTATTGCAGATCCTTTGCTAAAGATGGCTTTTGAAATTAATTATCAACGAGGAATTCAATAAAATAAGAAAGTTTTATAAAGTGTTTTTATCTCAAATTTTTACCTGCGAGCGCAAGCAATAGTGGGAAGTTAGACTTCTTACTAATTTAAAATGAAAAGTAAAACAAAAATTTCAAAACAATCTAAAAGAAAAACAAATTCAATCCTAGTTGAAACAATAATGCTTGCTAAGAAGAACAAAAATTGGTTAAAGGTTGCAGAGATTTTGTCTGGGCCAAGAAAAAGGATGGTGAATAAGAATCTTAAGGAAATTGGAATTGAGATTAAAGAAGGGGAAAAGATAATTGTTCCTGGAAAAGTTCTTTCCCAAGGCGATATTGACAAAAAGATAAAAATTGTTGCATTGAATTTTTCTGAAAAAGCTAAAGAGAAATTAATAAAAACAGGCTGTGAGACATCATATATAATGGAAGAGATTAAAAAAAATCCTGAAGCAAAAGGGATAAAGATATTGGAAAAATGAAAATCATAGACGGAACAAATGCTATTTTGGGGAGACTTGCGAGTTACGCTGCCAAGGAATCTTTGCAAGGTGAGGAAGTTGTTATCTTAAATTCAGAAAAAGTCATAATTACAGGAAATAAAAAAAATATAAAAGAAAAATTCCTTCAGAAAAGAAGAAGAGTTGGAAGTATTCAGGTGGGTCCTAAAATCTCAAGAGCAAGTGAACGAATTGTAAAAAGAACTATTAGAGGGATGCTTCCAAATTATAGAGAGGGTAGAGGACGAGAAGCTTTCAAAAGAATAAAATGTTTTAAAGGAATTCCGAAAGAATTTGCAGACAAAAAAATGATAAAATCTGGAAAAGAAAAAACTAAAAAGTTTATCAAAGTGGAGGATTTGAAATAATGGAAAATAAAATAGTTACTTCTGGAAAGAGAAAGACTGCAATTGCAAAAGCTATGATAAAAGAGGGAAACGGAAAAGTAACTATCAACAAAAAAAATTATCAGAACTTACAATTATTTGACAAACTTGAGATTGAAGAACCTCTTAGAATATATGAGAGAGTAATTGGAAAAAGAAATTTTGATGCCTCAATAATTGTTAGAGGTGGTGGAGAAAAAAGTCAAGTAGAGGCTTCAAGACTTGCATTGTCTAAAGCTCTTGTTAAATTTGCGAATTCTGAAGAACTAACTAAAAGCCTTTTGGATTATGACAGGAATTTACTTGTTGCAGATGTCAGAAGGAAAGAAGCTTACAAACCAGGAGACAGCCGGGCAAGATCAAAGAGACAAAGTTCCAAGAGATGATTTCTCATCTTACACAGACTAGTTTTTCATGTTGAGAAAGTTCTTCAAAACTTTTTGGATAAAGATAATGTGCTAAGATATCTGCATAATAAACTACTGCAGGACAATTTGGTCTTTTAGATATATTCCCTCTTGTATTTTTATTTTTTTTAATGAAGTTTCCTACTACCACTTTCTCAATTCCTTTTCTTCCAGTAAAAATATTTCTTAAAAAGTCTTTTTCATCACGTTCAAGCCTACCATCAAGGTATATTTTAAGAGTTTTGACATAAAAATCATTATCTTCAAGAAAACTGTTTATCAATGAAGGTGTTATCTTTACTAAATTTGTAGAACTATATCTATACTTTTCAGAGGCAAGTATTTCAAACCTGTAATCTCTTTCAGGATTTTCTATCCACTTTAAGTAACCTTGAAGATTTCTATAATTTGGAAAAGGTGTTACTATTGAATCTTTGTTTAAAAAAGAAAAAGTCGTCGCAATTATCTCCATTTTTGATATTCCTGAATGGTTTGAATCATCAGCTCCCACAATAAGCACCTCTTTTTCAATCATTTTTAATGAGAGAATGAACTCTTTAAAAACAATTGCTGTTCTTGAAAATATATTTCACAACATTTAAAAGTGCGTTTCACTATTTTATCTTATGTCAGAAAGAACAGAAGCGTGGATGAGAATTGTCGTTGGAATAGTTTCTGGAATTGTTTTTGGAGTATGGAGATATTTCATAATTGTATTGGCTGTGATTAATTTTATTTATGCAATTTTTTCAGGAAAGAGATTAAAAGAACTTGCAGAGATGAGCGAAATTTGGAATACTCAATTTTATGTTTTCCAAAGATACATGATATTTGTGACAAATGAGAGACCTTTCCCTTTCAGAAGTTTAACAAAGAATATGAGTAAGTTTGGGAAGTGATTCTATAAAATCCCTAATCTCTCCAGTTTATCTTGGACATGATTAAAAAGAGTTGAGGAAATTAAATGCTGATGGCTTCCCTGATGAGCTTGTCCGTCAAATTTTATTTTCCCCAGATAAGTTTGATTGCGAAGAATTTTTTTAAGTCCATTCACACTCAAATTATATTTTTTAGATATTTGGGTTAAGCTTTTATCAGAATTTAAAAAGTCGTGGAAAATTTCCTGAACTAAAAAAGAATTTTCATTTGGAACAAGCTGTTTATTTTCTATTTTATATCCGAAAGGAGCGCGAGATACTAAACCTCCATCACGGGCTTTTTTATCCATTGAAAACTTTGTTCTTTCGCCAGTCACATTTCTTTCAAATTCTGCAAAAGCAGAAATTATGTGGAACATTAATTTTCCAGATGCAGAAGTTGTTTCTATTTTATCCTGCATTGAAACAAAATCAATACCCCATTTTTTTAATTTCTCTATTGTTTCTATGAGGTCCCTTAAAGAACGAGAGAACCGATCTAATTTGTAAATGAAAATTGATTGGAAGTTGTTTTGTTCTGCATCTGAAAGAAGTCTTGTCATCGCAGGCCTTCCTTTTATGTCTTTTGCAGATTTTCCCTCGTCTTTATAAATTTCAACAATGTCATAGCCAAGAGCTTTTGCGTAATTCTGAAGAGCTTCTTCTTGAGCCTTTAAAGAAATTCCCTGTCTTACTTGTTCTTCTGTTGAAACACGAATATAAATTGCTGCGAGTGGGCGATTTGGTGTCATTTTGATTTGAAGGTTGATTTAGTTCCCCATTTATTTGGATTCTTTTTATGGAGATCATATGAAGAAATGAGAGTCAATTTCAGATTAAA
>JAUYIO010000067.1 GCA_030688225.1 Nanobdellota archaeon
GTGGATATGCGATCGACGCATTGGGTGAGATTGCGTATAGTTTTTTGCAAGGAATCCACTAAAACCTCTTATTCTGTTATAATAATTTCATGCAAGATACAGATTTTAGGAAAGTCAGGCTTGAGAAACTCGAGAAAATAAAAGCATTGGGTTGGAATCCTTATCCTGCCTCTTTTGATAAAAAAAATACAATTGCTGATAGTTTAAAAAGTGAGGGCAAGAAAGTTAAAACTGCGGGAAAGATTTTTTCGTATAGAGAACATGGAAATATTGCTTTTGCAGACTTGAAAGATGAAAGCGGAAAAATTCAAATCTTTTTTCAGAAAAAATTATTGGGAGGAGAATATAAAAACCTCAGACTTCTAGATATCGGAGATTATATTGGGGTTGAAGGAGGAGTGATTAAAACAACAGCCGGAGAAATCTCAATTGCCCCAACATCATATACATTATTGACTAAGTCCTTAAGTCCATTGCCAAGTGAATTTTTCGGGTTAAAAGATACTGAGAAAAGATATAGACAGAGATATTTAGATCTTTTATTAAATCCAGAAGTTCGTGAAAGATTTAACACAAGAACAAAGTTAGTCAGTGGTGTTCGTGAATATCTTGATAGTTTAGGTTTTTGGGAAGTCGAAACTCCAACTTTACAGCCTCTTTATGGAGGAGCAAATGCAAAACCTTTCAAAACTCATGTAAATGCTTTGGATCGCGATGTATATCTCCGCATTGCAGACGAACTGTATCTAAAGCGTCTTATCATTGGGGGATATGAAAAAGTTTATGAAATTTGCAAAGATTTTAGAAATGAAGGAATTGATCACACTCACTTCCCAGAATTTACAATGATCGAGTGGTATGAGGCTTATGCCGATTACACAAGGGTTATGGACGTAACAGAAGGATTATTTAAGCACTTGGCAAAAAAGCTATATGGACATACGACTCTTGCAGTAGATGATAAGAAAATAGACATTGGAAAAGAATGGCCAAGAATAGAGATGTCGGCAATCATTAAAGAAAAATTAGATTTGGATCTAGATAAGGAAACAGAAAAAAGTCTTCTTGAATATGCAAAAAAGAATTGTCCTGGAATTCAATTGGTTGGTGGAGAAACAAAAGGGCAACTTATTTTTGCAATTTTTGAACATAAAATTACAAAACTTCTGATTGATCCAACTTGGATTATTGATTATCCTGAAGACGTAAGTCCATTATCAAAGCCTCACAGGAGTAAGTCAGGATGGGTGGAAAGATTTGAAGGATATATTGGTGGAAAAGAAATTTGTGATGGCTGGTCCGAATTAACTGATCCTCAAATTCAAAGACAAAGATTTGCTCAAGATACAAAAGTTGCAAGAAAAGACAAAGAAGAAGCTCAGCAAGTTGATGAAGATTTTTTAACTGCAATGGAATATGGAATGCCTCCTCTTGGAGGAATTGGAATTGGCATAGATAGATTAGTCATGTTTTTTACAAATACTTGGGCATTGAAAGAAGTAATGCTTTTTCCTAATCTCCGTTCAGAAGAAGGTAAATAATCTTAATGACCAAACTTCTTATTGCGACCACAAATGTTGGAAAGTTACAGGAGATTTCTAATTTTTTAAAAGGTTTGTCTTTGGAAATTGTTTCTTTGAATGATGTTGGTATTGCGGATGATGTTGAGGAAACAGGGCATACTTATGAGGAAAACTCACAATTAAAAGCCTTATTTTATGCAAAGAAAAGTGGATTACCAGCAGTCTCAGATGATGGAGGGTTGGAGATATCAGCTTTTGGTGGAGCTCCTGGTTTGCATAGCAAAAGATGGGTTGGGGACGACTCAACAGATGAAAAAATAATAAATCACATGATAAAAGTTGCTAAGGAATTACCTGACAATAATAGGCAAGCATTTTTTAAAACAGTTGTTTCTCTTGCCCTCCCAAATGGGAAGGTGTGGAGCGTAACTGGGCAAGTGGAAGGAATAATCGCAGAGAAACCTTATTTGAAAATTCTTAAAGGATATCCTTATCGTTCGTTCTTTTATTTGCCTCAGCTTAAAAAATATTATCATGAGCAACAATTAACAGATGAAGAACAAAAACTATATAATCATAGATATAAAGCTATTCAAAAATTAAAACCTTTAATTTTGCAATATGTCAGTAAATAAACTTTCTCCTGAGGAATTTATAGAATCATTTAAGAAAGTTCCTCGAACTGCAGTTAGCATGGCAATAATTAATGAAAAAAATGGAATTCTTTTGACAAAGAGAAAAGAAGATCCTTTTAAAGATTTTTGGCATTTACCTGGAAGTTTTATTATCAAGCAGGAATCAATAGATAATTGCATAAAAAGAATTTTGGAAGAAGAATTGGGATTCAAAAATAATTTTTCTTCGGAATTGGCATTTATATCAGAAGACTTAGTATTGGATCCTCGAGGTCATGCTATAGATTTAATTTATAAAGTTAAAATTAACTCAGATGCGTCATTAATTCCAATAGGCAGAACAAAAGAATTGGAGTATTTTGATAAAATTCCTGAAAATGTAGGCTTCAATCATACAGATGTTTTAAAAAAGTTGGGATATACACTATAATAGAATTATGATCGATACCAATCTGTTAAGAAGTAATCCAAAAGATGTTCAAAAAGCAGCGAAGGATAAGAATGTTGAAATAAACGTAGATCATATTTTGGAAATTGATAAAAAATATAAAGACTTATCGATTTCTGTTCAAAAACTCCGGGAAGAAAGGAATGTCCTCACTGATTCAATGAAGGGAAAACCCACACCTGAACAAATAGAAAAAGGAAAAGCTTTGAAAGAAAAATTGGAAAAAGAAGAGAATTATCTAAAAGCTGTTTGGGATGAGCTAAAAGAATATTTATATAAAATTCCTAATATTGCAAAAGACGATGTGAAGGTTGGTGAAGACGAATCAAAAAATGAAATAGTTAGAAAATATAAAGAACCCACAAAATTTGATTTTAAACCAAAGGACCATTTGGAAATTGGTGAAGCACTAGATATTATTGATGTAAAATCTGCTGCAAAAGTTTCTGGCAGCAGATTTGGATATCTAAAAAATCAAGGAGCGTTACTAGAAATTGCATTGGTTCAGTTAGCCTTAGAAGTCTTAACTAAAGAAGGGTTTATTCCGATAATTCCCCCAGTTTTAATTAACAAAGAAATTACGCAGGGGCTAGGTTATTGGGAAGGAAAAGGATCAACAGATTATTATTCTGTTTCGGATCAAGAAGAAAAAAAAGAAATGTATTTAATTGGAACAGCAGAACATTCAATTGTCCCAATTCATAAAGATGAAGTTTTGAAGCTTAAAGATTTACCAAAAAGATATGTTGGATTTTCGTCTGCATTTAGAAGAGAAGCGGGAACTTATGGAAAAGATACAAGAGGAATTTTAAGAGTACATCAATTTGATAAAGTGGAAATGGTTTCATTTACAACAGAAGAAAATTCAGACAAGGAACATGACTATTTATTATCGCTTGAAGAAAAATTATTTCAACTCTTGGAAATTCCATACCAAGTTGTGAAAATGTGCACTGGAGATTTAGGTTTTCCAATCGCAAGAAAGTTTGATTTGGAAGCGTGGATGCCAGGACAAAATAAATATAGAGAGGTTACATCCGCATCAACTGCTACAGATTTTCAAAGCAGACGCTTAAATATTAAATATTCTACAAATCAGAATGAAAAAAAGTTTGTGCATATTTTAAATGGAACTGCTTTTGCAATTGGCAGAACAATAATTTCTATTTTAGAAAATTATCAAACCGAAGATGGAAGCGTATTAATTCCAAAAGTTTTACAAAAATATTTAAATTCCGAAAAAATTTCATCAAAAAAATAAAAAATTGGTCATCATTTTTTTTGCTTATTCCAAGCCCCAAACTATTATTTTTGAAGCAGAGTATTTTACTTGACAAATAATAAAAATTATTCACAATTATAATTAGATTAATAAAAAAAGGAGGTGATTTCACAATGGCAAAGAAAAAAGCAAAGAAAGCAAAGAAAAAGAAGAAGTAATTGGTAAGCTATTTGGTGCATTACCAATTGATCAGTTGGTAAATCCCTCATCAATCAAATGATGGGGGATTTTTTATGGTAAAATAGTTATATGTTTAACATCTTTAATAAATTCTTCGATTCTAATGAAAAAGAAATTAATAAGTTAAAACCTCTTGTTTTAGAAATAAATTATTTTGAAGAAAAATTTAAAAAATTAGAAGACAATGATTTTCCTCAAAAAACAA
>JAUYIO010000068.1 GCA_030688225.1 Nanobdellota archaeon
GCATTTGCAATTTCTCGTGATTTTTTGGCAGTTGCCAGATACAGCGTTGCATGAGCCAAGATAAGCTGAGCCTCAGGCATGCCGATCTTGTGAATTGCTTCAAATGCTGCATTTGCTTGAATTAATGATCCCCTATCTGCAAGTCCAATATCCTCGGATGCAAAAATAATCATGCGTCTTGCAATAAATTTCGGATCTTCTCCATTTTCCAACATGCGAGCTAAATAATATAATGCAGCATCAGGATCTGATCCTCGCATAGATTTTATGTAAGCGCTAATAATGTTGTAGTGTTCGTCTGCTTTTTTGTCGTAAAGTCCTGCGCTGCGAGTTTGAAAAATTTCTTTAATTGTTTCATTAATTATTTCTTTGCTTTTGAAATTAGTCACTGCGATTTCCAAGGCATTCAACATGATTCTTGCGTCTTGTCCGCAAAGTCTTATTAATAATTCTTTTGCATCTTTAGCAACTGTTTTTTTATATTTACCTAATCCTTTTTCTCTATCTTTCAAAGCAATATCTAAAATCTTCTCGAGATTTTTTTCATCAAGTCCTTTGAGAACAAAAACCCTGCAACGGGACAAAAGAGGACTTATTACTTCAAAAGATGGGTTCTCGGTTGTAACGCCTATTAAAGTTATTAATCCCGATTCAACATGAGGCAATAATGAATCTTGCTGAGATTTATTCCATCTATGAATCTCGTCAATAAACAAAATTGCCTTCTTGTTCTCCTTAGTGTCATCCTGAACTTGTTTCAAGATCTCCCTTAAATCGCTTTTTCCGGTTTCAACACCTGATAATGAATAAAATTTTGCATTACTTTCTTTCGCGATTATATTTGCAAGAGTTGTTTTTCCGCTTCCCGGAGGTCCCCACAAAATCATGGAAAAAAGAGTTTTACTCTCAATCATTTTTCTCAAAATTTTATTAGGACCAACCAAATGTTCCTGTCCAAAAAATTCTTCTAGATTTTGAGGTCTTAACCTATACGCCAAATTCATAGGCTTCTTAATACTTCAAGAGTACCTTTCCCAAAAAATTTTTTTGGTCTAATGATTGGAAATGGAAAAGATTTCTTAATTTCACTTTTGCCTACAAATGCTAATTCAACTTTTTTATTAAGACTACGCAATTTTTCTGCCATTGGAATATCCGATAAGCTATCTCCAAAAGTTACGAATCTTTGAGGCTCTATCCCAAGATTTTTTAACCATTCAATCATTCTTTCAACTGCGAACCCCTTGCCTACGTGTTTATTTTCAATATCTGTTGCAATTGTTGTTGGGTCAACTTTTAGTGGTTTACCCGAGCTATCTTCGTCAACTAATTTTTGTAGTTTTTCGTTCAAAATTATCTGATGATTTGAATATTCCTCAATCGGATATCCATCTTTCATTTCAGTTGAAATCATGGTTTCTTTGGTTTCGTCATAAAACATGGATTCAGAAAATTCAGAGTTTATAAGATTTCTAACTTTATCCTGTAATGATTCAGGTACAGATATTGAGCCATCTTTGTGATGTTGCATTTCTCCATTCCCATCAAATGTGATCCATGTCCCTCCTTTTTCTCCTGATGCAAAAAAGTTTTTCAAAGTTTTTTTATCTTTTACTTTTTCAAGGAGCGGATTGATAACTCGATCAATCATCCAAACAAGCGACCTACCTGTATTTAGGCCAACAGGCTCACCTTTTTCCAATCTTTTTACAATTTCATCTAATATTTCTGGCTCAGTAATTCTTTTTTCTTTTGGGTCTGTAATGACCCCATCGACATCCATTATTAACATGCGATCAACTGTTTTCATAATCTAAAATGGCTTAACTATTAAGGTATGTGTCTAGAATTTTCCTATAAACTTCTTTGTTTTTTGCAGCGATTGCCCCATTTGAATTCAATGCCCATTTTTTTCCTGAAAGATCTGAAATAATGCCACCTGACTGTTGAATTAGAAAACTAGAGGCACAAATATCCCAGGAGTGATTATAAACATTTATAAAACCATCTATTTTTCCAATGGCAGTATATGCAAAACCCAATGAAGTATTTAAGGAAATAAGATGGTAATTGTTTTCGGTAACTAGTTTTTTTAAAAACCTATTATGTTTTTCCTTTTTATTTTTATCTACTCGTAAAAGTGATCCGAAATCAATATCTAAAATCACATCAAATCTTTCTTCTTTTGGTATAAAAAGAGTCTTATTTATATAGATTTTTCTATCTCCAATTGACCAAAAATAATCATTTTGACTATGATCAATAATGCAAGAGGCAATAAGTTTACTATTGTTAGCAAGAGCTATATTTGTGCAAAAGTTTTTCATGCCCCTTGCAAAATTATTAGTTCCGCATATTGGATCAATTATCCAAATTCTTCCTTTTGAAATTTCCACATTGGTATATTTTTCTTCTGCAAGAATTAGAAATTTAGGAAATCTTTTTTGAATTTCTTTTGTAATTAAGTTTTCGACTTCAACATCGACCTTTGTAGCTAAATCACCTTCG
>JAUYIO010000063.1 GCA_030688225.1 Nanobdellota archaeon
GCCTTTTTTTCATCTCCAGTTATAATTTGCTTTGCATGAATAATTTTGTAAGGATGATTTCTGATTATCTTCTTAATCAATTTTGTTCTATTTTCAAAAGATTCATCTAACTGCGATTTCCCGTCGTGATAGAGAATATCAAAAACATTAACCTCAACAGGAAGTTCATTTTTCATCTTGTCAATATCATACTTTCTTCTTATTCTCTGACTAATCGCCTGAAAAGGTTTATACTCTTTTGTCTTTTTGTCATAACCAACAGCTTCGGAATCAAGAATAAATGATTCTCCTTTTACATATTTCAAGATATATTCTACAACTTCAGGAAATTGCTTTGTAACATTCTCAAGACTTCTCGTAAATAAAATAACTTTCTTGTCTTTTTTGTGAATCAATAATCTAAAACCATCATACTTGTATTCAACAGCGCACGGAACTCCAAGAGCTTTAAAACCATCTTTTATTGTCTTAACTTTTTGTGCGAGCATAGCTTTGATAGGTTTCCCAATTTGAAGAGTAACTTTTCCTAATTCTTTAATTTTCCCTTCTCTTGCAATAACAAAAACTTCTGCAATGTCATTTGAATTATCAATAGCTTCTTGAATTTTATTTGATGCTTCTTTCTCTTTGCTATCAGGAAAAAATGCTTTTGCCATTGCTTCCTTAACAGTGCTTTCCTGAACACCTATCCTCAAATCTCCGATTAAAGTTCTAACAAGGTATAATGCTTCAACAGGAGAAGCAGATGTCAAGAGCTCTGTAATCAAAGAAATTTTTTTGTCAATAGTTCCTTTCCCCTCAAGAGCAGGGAGTTTCTTCAAATTCTCCAAAACTTTTTCCGTCGTTAAAATGTGCGAATGAAGAGTGGATTGTTTTTTATGATGAGTGAGTTTTTCAGAAACTTTTCCCAAATCTCCAATTGTTTTCCATTCATGAATTATTTTTTGCTTATCTATTCCTGTTGCCTTTGAAATTGCTTTAATCGCAAGTTGATTACTGATTCCAATTCTCCTCTCATCATATTCAGGGTAAATATTTCCCAACAATAAATACAAAACTTCTTTGTCCTTCTCAGAAAGCGTTTTCAAAAATCTTGAAAGAATGTCAATTTTCTCAAGTCTTTTCGTCGTTCCGGAAAGTTCTTCATACACCTCTGCAAGTTTTTTGTATTGCATAGAAAAATTAAGATAGGGAAGTTTTTAAGTTTGATTATTGATAAAGATTATTAAATGTTAAAAACAAAGTAAGCTAATGACAAACAAAAAATATTCAGGATTTATCATTACAAGTGATTCTGGAAAGGTTTTACTGCAGCACAGAGATAATAATGCTCCAATTTCTCCAAATTGTTGGGCTGTTTTCGGAGGGAAAATGAAAAATTCAGAGACTCCTCTTGAGGCAGTAAATAGAGAAGCAAAAGAAGAATTAGGAATAATTGCAGATTTTAAATTCCTTATAAAAGTAAAATATGAAGAAAACGATGGACTACATGAAGTAAATATTTTTACAGCAAAATTAAAATATCCTTTAGAGATATTAAAAAAACAATTAGCAGAAGGAGACAATGTTGAATTATTTAGTCAAGATGATTTGAAAAAAATAAATTTATCAGAATCTTCTAAATTAGTTTTAGATTTATTCTTCAAGAAAGAAAAAATGAAATAAAACTTTTTAAGATATTCTATTAATTTTCAACCAATCTTCTAATCTCCTCCATATCAACAAATTTTCCAGGACAGGTTTTTGTTACATTTGGAAACTCTCTATGCCCAAGAATATTCTCGGTAGAGATTTTATTTTGAATCGCCTTGTCTCTCAAAAATTCAATCAAAGTACTAATTTGTTTTTTCGTCGGATGTGCTTTATCCAAGTCTCCAATCAAACAAACCCCAAAGGAATCCTTGTTATGCCCAAAAACATGAGCCCCTATAAATTTTTCATCTCTTCCTTTATACAAATTCCCCTCAGCATCAACAAGCCAATGATATCCAATATCTTCAAATCCTCTTTGAATATGCCTTTGTCTTATGAATTCTGGAAAATCGTTTTGTCTCTGAGAATGATGAATTATTATTTTATTAACTTTTCCAAGTAATTCCATATATTAATTTAGAATTAGGAATTAAAATAATTTTCTTAATTATCCATATGTTAAATCAGAATGATATTTTGGCAAGTATTTTTTAAGAGTATCTTTAAGATTATTAACATCTTCTCCAGACTCTATCACCCCCACAATATTTTCTAATAAAGTATCTATACGCAACCTACCCTTACCAACACTTTGATGAAGGAAAGATCGTCGTTGACTAAGATATAAATCAAGTTCTTCTAATGCGCTTTTATTCTCTGCCATAAATTACAGTAAATTTATTTCTTTTTAAGAATTATTACAATTTAATATCTATTTTCTTTTCCCAATAGCTCTTCTTGACGGCCTATTTTTGTTAGTAGGATGTTTGCTTCTCAATCCTCTTGATTTCTTTGCCGCAGAAGTCAATCCCCTCATCGCTCTTTTTTTATGAGAACCATTAGAAATCCAGTTTATTGTTTTATCATTTTGTATTTCTGATTTTGAAGGATCCACACATATAACCTCATAAAAATAATTCATTCCATCTTTTCCAATTTGGTAAGAATTCAAAACTTCCAGGTTCCTGTATCTTCTTGAAACTCTCTGCTCTGCAATCCATTTATAATTCATCTTTAAATTTTTACGAGTGTGCAATCTCTTGCTTCTTCTTCCTTTATTCGGCCTTGGTCTTTTATGCCCTCCTCTTTTAACTCTTATCCGGATAACAACAAAACCTTTCTTGTCTTTATAACCAAGAGCTCTCGCCCTGTCTAATCTCAACGGCTTTTCAACTTTTGTAAAAACCCCTGAATGTCTCCACTCAATCATTCTTTTTCTAAGAGTTTCAACATCTGGTTTTTTCCATGCTTGACTCAAATAATGATACAATCCGTGTGTCATAACTAATTTAGAAAAAGTTGGTTTAAAAAACTTCTGTGTTTAGATTTCATAACTTTTATAAAGAATTTTCTTCTCAAATTTCCATGAGGCTGTAGCTCAGTCTGGTAGAGCACTGCTCTGATAAGCACGAACGAAGTTCGTTCATTCCAAATGTGCCATTCGGAAAGGCAGGGGTCCACAGTTCAAATCTGTGCAGCCTCATTTTAAATTGTAAATCTAACTGTGGACTTGCCCACATCCAAATCCGAGCAATTTCGTGGTAGAGGAAAAGTTAAGAAATTCATAACACGTACGAGATTGTAAATTGTACATCCTCATCTTAGATTTAAACACCAAAACCCACAAACTTTTTATACTCCCAATTATCTTAATAATTATGGCAGACAAAATAAACCTCCCTTCTGGTTACGGAGGATTAATGAGGTATGATGAAGAATACGCAAGTAAATTCAATTTAAAACCAATTCACGTGATAGGATTCATAGTACTGATAATCCTTTTCAGAATTTCTCTAAGTATGTTTTTCTAAAATGTTTAATATAGATCCTAAAAAAATGCAGGCTGTTATGAAACAGATGGGAATGTCTCAGGAAGAAATACCTGCATCAAAAGTTATTATTGAGAAAACAGACAACACCAAATTAATTATTGAAAATCCTTCTGTAACAAAGATAAAAATGCAAGGACAGGAATCTTTTCAAGTTGTTGGTGACATTAGGGAAGAAAATTCCATTTCTGAAGACGACATAAAAACAATTGTTGAAAAAACAGGAGTTTCAGAAAAAAAGGCTCGTGAGGCTCTGGAAAAAACAGGAGATTTGGCAGAGGCGATTTTGGAATTGAGTTAACCCAAAATCCCAAACTCTATAATCAATTTGTCTTTCTCAAGGTTGTAATTTATTATAGGCAAGTCAAGAGGCAAAATTTTCTGATAAGATTTCTTTTTTGAAACCGCTCTTATCTCAATACTTTTCTCAAGCTTAATAACAGAAATATCTTTCAGTGTTTTTACTCCAGGAATTTTAAGTTCATAAACAATCTTGTCATTAAATCTTCTCATCTCTGTTTTAGGAGTTTCCCTTGGAAGAGTTGAAAAATTCTCAAGATTATTTTGAGGCAAATCAATCTTAGGAATATCTTTTACAGCTTTTTGCTTTTTCTGATGAACAGGAATATTATTCCCAAAATCAACTTTCTTCCCATTAATAAACATCTGGAAATTTGTTTTTGGTTTAAAATCACTTCTCTTCATTTCCTTCTGCATTTCTTCTTCCAACATTTTCATCGCATTTCCAATCATTTTGTTAAAAATATTCCCACTAATTCCTCCAAACATTGATCTTGAAAAATCTTCAAACTCATTGATAGAATCATTTTTCCCCAACATTCCAAAATCTTCTCTAGAATTTCCAGTTATAGAAGTTCCACAATAAGGACAAAAATTATAATCCTTATTAATTTTCTCGTTGCATTTTTTACATTTCTTTTTGTTGAACATACCTAAATAGTATCAACTTTATTTAAATAATTTGCGTATCATCTCTCAAATAAATAACTTGGCAAAGACCTTATTTGATGAAATTCTTCAGAAATTGTTGTTGGGCCATCCTTAAACAACATTTTTTTGAAACCCTTCCCACTAAATCTTTTTATTTTTCTCACTTCTCTTAATTTGCGAATAAAAACAAAAACAACAACAGCTCTCAAAATAGCACTGATGATAAATATCGCAAAAAGAGGTTCAATGAAACTTACATTTGCATATTTTATCAAAATAGCTCCAAGTCCTGAACCAAGAAAAACTCCAACACCATATAAAACATTGCTATAAGAAACTGCAAAACTTCTTCGTGAAGCTTGAACATTATCATAAATATAATTTGCAACAGAAAGATTAAAACCAGCCCACACAATTCCTCCGATTAAGGAAGGAACAAATACTAAATAAAGAGGAGAACTTTTAAAAATCCATAAAAGAGGAAGAACAGGAATGAAAAAGGAAGTAATTGTTATGACTTTATAATTCCCATAAACGTCTGCAAACTTCCCCCAAATTTCAAAAGACAAAATTTGGAACAAAACTCCTGACAAGAGAATAATCATATAAGTAACATAATCAAAATTCAAAATTCTAAGAAGATAAACTGCAATCAACGCAGAAGCAATAAATGTTGCGAAAGAAATAAGTGCCCTGAAAACAGTAAATATCCCAAAGTTATTTTCGCCAATCTTTGAGATAAATTCAGAAAAAGAGAAATAATCTTTCTTTTTTATCTTTGTTTTAGGCTCATATTGTTTTTTAAAAATTCCGACAGAAATCATTCTTGATAAAAATGCAAGAGAAAATAAAATTATGAAACCAAACATGACATTATGATTTTTCTTGAAATAATCCAGAAAAAAAGCTGCAGAAATTGTGAGAACAATAGTTACAGAACCAAGTAATAAATTTCTTTTTGCAAACCATCTCCCACGATATCCTTCATCAACAATATCTCCCATCCAAGAAAACCAAGCAGGATAACCTAAATTTCCTGCAAAAACATAAAATGCAAAAAACACCAGTAATAAAACAGGGAGAGCTTTTGAAATGATTCCCATATAAAACAAAAATGCAATCAATACTAATGGTAGCCACATCAAAGACTCCCAAAAAATAGTTTTCATCAGGATTTTTTTTCTTGAAGTTTTTTCAAAAATTCTTGAACCAATCATCTGACTTAAAGGCCCCAATAATCCATGAACAGCACTCAGCATAGCAACAACAGCATTACTAGAATTAATCGCAATTGCGAAGGGGGAAATATAATTAAATCCTAAAGAATCCTTGGCTCTTCCAAAAAGTCCTTCTTTAATACTAAGTCTCCTTGCATGATGTTTCAATTCTGTAATCCTTTTTGATTCTCCTTTAGGCATTTTCATTCCCTTTTTTTGAAAATGATTTATACAAAATCTCTGATTTTAATTTAGACATTTTACTCTTTTTATTATAAAGAGATTTATTATTTTTAAAATCTCTCATCAAGAAGTTAAGTTTTTATATTGTCTTCTTCTATAATTTCCATGACAAAAAATAAATTTTACATAACAACAGCAATAGATTACGTGAATGCAAAACCACACATAGGACATGCATTTGAAAAAGTTCTAGCAGACGCTTTGGCAAGATACCACAAACAAAAACAAGAAAAAGTTTTCTTTTTAACAGGGGTTGATGAAAACGCTCAAAAAAATGTTCAGGCTGCAGAATCTGCAGGAATAGATGTTAAAAAATTTGTAAACGCGAACACAAATTTTTTCAAAGAGCTTGTAAAAAAATTAAATATAAGCAATGACAAATTTATAAGAACAAGTGAGGGAGAACACGCAAAAGTTGTCAAAGAAATATTAAAAAAGATAATAAAAAAAGGAGATATCTATAAAGGAACTTATGAAGGAAACTATTGCACTGGTTGCGAAACATTCATCACTGAAAAAGATTTAATCAAAGGAAAATGTCCTGAACATAACAAAAAACCAGAATTCAGAAAAGAGGAAGCTTATTTCTTTAAATTAAGCAAATACAAAAACAAGTTAATCAAATTTACAGACACATACATCATTCCAAAAACAAGAAAAGAAGAAATCTTGTCAAGATTAAAAGAAGATTTGAAAGACGTTTGCATAAGCAGGAAAGGAGCAAAATGGGGAATTGATTTTCCCGAAGATAAAAATTTTAAAGTTTGGGTTTGGGTTGATGCACTAATAAACTATATAAGTGGTGCTGAAAAAGAATGGCCTGCAGATGTCCATGTGATAGGAAAAGGAATAAACTGGTTTCACTCAATAATATGGCCAGCTATTTTAATGTCTGCAGATTACAAACTTCCAAAAACTCTCCTGGTTCACGGGTATCTCAATGTTAAAGGGAAAAAAATGTCAAAAAGTTTGGGAAATACAATTGACCCTTTAGAACTAATAGAGAAATATGGAGTTGATTCTGTAAGATATTCTTTATTAAAATGTTCTGTCTTTGAAGATTCTGATTTTTCAGAAGATATTTTGATAAAAAGGAATAACGATGAACTTGCAGACAAACTTGGAAATTTGGTTTCAAGAGTTTCTGCTTTGGCTGAAAAATATGGAACTGAAAAAAGTGAAAATAGATTGTTAAAAAAATTAGATGTTAAAAAAATAGAAAAACTTTTTGATAATTATGAATTAGACAAAGTTTTGAATGAAATATTTGCATTCATAGACATTTGTAATGAATACACACAAAACAAAAAACCATGGGAAACAAAAGATAAAAAAGTTTTATATGAATTAACAGAATCAATAAACAAAATCGCAGACTTGCTTTGGCCTTTTATCCCTGAAACTTCAGAAAAAATAACAAAACACTTTTCATCAAAAAAAATTAAAAAATCTGAGATTTTATTTAGGAAGATAGAATGAAACCAACAATCTCCTTTGAAGACTTTGAAAAACTTGATTTAAGAGTTGGAAAAATAATAAAAATTGAAGAAATACCAGAAGCAGACAAGCTTTACAAATTGACAGTTGATTTGGGAAAAGAACTTGGAAAAAGAACAATTTGTGCAGGAATAAAAAAATATTATCCAAAAGAAGAATTAAAAAATAAAAAAATAGTTGTAATTACCAATCTTGCTCCTAGGAAGCTTAAAGGAATTGAAAGTCAAGGAATGCTTCTTGCTGCATCCGACGATAAAAAAGCAGAAGTAATATTAATCTCTCCTGAAAAAGATATTGAAACAGGAAGTAAAATAAGTTAGATAGATTTTTAACTTCCAGAAAACTATTTTCTTCATGGAAATAAAAAGGGTAATAAAATCAACAGTCCCAACAAAAAAACAAACCAAGAGATTTGAAAGAAAATATCTTCCTGAATTTGTTTACGGAGGGATGGACGGAGCCATCACCACATTTGCAGTTGTATCAGGAGTAATTGGTGCTGCATTAAATTCTTCAGTAATATTAATCCTTGGATTTGCAAATCTTTTTGCAGACGGATTTTCAATGTCAATTGCAAATTATCTGTCTATAAAATCCAAAAATGAATTAATAAAAAAACCTGATAAGCATCCTTCAAAAAGCGCATTAGCAACATTTTTCTCTTTCCTCGTAATAGGATTCATCCCACTTCTTTCTTTTGTTGTTGCAGCCATCACCAAGAATTCATCCATCATAAGAAACCAATTTACCTACTCAATTATCTTAACAGCATTTTCTCTTTTAGTAATAGGTTGGTTCAGAGGAGAAATAACTCAGAAGCATAAGTTGAAATCTATTTTTCAGACTTTGATAATCGGAGGAGTCGCAGCACTTTTAGCATTTGGAGTGGGAAAATTCATAAGTACATTAGTGTAACAATTACTTCTTCATGAAAACTTTCACAGATTCAACAAATTTTTCTATTTTGTCTGCATAAACTTTTAATTGCTCAAGATTGACATTAATTTCTTTTCCCTGATAAAAAATCTTAAGAGTAACATTTTTTCTAAATTCCCCAATTCTCTCTTTTCTTAATTCTTCAACCTTTCTTAACATTTCATAAAATTCCATTACTTCCTGAAAATTCTTGTCCTTCTTCATTAATTTTTTGATTTCTTCAATTTGTTTGATAGGATTAGTTGGAACAGAAGGAATTTTTTTCTTTGTTTTTGCGTATTTTAATATCTTCTCAATACTTGTTTCAATCATTTTTCTCCATCTCAAAAGGAGATTCAGAATAACATCGCAAGTCTTGGTGTATTTCAAACTGACATAAAGTAGGTGGTCTGCACTTATTTTTTCCTGAATTATTTCATCCATTTCTTGATTCTCTTACCCTAAGAAGTAGTAGCTACAAAGATAATGACCTTTTTATATTTTACCCAAAAATTCATCCTTTACTTTTTTGAGAATATTCTTGGAAAGTAACAAAAAATCCTTTATTTTTTCAATAGTGACTAATTCAGTTTTCATGTTTTCAGACAAAATTACAATTTTCTCTTTTCTTACAAATTCAAAATTGCTTTCTTTATGTTTTTGAACAAGATTAAACAACTCAGTAATTAAATCAATTTCTTTTTCAGTTATTTTATATTTCACAGAACATTTCTCTCTAAAAATCTTAAAATTCTCCTTAGAATCTTTACTCAAAGAAATTTGTTTGTGCAAATATTCATATTGTAGAACAGAATTAATGCAAAAAACAACTGCTTCTTTTATCTCCACAAGAATTTTCAAAAGTAATTTCTTGTCTTTAACAAGAGGATATGTTACATAAACAAGATGATCAAGAGTTTGTATTTTCTTTTCTGCTTTCCAAAAAAATTCCTGGAATTTCTCCACCATTCAAAAATAAAACACTCAAACTTAATAAGATTAGTTGTGATCAACAACAGATTTATAAAACAACTCCATTTCCAATAAATATGGAAAGAAAAGATAACCAAGAAGAACCAAAGATTATAAGAGTGAGACTTCCAAGAAAAAATGAAGTAATGGGAATTATAGAAGAAAGGCTTGGAGGGAATAAAATGAGAGTAAATTGTTTTGATAAAAAAGAAAGAAACTGCAGAGTTCCAGGAAGATTGAAAAGAGAATTATGGCTTCGTCCAGGAGATATTGTAATAATTGAACTCTGGGAACTTGACAAAGACAAAGGAGACGTAATTTTCAAATATCGTCCAAACCAAGTTGAATGGCTAAAACAAAAAGGATATTTAGTCCAAGAAAAAAACGAGTTTTGAAATGAAAATCATCCTATCAGAAAAACTGCCGAGAATTTTACAAAATAAGAAAAGGCTTGAAAAAGAATTAAAGATAAAAATAACTAACAGAGGAAAAGAAGTTTCTATTTCTGGAAAACCTGAAGATGAATACATTGGAGAAAAAATTATTGATGCTTTAAATTTTGGTTTCTCTTTTTCAAAAGCAATATCAATAAAAAAAGAAGATTTTATTCTTGAAATTCTGAATATAAAAGATTACACCAGCAGAGAAGATCTTGAAAGAGTAAGAGCGAGAATTATTGGTAAAGAAGGTAAAACTCTAAAGACTTTAACTGAATTAACAGAATGTTTCTTTGAACTCAAAGATAACTTCGTGGGGATAATTGGAGCCCCTGAAAAAATAAAAAACGCGCAAGATTCAATAATCTCTTTGATTAAAGGCTCAAAACAATCAAATGTTTATAATAGGTTAAAAAAAAGCCAGGAAAAGCCAATTACAGATTTGGGTTTGAAAGGATAAACGTCCCGAGGAGGACTCGAACCTCCGACACCATGGTTTCAGCTTTGAACAAAGTTGAATGAATGAACTTGTTCATACTTAACAGCCATGTGCTCTACCAACTGAGCTATCGGGACATAATAATCAGATACAGAATTTACTTTTAAAGTTTACCATTAACATCTATATTAGAAAAAAATTCAAATAACAAACTTCCCATTCTCATAAATAACTTTTTCTTCACCATTAGACAAATAAGCAGTAACTTTTCTTGGAGAAGTTGCAACAATGTCTGTATGAACAACAGAATCGTTATACCCCATCTCTTCCCATTGTTTTTTAGTTACCTCAGAAGGATTTCCAGGGTAAGAATCTTGATAAGATTTCCCTAAAGCCAAATGCATATTTCCTTGATTCCCTCCAACATTTTCATCAAAAAGTGTTTCAGCCATGAATTTTGTAATTCTTGAAATTCGCGAGTCAGTCAAAGAAAATTCTCCAATCTTGTCTGCATTTTTTGTTTCAATCATAGCCTTCAAAACTTTTTCTCCTTGAGAAGCAGTAACTTTCACAACTTTCCCGTCTTTAAATTCAAGAAAAACATCTTTAATCAAATTTCCGTATCTGTAAAGAGGCTCTGTAAATTTTATTTTCCCTTCAGTCTTTCTCCAATCAGGAGAGATAAAAACTTCAAAACTCGGGATATTCCTTCCAGAACCACCCATCCATTTTCTGTTTTCTCCAAGTCCAACAATTAAATCAGTTTCAGGAGCAACGATGTGCAATTTCTCAATTTTCATTGAATTCAATTTATCTTTAACTCTTTCAATTTCAGAAATAATTTCTTTCCATTTTTCTACCGGATTTTCTTCATCAAGGTAACAAGCCTTAATTATTTCATCCCAATATTCTTTCAAAGTCAATCCAGCTTCTTTCGCCACACCCTCTGTTGCATAAGCAGCAAGAGTCCAAGTAAATTTCCCTGCATTTTCTTTTTCATTTCTCCAATCCATGTAAGGTTTAAACGCCTTGTTCCTCATCATTATCTTTTTAGGATTAATTTTTTCAAGCTCACGAGAATTTGTATCTGCAATAACAAAAACTAAATGGTCCATATCTTCAACTCTTCCTTTCATGTAATGAGCAGGAAAAAATTTAAGTTGTTCATCAGAAGCATATTCATAAAAATCCGTTGCGATATCATCAGGAGTATAATTAACAATAGGATTTCCTCCTGCCTTAAGAATTGCTTTCCTCAAAGAAACCAAAAATGGTTTTGCAATTTCAGGAACCTGTAAAAAAACAACATCTCCTTTCTTAATTCCTTTAAAATTCCCAAGTGCAAAATTTATAAGCAAGTCTGCATATTTATCAAGAATCTCTTCAGAAGGCAAATAATCTTTCTCACTCATAAAAATAAACAATCAAAAATCTTTATAAATATTTAGTTGATAATATAACTATGAAAACAAAAAAACCAAAAGTCCTTATTGCAATATCAGGAGGAGTGGATTCAAGTGTTGCAGCACTTTTAATGAAAAAAAAAGATTATGAAATAGTTGGGGCATTCATGAAAAATTATTCTGATTCAAAAAACGAATTTGGGGAATGCAATTGGAGAGAAGAAAGAAGAGTGGCAATAAAAATAGCTTCAATGTTAGACATACCTTTGATAACTCTTGATTTTGAAAAGCAATACAAAAAACAAGTCGTAGAAAAAATGTTTGAAAATTACAAAAGAGGGAAAACTCCAAACCCAGACATAGACTGCAATCAAAAAATAAAATTCCCTTTATTAATTAAAGCTGCTGAAAAAATAAATGCAGATTTTGTTGTTACAGGACATTACGCAAGAATAAAACAAAACAAAAAAACAAAAGAATACGAACTTCTTAGAGGAAAAGATGAATCAAAAGACCAATCTTATTTTCTTTACAGATTATCTCAAAAAGATTTATCAAAATCATTATTCCCAATAGGAGATTACACAAAAAAACAAATAAGAGAAATTGCCAGAAAAAACAAATTCCCAAATTACGACAAAAAATCAACAGTTGGAATTTGCTTCATAGGAAAGATAAATCTTAAGAAATTCCTACAGAAGAAAATAAAACCAAAAAAAGGAAAAATTCTCAATCCCCAAGGAGAACAAATAGGAACTCACGACGGGATTTATTATTACACAATAGGACAAAGAATAGGCCCAAGATTTGGAATAGAAATAAAGAAAGAAAATAATAAAAAAATGGATAAATGGTATGTTGTAAAAAAAGATGCAAAAAGAAATGTAATCATAGCTGCTCCAGAAGGACATAAATTAAATTTCAGAAAAGAAATTTTTATTGAAAATCCTCATTGGATAAACCCCGATGAAAAACCAAAAAATAATTCAAAAATTCTCTCAAGAATTCGTCAGGTCGGAGAACTTCTACCAAGCAAAGTTTCTTTGGGTGGAGGAAAGGGGGAGCGAAGCGCTGGTGGGCGGGGCAAATACAAAATAACTTTAAACAAACCAATAACAGGAGTTAGCGAAGGACAAGCAATTGTTCTCTACAAAAATGAAAAATGTTTGGGTGGGGGAGAAATTAGTTTTGAATAATTTGAGAAAATTTGTCTGCTCCAAAGTCGCAGTTATTAAAAAACAATTAGTAAAAAATATTTTGATTCAAAGCCTTCACACCAAACCCATCATCAGAGATTATCTATTAATAAATTTTCTTAAACGAACATCTTAACTGAACTTATGTAAGTCATACCAATCATGCGAACTTGTGAGCAAATTTTAGGGGTGGTGGACGGGGCTGTGGCAGATCATGTAAATCTTCAAATAATTTTATAAACTTCTTCTTCTTTCCACAAATATGGAATTAACCCGTGCAATTAAAACGCGAAGAAGTGCAAAAAGATTCAGCAATAAAAAACCAAATTGGAGAGACATAATAGAATGCATAGATTCTGCAAGATATGCTCCTATGGCAGGGAATAATTATTCTTTAAAATTCATTCTTGTTAATGACGAAAAAAAGATACGGGAAATCGCAGATGCTTCAGAACAGGATTTTGTCTCAAGAGCTCAATTTATAGTTGTCGCGTTCTCAACCCAATCAAGAACAACAAATTCTTATGGAGAAAGAGGAAAAGTTTATCTAAGACAACAAGCAGGAGCTGCAATACAAAATTTTCTTTTAAAAATAAATGAAAAAAAATTATCAACATGCTGGATAGGACATTTCAATGAAGACAAAATTAAACACATTTTAAAAATTCCAGAAGAAATGCAAATAGAGGCATTATTCCCTATAGGATTTGAATCATCAAAACAAAAGATGTCAAGAAAAATTGATTTAGATAGGATTTTATATTTTGAAGAATACGGACAAAAAAGAATGAGAAAAGAAAATAAAGTTAATGTTTAATTATAATAACCTGCCTTTCTTTTTCTCCTAATAAGATAAACAAGTTCTTGAACATATTCTTCTAAACGTTCTCTTTTCTGAGAATCAAGAATATCTCTCGCGCCTCTTTCAAACATACTCAAATGAGTAATAGAAATATGTGTTTTAACAGCCACATCATCAAGAGTTTTACATGCAAGTTTTCTTACTTTTCTCAAATCAGTAATCTCCCATTTCTTAGATGACATAAAAAAAACAAAATAAAACTCTATAAAAAGATTTATGTGATAAAATTAGATATCAAGGCAAACGACTCAATAACTTCCCATCTTCCAGATTCAACTTTCTTATTTCTCTACGAATTTTTTCTCCTTTCTCTAACCCTCTAATATAATCCTGAAGATTTTCTCTCTTTGTTGCATTCTTAATATGCAAGACTTTTCCTGTTTCAAGATTATGTAAAAACCCAATAGATAATCCAGTTGCTAATCTAACTTCTTCAAGAGTGAGATAATTCTCTTCTCTCAACCCTCTAAGTTTTCTATACAACCCTCTCTCTGAACAATATTTTTCATTCATTAAAGAACAAAAAAACTTCAATATAAAAAGATTTATGTGTTGAAAAATAAAAGAAAAAATCCTCGGTTGCCCGAGGATATTCAAAAATTAATAAACTTCAATACCTACGTCTGAAACTTCCTTGGATACAGGCATAGCTCTTTCTTCTATAGCTCTGCCAAGAACATATGGAGATTTAACTCCAGTCATTATTGTAATCACCCTAACTTTTCCAACAAAGTCTTTACTGATTCTTGCTCCAATAATAACTTGTGCTTCTGAACTGAGATTTTCAGAAACAGTTCTTCCAATTACATCAAACTCTTCAAGCTTCAAGTCAGGTCCGCAAGTAACATGTATTAAAGCACCAGTAGCACCTTGGTAATCCACATCAAGTAGAGGATGAGTAAGGGCTTGTCTTACAGCTTCGTTAACACGATCTGTGGAATCATTTTCACCAATACCAATAACAGCAACGCCACCATTCTTCATAATTGTGGAAACATCTGCATAATCCAAATTAATCAAACTTGGAAGAGTGATAGTCTCAACAATTCCTTTAATCATAGTGCTCACTAATTCATTAGCAACAGCAAAAGCCTGTTCAATAGGTAATTGTCCTGCAATATCAACAAGTCGGTTATTATCAAGAACAACAGTAGTATCTGTAACTTCTCTAAGTTCCTGCAAACCAAATTCAGCCTTGTCAATTCTTGCTTTTTCTGATTCAAAAGGCATTGTAACAACACCGATAACTACAGCTCCTGTTTCCTTAGCCAATTGAGCAACTACAGGAGCAGCGCCTGTTCCAGTTCCGCCACCCAAACCAGTAACAATGAAAACCATATCTGAATTTGAAACAGCTTTCTTAATTTCAGCAATTGCTTCTTTTGCAGCTTCTCTACCTCTTTGAGGCATTCCACCACAACCTAAACCACGAGTCAATTCCTTACCAATAAGAATCTTGTCATCAGATTTTGTAACGCTTAAATGTAAAGCATCTGTATTCATTGCAAAGATTGTAGCCCCATTAATCCCTTTGTTGAAAAGCCATGTGATTGCATTGCAACCCATTCCACCAACACCAACAACTTTGATGTTTGCTTTTCCAGCTCTCAACTCATCAAAATTAATGCTGTGAGTTTCTGTATTTTGTATTGCCTCTTTTGCAAAATCTAATAC
>JAUYIO010000076.1 GCA_030688225.1 Nanobdellota archaeon
TGTTGTCAAGAGAGATTTTCATTTTTTTTGTTTCAAGGTTAGGAGTAACTGATTTCATTGTTCCTTTAATCTCCATTTGATAAATTTCTCCTCCCATTTCTGCAAAAGCTGTAACCAAAATATTAAGAATCTTATTTTGTATTTCAAGGTCAAATCCAGAGCATTCTATAAAAATCTCTTTTGTCTCTTCTGTTACTCTTCCTGTTAAATAGGAGTTAATTATTGGAGGCATGCTTAATATTTCATTATTGGAATCTATAAAAACAGGGAATTTTGCTTTTCCTGCAAGAAGATGTGCATAATCTTTTCCTGTTGGATGATATTGGAGAATTTCCAACCCAGACATCTCTTTATTTGATTCTAGAGGTGTGAATTTTATTTTGTCTGGTTCAATTGCTTTGTAAGTTATTGGGAGTTTTATTTTTTCTAAAGGATAAATTCCTATTGCAATTTTTTTCCTTCTTCTTCCTGTTGTCAAATGTAATTTTTCCTGAATTTCTATTATTTCTTTTATTTTTTCATTGTTTAGTTTTAATCCTTTTACAATTGCACAAACTGTATAGGGTCTTATGTTTTTCACAGAAGATTCTACAAAAACCTTGTAATCTTTTTCTGGCTTTTTTATCTTGTAATTTTTTAACCCTGTTTTTTTCCCAAGAAATGCAAGAAAACCTCTTTTGAATCCTTGATAAGAAATTAAATCAGGGCGATTAGGAAAAACTTCAATTTGGATTTCTGAATCTGTTATTGATTCTATCGGTGTTCCAAACATTGCAATTTGATTCTGCATCTTGTCGTCAAATTTCCCAATTTCTTTTTCAAATGTTTTTTTGTTTATATTTACTATTGCCATTTTTATTCTTTTCTTATTTTCACGTCTCCATCGTGAGTTATTTCAATTTTCTTTTCTGAATCTTCAAAATCATAATTGTATTTTTCAGGGAAAAATAATTCACTTAAATATTTTTTAAAAAAGTCTCTGTCCATTATAAGTGCCTCTACTGAGTACATTAGATTGTTGTCTAAAACTAACATGGATGTTCTTTTCTTTTTTCTTAAAAAATCAAAAATCTTTTTTTCTTTATTATCATGTATCCACCAAATTCTTAATGTGAATTTCCAATCCAATAATTTGAATATTTCCTCTGCCATTTTATTTTTGTCTTTAGATATGTATGCTTCTTTTATTTTTTCTTTTGTCATTTCATCCACCATTTCATTTTTCTTAATTGTGAAATATTATTTTTGTAAAGTTCTCTTAAATCTTTGATTTCATAATAATCCATTAAAATCCTGTCAAATCCAGGACCCCATGCAAGAACAGGGATGTTTTCTCCCAATAGAGGAATTGTGACTTCAGGACGGAAAATTCCTGCTCCTCCCAATTCAAGCCAAACTTTTTTTTCAGGGTGGAAAACGTCTATTTCAACAGAAGGTTCTGTATATGGGAAGTATGCAGGACGGAATCTGATTTCTTCAAATCCCATTTTCTTGAAAAATTCTTTTAAGTATCCAAGGAGATTTCTGAAATTTGCATTTTTATCAATAACAATCCCTTCTGTTTGGTTGAATTCAAAACCATGACTCCAATCAACTGTTTCATTTCTCAAGCATTTTCCTATTGCGAAGAATTTTTTTCCTTTTATCAAATCCTCTTTTTTTAAATTTGCAAGTGTGTGTGCTGATAAGCAAGTTGTGTGTGTTCTTAAGACTGCTTTTTTTGCTTCTTCTTCATTCCATGTGTATTTCCAACCAATGCTCCCTCCAATTCCTTTTTCATGAGCATCCCTGACGGCTTTTACTAATTTTTTATCTGGAAGTTCTATTTTCTTTTCTATGAAAAATGTATCTTGCATTTCTCTTACAGGATGATCTTGCGCTGTGAAAAGAGCATCAAAATTCCAGAAACTACTTTGAATCATGTTTCCTGTCATTTCTTCAAATCCCATTTCTACCCAGATGTTTCTTGCATAATCTATGGCTTGATTTACAAAATGCCTTTTTCCACCATAAACTTCGGGGACAGGAGAGAGAACATCATATCTTCTGAATTTTTTTCCTTTCCAGAGTTTTTCTTTTTCAAGAATTTCAGGGGTTATTTGCTCTATAAAATCAGAACTTTTTATATTTGAATTTTTTATTTTTTCTCCGAGCTCTGTTATTTCTACAGCTATATTTTTTTCTTCCTTTACTTCTATAATGTCTTTTCTGTTTTGGAGAGATTTTAATGTTTGAAATTGTTCTTGACTTAGGGCTTCAAACTCAATAGGCAACGATTCAATTAAAGATTCTTCAGGACTTTTTTTACTTATTTCTTCTTTGTTTGCATTGAAAATTATCTTCCCATTCTTCAATTCAATCAATGCTTTTTTCTTTAATGCTCCTATTGAAGCTTTGAATTCTTCATCTGAAAGAGAACTTTGTTTTTTTGCTTCATTTAAAGCAAGGATTCTTTTCTGACTCAAAATATTTAACAGTCTTCTTTCTGGAAGGCCTTTTTTATTATATAACGCCCCATTTACTCCTAATTCAACAATTTTCTTTTTATCATAAGATATTTTTACTATTTTTTTGTTTTGAAGATATTCCAATGCTCTTAATACTGATACTTTATCAAGATTTGATTTTTTGCAAATCTCATTTATGTCTTCTTTTAAATAAGGAAGAATTTTTCGTTCATTTGGGCTTAATGATTCTATTAGTTTTTTCATGTTGTTGAATAAAGTCTTGTTTTTGTTATAAACTTTTGGTCATCCAAGTTGGCATGCCTAAAACAAGGCCAAGAGCTTTTAAATCATAAATATTTCTCTTGTTTTTTCCAGAAAGAGATATAAACTTCATTTTTAATTTATTTTTGTTGCACAATCTTATGTTTTGTTTTATTCTTGCTAAAATTCTTGATTTTTCTTTTTCATCTGATTCTATTATTTCATCTAAATCTATCCCTATACCAACATTTTTTTTCTTTGCTATTTTTGCAAGAACTTGATTAAAACCAGAGTTTCTTTGTTTTTGTTTGTCCTTTCTTTTTTTTTGTGAAATTAATAATATATCTATCTTTTCTTTTTCCAATATTTTTCTTGAAAGTTCGTCATCATTGCTGAAAAAAATTACTTTTCTGTCTTTGTTTCTTCTAATTTTTTCTCTGATTTTCATAAAATCGTTTTCTTGTATTATGAGAGAATCTTCCATATTTTTAAAAAGAAACTAATATTTATAAATCTTAAAACTTTTCTTATGTTATGGGGAGAAGAGAGGTGAATGAGCGTGGTTTATCAACTGTTGCGAGTGCGATAATTATAATGGCGATGACTATTGCTATTGGTGTTGTTGTCATAGTTATTTACAATATTGTTAGTTCTGAATTGGAATATTCTACCCAATCAAATATCAGCCTTGAAATTCAAAAAGATTCTGTCCTGATTAATGAAAAAAATTTGGTTTCTTTAAATGTTTCAAGAGGGGAAGGAAATTCTGAACTGGAAAAAATAAGATTTGTTTTATCTGATGGAGAAAATGTTGAAGAGATAGAGAGAAGTGCTGTGGGTTTAAATGAAAATGGAGAAGCTGTTTTTACATTTACTCCTAAACTTGTTAATAATGTTAAAACTATTCGTATTGTTCCTATAATAAAAGTTGATGGGAAAAGAAAATATTTGTCTGTTCAAGATAGTGTTCAGATTAGTCAGGAAGGAGGGAAAACAACTGCTGAAAAAGTTACATCTATTTGTGGAAATGCGCAAATTGAATCAGGAGAGGAATGTGATGATGGGAATGCTGTTTCTGGAGATGGATGTTCTATGGATTGCAAAGTAGAAACAACTACGACGACAGATACTTCTGCAGTTTGTGGTGATGGAGCATGTGATTCTTCTGAAAGTTGTTCAAGTTGTTCTGTTGATTGTGGAGTTTGCCCTGCAGGGACCCAGTGTGGAAACGGAATTAAAGAGGCAGGAGAACAATGTGATTTGGGAAGTGCGAATACAAATACTGCATGTACAGCTTCTTATGGGTTGAATTGTACTTATTGTACAACTGGCTGTGTTAATACTACTATATGGCCTTTAGGATATTGTGGGGACGGAACTTGTCAATCTGCGAATGAAAATTCTGATATTTGTTCTACTGATTGTCCTACTTGTAGCTCTGGAGATACTCAATCCTGTGGAAGCTCGGGAGCATATGGAACTCAGACTTGCGATTCTGGAGGAAATTGGGGAACTTGTGTTTATTCGCTATATACTTTAACAACATCAAAATCTGGTTCAGGAACAATTACAAGTTCTCCTTCTGGAATAAATTGTGGTTCAACATGTGTTAAAAATTTCAGTTCAGGAGATTCTGTAACTTTGACTGCAACGCCTGATTCTGGATATACTCTTTCATCATGGGGAGGAGCTTGTTCTGGAAGTTCTTCAACATGTGTTGTTACAATGTCTTCTGCAAAATCTGTAAGCGCAACTTTTGCTGTTTCTTGTACTCCTACAACTTGTTCTGCTTTGGGAAAAACTTGTGGAGGTTGGGATGATGGATGTGGTGGGACATTGAATTGTGGAACTTGTTCTGCAGACAAGATATGTTCTTCAGGAACTTGTGTTCCAAGACCTTCAACTACCTGTGGAGCTTTCCAGTTGGATTATCAGTGTTTTAGTACTTATATTGGACAAGCAGGTTGTGGGGCTAGCTGTGATGAATCACAATGTAGAAGTTATTGTCAATCTGTGGGGGCAACTTGTTGTTATTGGCATCAAGATGTTACTAATCAATATTGTAATGCGTTTCTTGGTTCTCCAGAACCTCAGTATATTGGAGAATATAATCATGCTGCAGCAACTTGCAGTTAATTATTAAAGAAAATTATCTGTGATTCCAATTAAAATTTCTTCTTGGAATTATGTTCTGCTCGTGGATTATCTTTGTTATTGTGAAATTCAAACAATCATTTTTAGAAATTGTTGCAGAGAATATTAATTTCCCGAATGCAACTCTGAAAATCCCGTCGTCAATAGGTATTTTTGTCGCTTCTGAAAATTTTTTTGTT
Source organism: Nanobdellota archaeon (assembly GCA_030688225.1). Taxonomy (GTDB): domain Archaea; phylum Nanobdellota; class Nanobdellia; order Pacearchaeales; family GW2011-AR1; genus JAUYIO01. Next base: position 5,042 of record JAUYIO010000076.1, read on the forward strand.
ATTTGATTCATTTCTTCTTTGTTAAGAATTATGCTTGTTTTTTTTAGTTCTGGAATTTTTACCATTATTGGTTTGTCTGCTCCAGTGCATTCTATGGCTGCTACTTTTGGATCCATAACAAGAGGATTTATTTTTCCCAATTCTATCTCTTTGTTTATTGGAGTTGGTTTCAGGTATTGAAATTGCTCTGGAAGTTTTGATTCAGGAATGATTATTCTTTTTGGAGGAATAATTCTCCTTAATCTTGGCGTTGGAAGATTTAAAGAATTTTTTGTGATAATGTTTTCTGCAGGGATTTCAAAAGGAGTTTTTTTCATTATGGATTCTTCAAATCCAGAAACTGTTTCTTTTTTTCTTTTAATAACTTCACTTACTTTTTGTTTTATTTCTTCATTTCTTTCTTTCAGAATATTTTTTAATCCAAAGATTGCTCCTTGCTTTGAATTTCTTATTAATTCTCTTGTAAATTTCAAGAGAAAAAGTGCTTTTATCTCTGAAGAAGTTTTGTTAAGCATGATTATCTTTCTCAGAAGAGATTGATTTTTGATAATCCCTCATGTCATTTTTAGGATTAATCATTTTTCTTGGAGGTTGAAATTGGTGACTTTGCTCTTGTGGAGGAAATCTTTGAGAAGGATATTGAGGAATTTCATTTTCTCTTTCATGCATCAGGGCAACTCCTCTTGCTATTATTTTGTTTTGTTCAAGAAGGTTGTCTATTTTTTCAACCATTTTTTTTGTATTTTTGTCTCCTTTGTCAAGCTGGAATTCTTTTTCAGCGAGGGCTTTTGCAGATATTTCAAATAATTCAAGTAATTTTGAAATTTGGTTTGCAAGATTATCAAATTTTATGGAAAGATTTGTCATAACTTTTTGGAGAGAAACAAAATTTTCTACAAGAACTTTGTTAGGATTCATTGGTTTTTCCTGTTTTTTTGGCACAGCAGTTTTTTTCATCTCTTTTTTAGGCATATTAAGGTTAGGTGAAAGATGTTTAAAAATTATTCGGAATTAGAAAATATCTAAAACCTCGTATTCTTTCTTTTTCTCTTCGTATTCTTTTTTTTCTTTTTCTATCATTTTCTCATCAAAATCATCTTCTGTGAATTCTGGTTCTTCTTCTGTATCTTCTTCTGTAAATTCTGGAATTTCCTCTTCGGAATTATCCTTAGGGGATTCATTTTTTTCTTGTTCTCCATAATCTTGGTTTTTTAGATATTCTTCTTTTTCCTTCTCTATTTCTTTTATATCA
>JAUYIO010000078.1 GCA_030688225.1 Nanobdellota archaeon
TTGTTCCATTATATTACTCCAAAATATTTAAGTAAAAAATATCCTATGACTATTACAATTAAGATAACTATTCCCTGCAAAATAAATCCTTTTTTATTCATTTGTTTGTTCCATTTTATTTATCTTCTATTTGTCCTAAATAAATCATTTTTATTTTTCCAATCTATTTAGTTTAATACTTATTTCTCTCTCTCAGAGTTATGTCTTTCACTTCTCTCTCTAATAATTTTATGTTTGTTTCCATCTCCAACTTCAATATTTTCTTTTGACTCAACTACTTTATCATAAGAACCTTTTTTCGAGTTACTTCTTCTGTTGGGACTAGGAATTGCTAAGCCCAAAATAAGTAAGATAAAACCAATAGTGCCTGATGCATAAGCGTAACCTATTGGAATAGTTATGTTAGCAGAGGATGTTCTGTTGTCTACATCTCCTCCTTCGGTAGTGGTTGTATTTGCTTTAAATTCTTGCATTGGCACAAAATATAGTAATGCTCCTATGACTAGAAAAATCACGCCAAAGATAATAAGGCTCGTTCTCATTTTGTTTTCCTGTTTAGTATTTTCATTTTTAGTTTTAATAAAGATAATGAACCCTTATGCTTTTTTTATTGTGTGGGCTATTACTGAAATTATAAATAATATTACAAAAATTATTGCTAACCATTTTGCGATTATATAAGAAACTCCTGAGACTAATCCGAAACCGAATATTCCCGCGACTAATGCTACTATGAAAAATAGTACTGCCCATATTAACCAATTTGTTACTGCTTTTTTATTCATTTTATTTAATTAGATTTTGTTATAGCGTTAGAGTCTAAGGTGACTGCTGTTTGTGCTAAAGCTCTTCCGTCCAATGTTGCACCAGTGTTCATTTCAATTAGTGTTGCACTTAATATGTTTCCTTTGAATTGAGATGTTGTTCCAAGTGTTGCTTGTCCAGTTACTTGCCAGAAGATGTTTTTTGTTTGACATCCTCCACTTAAAGTTACAATAGCACCATTGCCAATTGTAAGGTCTTCTGCTATCTGGAAAATGAATGTATCTTCTGAGTTTTGACAACTGAGAGTAACTCCGCTGTTTATCATAAGTCCTGTCCCCCATTTGTAAAGTCCTGGAGTTAATGTCATTCCACTAATATCTCCTGCACCTAGTTCAGTAGCAGTTGGATTTGTTCTTCCGAAAGCATCGGCATAAGCTGTTTCCATATCTCCTATAGCTGTTGTCAACATCGTTGGAGTTGGGGAAACTAAATTAGCAGCGTATATATTTCCTGTTACTAAAGAAGATGTTAAAAATGTACTAGTAGTTTCATCACCTATCAAACTAAAGCCTGTTATGGCAGTGTGATCAATTGGACTTACTCCTATATCTCCTGTAATTGAAGTTGTTCCTGTAGTTGAGATTCCTGTTTTTGAAAGAATTGCGAAATTGCCAGATGTTCTAAGATTTACTATTGCAGGACCTGAAGGAGAAGTATCTGTTGATGTGCCTGAGTCAGAACTTGAAGAGGTGCTTGAAGAATCTCCTGAGGAACTGTCTGATGTGGTACCAGATGAAGAATCTGAAGAATCACTTGAAGAACTATCTGAAGATGTTCCAGAAGATGAACTTGAAGATGTTCCTGTTGAGGTATCTGAATTGGGATTAGTTTCAGAATTTGTATCTGAAGGAGTATCTGAATTATCTCCCTGGAAAATATTTGAAACAGGAGTAACAAAATATATAACTGTTAATAATAATATTCCTGCGAGAATAATTGGGATTAGTGTTATGTTCTTCATAGGGTTATAATCATTCTTTTGGTTATATACTTGTGCTGTATGACTTCATACTCTAAAATTTTTGGTCGCCACAAAAATATAACTTTTCATTTATTATTTTATTATCTTTCCAGTGTTGAACGTTTACCCTATAAATTGTTTTTTTGATTCCGTCTTTATTTTCAATCTTTATTGCCCATTCTGTCATTGAAACATTGTCTTCTGTTCCTCCGAAGGTAACTGAGTTTATGTCGGCACTGTTTAGTTTTTCTATTTCCTGCAAGAAAATCATTTCTCTTTTTCTATTTGCATCTTTTCCCTTTACAGGAGAATTTCCATTTACCTGGATAATCACTTCTTCTCCATAATATTTTTCAAAAGCTTCCATTATTTTCCCTTCTTTGATTAAGGTATTCAATTGTTCTACATTATTTTTTAGCTTTGTCATTTGGTATCTGTTTTTGTTTACTCTTTATTTAAATAAAAATAAAAAAAGTTGCAATGATTAAGACAATCAATACTAATGACATGGCTAAGGCCATGTCCCGACTGCCGTCGTTTTTTTCTCTTCTATCAGCAGTTATTTCATCGTTTCTTTCTCTGTTCTTTTTCAAGGTTGCATCTGCTTCAAATCTTCTTTCTTGCGTTGACAGATCATTTTTGTTTCTGCTATCAACAGTTGCTCTATCTGCTACATCTCTCTTATCTTTTGTTGTCATATCGCTTTTCATTCTTTGTGTGTTTGTCATTTTATTATTTCCTCCTTATTAAGAAATCATGTTGAGTAAGTATATATTATGACGCTGTAGTTCTTCATAATTGTTGTATGAAAAGAGACTTAATCTTATAAAAAATTACACTCTTTAACTAACCTAAAATTGTTAGTAACTTTTTAGTAATAACAAAATACAAGGGTTTAAGTAGTTGGATGTCTATAGTGTTATATGGAAAAAAGGACAATTCAATATGATAACAAGAATATTCTTGTAGCAATTCTTGTAGCAGTTCTTGTAGTATTACTTGCAACTCTAATTAGTTTAATATTTAATCTAAGCGTAGTTCAAGCTATTACCATGAGTTGGATACTTACTACTTTTTATTCACTATTTGCATTTTTCATTATTGATAACAAAGAGATAATCCAAATTGAATCTGAAAGAATAATTGAAAAACCAATTGAAGTTATAAGAGAGTTTATTCCCTTTGAAAACCAAGAAATAAGAGAAGTTCCAGCTTATATTCCAGAGACAATTATTAGAAGAAAACCCCTCTTCAAGAAATACGATTATGTAGCAAGTTCAGAAACAAAAACTTATCACAAAAAAAATTGTAGATTCGGGAAGTTGATAAAAAAGAAATATAAAATGTTTAATAACGATTATTTATTTTTCAATAAAAAGGATTTCAAAGCATGTAAAATATGTTTAAAAGAACATAAGAAGATCTAAATTTAATTTATTCTTTTTGTTTTATGAATAAAATTTTTGGTGCTTAAACAACTTTTTTTGAAACGTCCCAAAGAATGTTATAAAAATCAAGATATTCTTTTGCAATAACATCGTTCTCTATTACTTTTGCAATAACATCGTTCTCTATTACAATAGTGTAGAGAGGATGAATCCAAAGAGTGATATAAACAGAACCGTCGCAAACTATTTGAGTTATTTGAGATGTTTTTGATTGCTGGGTTTTAGGCAAAAGTCGTGCTTCTGTAAATTTTAAATTGCTAAGTGTTTTTATTTCTTCATCAGGAAGTTTATAAAAAAGTAATTTGAGTTCAATATGTTTCTTTATTCTTTCAATATGAAATGAATGCATTAATTTATCGTTGAGAACGTTAATTATGTTTTCGTTTTCTGCAAGTCCGTAAATCCAAACATCTGATTTTTTTTCAAGCAAACTAAATAAAATACTTTTTACAGCACTTAATCCTTCTAGAGTATATACTTTTGGAGTTTGTCCTGGAACATAAGTTGTTTTTAGGTAATTCATTGCAGATTTTAAACTTTCCAGTTTATCTTTTTCTTCATTAAGAATTAGGTCTGTCGGTAAAGCTGCAAATACCTGCTTTCCTTCTTTGGTGGATAAATAAACAAGGTTTTTTTCTTTGAGCTTAGTTAATGTATCATATACATTAGCCCTATGCATTTTTGTTCTTTTTGAAATTTGTGTTGCATTGGATTCTCTATTTTTTAACAAATCTAAATAAATCTTAGTTTGCATTTTTGGTATACCTACTGATTCAAAAGCTTTGATTATTAATTCGTCAGTCATCATATATTAAGGATAACTAGTTATATAGATTTTTTGGTATTTGGCTTTGAGAAGAATTTTTACTTTATTGCCTATTAATTAAATTTAAATATCTCTTTTGTCTGTTTAAAATATGATTGATATAAAATTAATCAGAGAAAATCCTGAACTGGTTAAAGAAAACATAAAGAGGAAATTTCAAAACGAAAAACTTGTTCTTGTTGATAAAGTCAGGAAATTTGATGAAGAATGGAGAAAATTGAAATATAAAGAGGACAAACTGAGAAGCGAGAGGAATAAGATTTCTGAGAGAATAAATCATCTTATGAAAGTCAAAAAGAAAAGTGAAGCTGAAAAATTAATCAAGGGGGCGAAGAAAATTCCTGAGGAGATTTTGAAAGTTCAGGAAAAGTCAAGAAAGCTTAGAGAAGAAATTGATGAAATTTTGTATAAGATTCCTAACATAATTCACAAGGATGTTCCTTCTGGTAAAAGCGACAAGGAAAATGTTGAAGTCAAAAAAATTGGAAAACCGGGAAAGTTTTCTTTTAAGATTAAGAATCATGTTGAACTTGGAGAAGCTTTGAGGTTGCTGGATTTTGAAACTTCTGCGAGAGTTTCTGGGAAAGGATTTTATTATTTGAAAGGGGATTTGGCGTTGCTGAATTCTGCTTTGATAAATTTTGCAAGGGATTTTATGGTTAAGGAAGGTTTTGAATATTTAGAAACTCCTTTGATGTTGAGAGGAGAGATTATTAAAAAAGTTACAGATTTGAATGACATGAAAAATCAGATTTACAAAATTGATGGAGAAGATTTGTATTTGATTGGAACTGCAGAGCATTCGTTGATTGGACAATTTGTTAATCAGGTTGTTAATGCAAAAGATTTGCCTATTAAACAGACAGCTTATTCTATGTGTTTTAGGAAAGAGATTGGCGCGCATGGAATTGAAGAGAAAGGAATTTACAGGACTCATCAGTTTAACAAACAAGAAATGATTGTGATTTGTAATCCAGAGGACTCTGAAAAGTTTTTTGAAAAGATGAAGAATTATACTATTAAAATTTTTAGTTCTCTTGGAATTCCTATAAGGGTTCTTGAGATTTCTTCAGGAGATTTAGGAGATTTGAAACACAGGCAGGTTGATATTGAGGCTTGGAGTCCTAAGCTGAAGGGTTATTATGAAGTTGGGAGTTGTTCAAATATGACTGATGCGCAGGCAAGAAGACTGAATATTAAGATTGATAACAAAGGAAAGAGATATATTGCGCATACTTTGAATAATACTGCAATTGCGACGTCAAGAGCAATGGTTGCTATAATGGAAAATAACCAACAGAAAGATGGAAGCATTAAAATTCCGAAGGTTTTGCAAAAGTATATGAATGGCAAGAAGATTATAAGGAGGGAAAAATAATGGGTGTTGGCGGAAGAGGATATTAAAATAAAATGAAACTTTTAGATAGAATAGGATTGAAGGAAAAAGATAACAGATTTATTATTGAAAAAGGAAAAGAAGTTAATTACTGGGACTTAGGGAACATTATATAAAAAATTTTCCACAAAAGAAAACTATGAAGATGTATTTTGCAGATGCCTTTGAAAAGGTTTTGGATTATCTTTATGATAGATGTTGGGAGATGAAGAGAAAATGAAGAAGACAAATAGTTTGGGAGAGACAAAAAGAAAGAATAATCTTTTGGAAAAAAGAGATAAATTAATGGATTCTAAAATCAGGGAATCTTATAATAAAGAATTGAAAAGAATAAAAAAGAGGGAAAAGGACGAGGCAGAGATTATTGATGATGCAGAGGGGCTTGTTGAGGGGGATTGAGTGATTATTTTTATGTTTGAGAGTTTAAAATTTCTTCCTCGAGATTTAGAATATTGGATTACTTAAATTTTAAGCTACTTCTAAACTTAGTGTAAATAATACATATACTCTATCACCATAATGTTTAAATATTGTAATATATACACTAATATAAGTAAATGTAAAAAATACACAAAGAAAATGGCAAAAACAAACATAATCGACGGATATGAACAATATACTGACAAGTATTTTCTTAGAAGTAAACAAATATTAGAAACAGAAAAAGTAAATCCGATTGTAAGATATCAAGTCTTTGCAAGACAAGATATACCTGAATTAACTGGAGTTGATGAGGCGATTAGTTTTGTTAAAGATATTGCTAGTGATAAAATTAAAATTTATGCTTTAAGAGATGGGCAAGAATATAATGCAAAAGAACCTTTTATGAAATTAGAGGGAAGAGCCCAGGATTTAATTGATTTGGAAACTGTTTATTTAAGTATAACTTCTGGAAGATTTACTGGAAAATTAGATTTTAATGAAATAAGAAAAAATTCAAGAGCAATTGTTAATGCTGCTAATGGGAAGCCATGTTATGATTTTTCAGCGAGACATTTTGCTCCGGAGTATATTGGAAAAATTGCAAAAATCTGCCAGGAAGAAGGTTTTGTAGGATGTTCAACAGACATTGGAGCAGGAGCATGGAATGCAAAAGGAATTGGAACAATTCCACACGCATTAATTTTGATATACACTGCTTATATGAAAGAAAATGGAATAAGGGGAAATCCAACTGTTGAAGCTGCAAAAGCATTTGACAGAAACATCGGCGAGAAAGTTCCAAGAATAATTTTAGTTGATACTTTCAACAGAGAAATAGATGATACAATTGCAACAGCAAAAACGATTTCAAATCTTGTAGGAGCAAGAATAGATACTTGTGGAGAAAATTATGCACAAGATTCAAAAAATATTCAATTACCTGATTTAAATGTTAATCCAAAATATCTGCGAGGCAAAGGAGTTACAATTGCTGGAAATTGGGCACTAAGAAGAGCTTTAGATGAAAATGGACTTGGCAATTTAGAGATAACTGTTTCAAGTGGGTTTAATGCAGAGAAAACAGCCGCGTTTGTTGAGGCTGATAAAGTTTATCAGGAACTTTATGGAAAACCTTTGTTTGATTCTATTGGAACAGGAAGTTTTACAAAACCGATTATGACAACTTCAGACATTGTTGCTTACTTCAGCGAAAAACAAAATCAATGGTTGTCTTTATCAAAAAAAGGAAGAGACGAAAAATCAAGTAAAAGATTGGAGGAAATAAAATGGTAGTTAAACCAAGTGATTTAGAAAAATTAACAGAAGAAGAACAGAAAATTTTAACTGAGGCAGAAAATGAAATAGATGAAAACTTACAAAGAAACTACAAACCATTACTTAGAGACGATGTCTGTATTAACTTGCCAAGAAACATTTATTTTGGAGACAGAGTTTTTAACGAGATAATTAGAATTTATCAAAAGGCAGGATGGAAAATCAAATATGAATCTGATCAGAGAGATGGGAATTATATGAGATTTGCGCCTCAGAACAAGGAGTTAAAATGAAGTGCAATGAAATATTTTACGACGTGGAAACTCAGAACGATTTTATGAATCTAGGAGCTCCATTGTACGCGCCAGGAGTGGAAATAATAAAACCAAATTTAGCTTTATTGACTAATTTTGCAAAAGAAAGTAGAAAAATGAAGGTAGGAGGAGCAGATACTCATTTTGGAACTTCTGAATATGCATTTCGAGAAATTGAACTTCAGATAAATGGTGGTCCATTTCCAATGCATTGCAAAAAAGGAACTTATGGAGCTGAAAAAATAAAAGAAACTTTATTTGAAACAGTAAGGCACCCTCATTTTCTCGATGAAAAAGTAGATTATGAGATAATTAAAAAAGGGTTAACAATAGGTGGTTTGATTTTTGAAAAGCAGACTTACAATGTATTTACTAATCCCGCAGTTAAAGGTTTTCTTGATTACGCTGAAGTAAAAAAAGCTGTTGTTTATGGCGTCCTTACAGATTGGTGTGTAAAAGACGCTGTGTTGGGATTACAGGAAAATGGAGTTCAAACTTATGTTGTAACAGATGCAATTTATGCTTTGAACCTTCAGCAGGGAGAAGGAGAAAAAGCCCTCGAAGAAATGATTAATGCAGGAGCAAGACTTGTGACAACTAAAGAAGTTCTGGAGGGAAAAATATGAAAATCAAAAGAGCTTATTTTTCAGATGGTGTGAAGAATGCAGCAGATGAATTGGCTGGAGAAGTTATAAATTTTACAAAAGAGACGGGGGCAAAAGGAGGAGTTGTTGGATTGAGCGGAGGAATTGATTCAACTACTGTGGCTTATTTATGCAAATATGCTTTTGATAGAGATGCTTCTGGATTACAATTATGTGGGGTAATTATGCCGTCAAGAGCAAACCATGGAAGTGATGAGAAAGATGGTTTGAGAGTTGCAAAAAATCTTGGGATTGAAAGTATAATTGTGTCAATTGAACCAATAGCAAATGCAATTATCTCTCAAACTCATGGGATAATAGAAAATTATTTTGATAAGGGGAATCTATATTCAGAATCAAGAGCAATTGTCTTAAGTAGAATTGCTGCTGCAAAAAATTACAGAGTCATGGGGACAGGAAACAGAGATGAAGATTATGTTTTAGGATATTTCACAAAAAGAGGAGATGGTGCTGTTGATAATAATGTCTTGGGAGATTTGCCAAAAAGATTAGTTAGGGATTTAGCAAGATATTTGGGAGTTCCAGAAGATTTAGTTAATCGGATTCCAACTGCAGGATTATGGCAAGGACAAACTGACGAGGGAGAACTTGGATATACTTATGAGCAGGCAGAGATAATTCAAAATGGATTTGATCAGGGTTACACCTCAATACAGATACAGAAGATTACTGGATTCAAAAAAGAAATTATTGACGATGTTTCAAAAAGACACAGAATTACAGAGCATAAAAGAAATTCTCCTCCTGTTGGAAAAGTAAATTTGTCTTATGGAGAATATAATGAGATATGAAAATCCCTGTGCAACGGCAGATGTAATAGTTGAGAGAGACAAACAAATTCTTTTAATTAAAAGAAAACATGAACCATTTAGAAATATGTGGGCACTTCCAGGAGGGCATCTTGATTGCGGGAAAGAAACCCTTGAAATAACTGCTGTAAGAGAGCTAAAAGAAGAAACAGGAATTTCAGTTAATGAAGAAGATTTGGAGTTTTTTAGAGTTTATTCGGAACCTGACAGAGATCCCAGAGGACATTATATTACTCACGTTTATGTTGCGAAAGCTTTTAATGGACAACCTGTTGCAGATGACGATGCAAATGATGCAAGATTTTTCTCAATAAAAAAACTCCCTAAATTGGCTTTTGACCATGAAAAAATATTAAACGATTATTTTAAAAATGGAGATTTGTAGCCTTTTAAAATGAAAGAACAAGATATTAGACCAAAAAGTAGGATTGCCAGCGCTATTAGCAATTATGCAAAGGATTGGAATTTATTTGAAAAAATATGGTTGTTAACTTTTACAGCTGTGAATATATATTTATTTTTTGCTTGGCATGACAGTTGGATTGGCTTAACTGCTTCTTTAACTGGGATGTTATGTGTAGTTTTAACGGCAAAAGCAAAAATAAGTAGTTTTTATTTTGGTTTAATAAATATTTTAGCATATTCTTATGTAGCTTATCAAAGTAAATATTATGGGGATGTAATGTTAAATATACTTTATTTTTTACCAATGACCTTTGTTGGAATTTATTTCTGGAGAAAAAATCTAAAGAACAATAAAAAAGGAGAAGTAGCAGTTAGAAGTTTGGATTGGAGAAGAAGGTTTATTTGGTTTGGAAGTTCAATTGTTATCTTAACTATCTATGGACTAATCTTAACAATAATTAAAGGAACTTTGCCTTTCATTGATTCAGCAACAACAGTCTTCTCAGTTATAGCAACAATTATGTTAAATAAAAGGTTGACAGAGCAATGGTTTTTTTGGATAATGGTTGATGTGCTCTCAATAATTATGTGGGTTTACATATTTGTTACAACAGGGGGAGATGTAAGTATATTAGTAATGTGGTCTGCATTTTTAGTTAATGCTGTTTATGGATATTATAATTGGAGGAAATTAGAAAAAAGGTAAAATGCCAAATAAAAAAACTGTGGGATTTTTTGGAGGAAAGTTTCTGCCTTTTCATATGGGCCATATTTATTTAGGGGTTGCCGCATCGAATAAAGTAGATGAATTATGTTGTGTTCTTTCCTCGTCTAAAAATAGAGACAGGGAATTATGTGAAAGAGATGGAATAAAATATATTCCTGCGGAAAAACGCCTTGCATGGATTGGAGAATCTTTCAATAATATTGAAAATATGAAAATAATCCATATAGAAGATGAACATTGGGATTATGATTATGATTGGGAGGAAGGTGCAAATTTAATAAAAAGGGCGATTGGAAAACCAATTGATTTTATTTTTAGTTCTGAAAATGATTATACAGAGTTATTTAAAAAACATTATCCTGGAGCACAGCATATTGTCGTTGACGAGGGAAGGGAGACTGTTCCTATTTCTGCTACAGAAATGAGAAAAAATCTTTATGATCATTGGGATAAACTACCAAAATCTGTTCGATCTTATTTTGCAAAAAAAGTTGTAGTTATAGGAACAGAAAGTTGTGGTAAATCAACATTAGTTAAGAAACTTGCTAAATTTTATAACACTAATTTTGTTGATGAAGTTGGTAGAGAGTATTGTGATAAATATTCTAATCAGTTGACTGAAGATATGTTTAATTTAATTGCAATGGAGCATTTTCTAAGGCAAGATAAAGCCTCCCAAGACAGCAATAAAATATTATTTGTAGATAGTGAAGCAGTTATAACCCAATATTATTTAGATATGTACTTTAAAGGAAAAAAATCTGCTCTTGTTAATGAAATAGCAAGATTACAAAATTATGATTTGGCAATTTTTCTTGAGCCAGATGTTAAGTGGGTTGATGATGGATTGAGATTTGCAGGAGATGAAAAAAACAGAAGAGAAAATAATGAGAAACTAAAAAAGATGTATGAAGAAAGAGGAATAAAATTTGTAAGTATTAATGGAAATTATAGTGAAAGATTTGATAAAGCGAGAAAGTTAGTTGATGGATTATTTCAATAATTTTAAATACCTTATTGTCTTAAAAACACTATGAAAAACGAGGATATTCATAATTTCAAAAAACCTTCTGTTACTGCAGACATAGTTATTTTTACAATTAAGGATAATGGTCTGAAAGTTCTTCTTGTCAAAAGAAAAATAACTCCTTTTAAAGGTAGTTGGGCACTTCCAGGAGGATTTGTGCGGATTGATGAATCCTTGGAGGATGCAGCTAAAAGAGAATTAGAAGAGGAGACAGGAGTTAAAGATGTTTATCTTGAACAGTTATTCAGCTTCGGCGATCCAAAGAGGGATCCTCGAGGAAGAGTGATAACCATTACTTACATGGCTCTTGTAAATTCCGAGAACATAAAATTAAGAGCAACAACAGATGTTTCAGATGCAAAATGGTTTTCTGCTAAAAAAACTCTTCAGCTTGCTTTTGATCATAAAAAAATACTTGATTATGCTTTACAGAGATTAAAATGGAAACTTGAATATACCACAGTTGCATTTTCCTTATTGCCTAAAAAATTTACAATGGGTCAGGTTCAGAAGATTTATGAGACTGTGTTTAACAAAGAATTTGATAAAAGAAATTTTAATAAGAAAATACTCTCGCTTGATATTTTAAAAGAAGAAGGGATAAATAAAGATGTTTCTCACAGGCCTCCGATGTTATATTCATTAAAGAAAAATCTTGGAGAAATTGTAGAGATTATATAGATTATTTTTTCAAACTAAATAATTTCTCAATCCTATTAGTTTCTTTGCCTTTCCTTTCTTTTACTACTCCAAGAACTTTTATAGTATTAGAAATACACTCCCTTACATATATTTAACCTTTTCTGAGAATTAAAAACTACACTCTTTCAGGCATCATACCTTCTGGTTCATTGATTCTGTAAGCATTGTAAAATCTGTGGAAAGTGTGTGTGCCGTTTTCAATAGAAAATTGACTTCTTGGAATTTGAGGATACACTTCATATTTCCCAGCTCTGCATTCACTAATTCCTAAATCTCCATGAAGAGTTGTTATTTCTCTCTCCTGAAAAATTAATTGTCCCTTATAGCTTTGTAGATAGTGGTTTCCTCTGTCTTGAAAATCAATAACTGTAATTACTTCTAAATCTTTTGGAACTTGATTTGGCATGTTTTTAGAGGTTTTCAATGCTTTTTAAGAATTGTTATACTTCGCTTAAATAACATTTTTAATCAACATCTAAAAGATAATTTTATAAATTCATCTTATGATTATATTTCATGCCTCGATAGTTTAGTGGCTAGAACACTTGCCTGTCGCGCAGGAGGTCCGGGTTCGATTCCCGGTCGGGGCGTTTAACTAAAATTCATTCTAAAGATTCATTTCCTCTTAACTTTAATAAATGCCTGAAATTTCTATATCTTATTTTATATCTATTATGTTTCCATGGAGCATTGTAAGGTCCTCTTATATGGGGAGGAACCCATTTACATGTTCCAACTTTTTCCCCCCAAATTGGATGTTTAAAATGATAAAAATGTCCTCTTACCCAAACCCTATGATTTAATTCCCAAGATCTATTTCCTTCATCTTCTTTTTCAATTTGTTCATACATCTCTTTCTTAACTTCAATCATATAATAAGGCCTTGTTGGAGTCCAAACAAGTGGTTTTTTCCCTTTTCTTAGTCTTTTTGCATTTTTTGGGTCCAATTCTCTTGGTTTTTTTCTAACAATTTCTACATTCTGTGCATTGATATAATTTATTAAATTAATAGATAGATCTAATAGTTTGTAAAAATCTCTCGCGGTCTTATGTCTTTCATTAGATGTAACAATTGGATTTTCTTTTTTATTTTCGTAAAGTATCTCTCCATCTTCTAAGAAATCTTTGTGTGCATCATAAACATGGCCTCTCTCTTCATCATCAAAATACATAAATTTAGGGAGTTCATCTACACTAAAAAGGATGGATGGACTAAAAGATATTTCATTACCTGGAAAATATAAATTTATTGAAAAGCCTTCAATTTTTGACGCTCCTGGCAGAAAATTTTTTTCCCAATTTTCTTCTTCAAAGATAAATGATTGAATCTTGTAAAAAGACATGCCTTGCAGATTGTCTTCTTTGTTATTAGATAAAGTAACTCTTAGAGGCTTTTCAAATTCAAAAAATATAAATGGGAAGGGAAGTCTGATTGAACTTTCATATTCTGGATTAGAATGAGGTACATTATATAAACTATCTGCAACCATTTCATCTATCAAAAATAGTTTTGTTTTATTTTTTAATATCTTCACAGAAGTTTTATACCTATCGTGCATACCTCTTAGATTACTATCTCTATTAAGGACTCTTTGTATTCTATTAAGTATTTTTTCTTCTCTTTCAATTACATCATCCAAAAACATCTTGCTATTAAGCGATTCCAGATATTTATAAAATTATCTCTGTCCTCTAAATCTTTTCTTATTATGTCTGTTTTTATTGTCTCTGGAATTTCTCTGTTGGTTAGATTCTCTATTACCCCTATGCTTGTTCTTTACAAAGTTTCTTTCATCCTCTTTTCCTGAAACTCTTTTACCAAATCTATTTTGATTTCTCCTAAAATTTCTCTTAGATTCAGGATTATTTCTTGGAGGATTTTTCCTAAAATTATTTTGTCTTTTGTTATTTCTTTCCCTATTAAAATTTTCTCTTCCTCTGCGATTACTAAACCTCCTCTTATTTTCAACGACGATATTAACTTTTTCAATGTAAGGTGTTTCAACTTCTTCAATTTTTAATTGCTTGTCCTTCAGGATATTTCCAAAATTTTCATAATCTCTGCTGGATAAGATACTAATTGCGATTCCGTTTTTTTCTGCTCTGGCAGTTCTTCCAATTCTATGAATATATTCTGTGCTTGTTTTCGGAAGATCATAATTATACACGTGACTTACTCTCGGAATATCTAGTCCTCTCGCAGCAACGTCAGTGCATACAAGAATATTGACCCCTTCATAAGAATTGAACTCGTTCAAAACTTTGTTCCTTTTATTTTGAATCATCCCTCCATGAATTGCTTTTGCTTTAATTCCCAAGTTAATAAGGTTGTTTGTAACAAAATCGGCGTTGTGTCTGGTTCCGCAAAATACCATTACTAATTTACTTTTTTCTTTTTTTAATAAATGAACGAGCAATGAAAATTTTAAACCGTCTGGAACATTATAATAAATCTGTTTAAGTTTAGAGGGGTCAATGTGAGACTTAACAGAAATTTCCTCTGGTTTTTGAGTATATTTTTTTGCAAGATAATCAATCTCCGGAGATATCGTTGCTGAGAAAAGCATTGTTTGTCTTTTTTTCGGGCATTTGTTAAGAATAATCTCAACATCTTTCTGAAAACCCATATCAAACATTCTATCAACTTCATCCAAAACAAGAAACTTTATATTTTCTAAATTCAAAGTTCTTCTCTGCAAGTGGTCTAAAATTCTTCCTGGAGTTCCGACGACAATGTCTGCATCTTTAATTCTTCTGATTTGTGTTTCTATGTTAATTCCTCCATAAACAGGGAGAACATTTAATTTTTTATGATGAGAAAAATTCTTAATTGAGTAGGCAACCTGTTCTGCTAATTCTCTCGTTGGGGTTAATATCAGAGCCTGAACCTTTCCGTTTTTTTGAAAGTTTTCAATTATTCCTGAAGCAAATGCAAGAGTTTTTCCCGAACCTGTAGCAGAACCGCCAATCACGTCTTTTCCGGCTAACACTAAAGGAATTGTTTTTTCCTGAATTTCCGAAGGAGTTTTTATCTTCGTTTTTTCAAGAACAGATATAAATTCACGACTTAGTCCGAGCTCTTCAAATGTTTTCATTTTATTATTCAACAAGAAATAATTCTTGAAGCAAGCCTTTATGAGCAAAGCTCCAAGACTTAAACATAATAATGTAGGAAAATGCAAGTTTATAAAATTATCTACAAAAATTTATAATCCCTTTTTCTTTCTTTAATTAATGAAGGTGGTGAAATATTCTGGGAAAATTGAGGAATTCAATCCTGAGAAAATTATTGGCACTATTTTAAGGGCAGGAGGTTCTAAAAAACTTGCGAGTGAAGCTGTTCAGGAAGTTATAAAAAATTACCATGAAGGCATGACTACGAAGGAAGTTCTTAATATCACTTTAGGATTTTTGAAAAAAGAACCAGGTGTTCCTGAGAGATATGATTTGAAAAGAGCGATTATGTCTTTGGGACCTAGCGGTTTTCCTTTTGAGATTTTTTTTGCAAGTGTTCTTGAAAATTATGGTTATAAAACAGAAGTTGGAGAGAAAATAATTGGAAGAGGTTTTGTTTATGAAGTTGATATAATTGCAGAAAAAGAAAAAAAGTTCATGGTGGAGTGCAAATACCATAACAAAGTTGGGATTATAACAAAGATTCGCTATGCGAAGAAAGCTTATGAGAGATTTCTTGACTTGAAAAGTTTTGGATTTAACCAACCTTGGCTTTCAACAAACACGAAATGTTCTTATGATGCTATAGAATATGCAAAAAATGTCAATATGAAGATAACAACCTGGACATATCCTAAGACAGAATCCTTAAGAGAGTTGATTGAAAAAAAGAGATTATATCCTGTGACGATATTGAAATCATTAAAACCAAGAATAAAAGAAAGATTATACAATTCAAAAATTTTAATCGCAAAAGATTTATTGAAATATTCTCCAGAAGAACTTAGGCAGAAAACTAGGCTTCCTGAGAAAGAAATTAAGGAGATATTGAGGAAAGTTAGGGAAGTTGTTGGGGCTGATTAATATATTTCAACAAATAAAAATATTTATAAAGCAAAAAATCATTTAATTTTATTGAAAAGATTTAATAAAAAAGATGGTGAAGAAATATTTGTTTTTTTTGTTTTTGGGAATTACCTTGTTTAGTCTGGTTTCTGCGACAACAATCAACGTAAAAACTATTCCTGACCACGAAGTTCAGGTTTCTATTTCAAAAGCAGGAACAGCAGTATATGAAGCAATTGTTCCCTCTGTAAAAACCCAATCAGATGAGTACGGGAAAGCTTCTTTTAATTTTTCCTTTACTGAAGAAAAATATAATCTTGCTATTTTTATCAAGAAAGATGGAGAAAAAGTTAATGAAAAAAGGCTTAATGACTTGATTACAGGAGAAGACCAAGATATTAATCTTGTCCCTGAAGGACTTCAAGGCCTGATACCTATACGTGAAAAAAATCTAAGTGTTGTTGTGGAAAATGTTTCTGATGAAAACATCTCTGCTGAAGATGCATCTATTGAATCTGTTGAAAACGAGACAGTTTTAGTTGATAAAAATGACACAGGGATTTCAATAAAATCTATAGGATTGTCTGTTTTGGATAAAGGAAAAGGATTTTTCTCTGGAAAAGTTTTTTATTATGTTCTTGGAATTGTGGTTGTAGGATTATTTGTTCTTGTTGCTAAGAGAAAGTTTAACATGCCGAGAGGAATTAAAATAACTAAACTGAGTGAACTTGGCTCTGATGATAGAAGTTCAAGAAGAGATGATATTGAAGATGCTGAGAGAAGACTTAAAGAAGCTCAGGATGAAGTTAATAAGCTTAAGAATGGTAACAAGATAAAGAAACTTGAAGAAGAGCTTGACAGGCTGAGAAAAGGCGAAGATTAATTATGACTGACGAGTGATTTTCTCTGTAAATTTCTTAAGGAAACCTTTAAAATGCTTCATTTCTTATGATTTTTAGTTAAACGAGGTTAAATATGATGGAAGAAGATATGAACGAATCTGAACAACCTCAGGAAGATATGCCTGAGGAAGAATCTGCAGAAGAGACGAAAGATGAATCTGCAGAAGAAGAAAAGGATTCTGAAGAAGAATCAGAAAGCACAAAAGAATCTGAAGAGATGTAATTCCTTTTCTTAACAAAATTTATATAATCTTTTTTATTTTTTATAATATAAATTGTCTCAATTTTATAATGGGGTGGAAATTATTTTTAAGTCTTGTCTTTAGTTTAGTTGTAGTTTCACTCCTTGTTTTTTATTGGTTTATTCCTTTTGGAAATGTTGAATTCAGTTTTAAGCCTGTCAATTCTAATTTTAGTATAAACAGTTCAGGATTTGAGGGAATGCAGTTTTACAACAATATGAGGTATTCTGATTCAAAAATATCCTATCGCATTAGTGAGAGCTGTTCTTTACAAAAAAAGAATGATGCTGAAAGAGCATTGAACATTATTTCTGAGAAAACAACTTTAATTTTTTATTCTGTTAGTTCTGAAGAGGAAATTTCTATTTCATGCAATGAGGAGAATCAAGTTAAGGGAGGTTTGTTTGTTGCAGGAGAAGGAGGACCAACTTCAATAATAAAGTCGGGGAATTTTAATGTCATCCTTAAAGGAGAGATTCTTTTGATAAGAGATACTTCCTGCCAAAATCCTAATGTGGCAATTCATGAATTTTTTCATGCTTTGGGATTTGAACATTCTGACAATAAAAAAAATATAATGTATCCTATTAGCGATTGTAATCAAGTAATTGGAGACGATAATATTGCTTTAATCAATAACATTTATTCTTTTAAGTCTGTGCCAGATTTGTCTTTTGAAAATGTTTCTGCAACTATGAAAGGAAAATATCTTGATGCAAACATAACAATAAGAAATCGTGGATTAAAGAATTCTGAAAGCTCAAAGTTAATTATTTATGCAGAAGAAGAATTGA
>JAUYIO010000065.1 GCA_030688225.1 Nanobdellota archaeon
CAGCATGCAAAATGGCACGTATGGTTTAAGTTTAAAGGATTAACAGTACCAGTTTCATATATTATATTAGCTATTTTTGCGTTGATAAGCTGGTTCTTTTTGTGGAGATAAGTTTTCAAATAGAATTCTACTTGTCTTTTCCAAGAATATTCATCATATCAAAAAAGTTTCTCTTTTTGAAATCCTTGAATTCCATTTTCTCAATATCGATTGTCGCATTTATCAGTCCAAATTGTGTAATGAACACGGTTACCATAAAATAATCCCTGTCTTCAACGTTCTGAAGAGAAAGAAGAATTTTTTGGATTTTATTGTTCATTTTTTCATCTTCCATTTTCTTTTCAATCATTTTCTCAATATCACTAAAATCAAAATCGTGCTCAAGTGAAATTTGTGCTGGAATTTTCTGCTCTTTTACATCAACAGGAGTCATCTCCGCATTGTTCTCAAGCTGAAAGCTGAACATTTTCCCATTTTCTTTAATGTAAAAGTCAAAGTGCTGTTTATCCTTTTTTTCCTCTTTGTCAATCAGGAAAAAACCAGAGCAGGGAAACGCCCCCTTTTTTTCCTTTACAAATTTTTTATAATCTTCAGATTCTTTAAGCTTCTCAACATAAAACTGGAAGTTCATATGTTTTGATGATATGATAACTTAATAAAATTAACTAAGAAACAAGGCATACTAATAAAAAAGTTATAATAAGAGAACAATTTCACAGGGAGAGTTTTATATTAACAAAATTATTTTCTCTTCTCAATCTCATCTTTGACTTTTTTGGCAAATTCATCTGTTTTGAAACTGATTATCTTTGAATCTCCTCTAACTCTGACTGCAAGAGTTTTTTCCTTTTCTTCTTTGTCTCCAACAACAATTATGTAAGGGACTCTCATTATCTCAGCTTCTTTTACTTTTGATTGAACAGTTGTGCTTCTCAAATCTGCGTCCATTCTCAATCCCGGAATGTTTTCTCCAAGTTTCTTCACAACCTGCCTTGCATAATCAATATTTCTGTCAGTAAAGCTCAAAAC
>JAUYIO010000092.1 GCA_030688225.1 Nanobdellota archaeon
TGAGTCTTTCTTTTTCTATTTCATTTGCTTTTTTATTTCGGAGTTCAACAAGATTTTCTATTAATTTGTAGATTATTTCTTCCGATAATATTTTGATATTAGAATTTTTTGCAAGTTCGTGCGCGTCCTCGTCAGGAGTTACATTGAAGCCAACTACTATTGCATCAATTTCATTTATTTCTAAATTTGCCTTAGCCGATATAACATCTGATTTGTTTATAGAACCGATTCCTGCCTTTACTATTGGAATGTTGTTTTGTTTTAAAAGAACAAGGAGTGCTTCTAAACTTCCTAAAGAATCGGCTTTTGCAATTATGCCTTGCTTATCTGTTTTTATTGATTCGGAAATTTCTTTTTTGAATTGAGATTTTATTTCTTCTAAATTCCCTTTGTAAACTTGGAAAGGCATTCCCGGTAGAAACTCAGCTTTTTCAACCAATTGCATCCTAATTCCTGTTGATGCAATTGCGGTTTCTTTCGCTTTGAATCTAGATTTTAACGGTTCAATTTCTTCTAGAATTCTTATTTTTGTTATGATTGGATCTCCTTCAAGATTTGAAACTGCAATCTCAGATGAACGGTTTAAAATGCCGTCGTAAAGAATTGCTTCGTTGTAGTTGATTGACTTTTCTTTTTTTATTTCAAGCATTACTCCTTTTGCGTCCTGATGTAGTTCTAATTTATTTGAAAGATATTTTTGTGACAAGCCGCAAATTGTTAAAATTAATTCAGGAATTCCTTCTCTGGTCCTTGCAGATGTTGGGACAAGTGCAATTTTTTTTGTGAAATCTTGAATGTTATAATACAAATCAGCGTCGAGACCGTAAGAATTTAGAGAGCCAATTATTGTCATATATTTTTCTTGAAAGTTTGTGAATATATTTATTTGTTGGGATTCAATTGATGTTCGTAATCCTTTTTCTCGCTGTGTTCTCCAACCCGAAACATTGTCAATTTTGTTAAGCGCAATTAAAAATGGTGTTTTGTTGTGCTTTAAAATTTGAATTACTTCGGCAGTTTGTGGTTTTATTCCTTCGTTTATATCAATAACTAAAACTGCTAAATCGGCGAGGGAGCCGCCACGTTTTCTTAAATTTGTGAATGCTGCGTGTCCAGGAGTATCTATTAACAAGAATCCTGGAATGTCAAGTTTTATTCCTG